>NZ_JBQQBX010000017.1:0-192743 GCF_052245475.1 Streptomyces sp. 7N604 | reverse complement strand
GAGTGATATGAGTATCACTCCGACCACGGGGCGCCGTGATGGTCAGGTGGAGGGTACGGGTGCCCAGGCCTCGGCGGAATTGTGGGCGCGTGCGAGCGGAGACGCCCGGTCGACGGGTGGTACCGAGAGAATGCGTGAGCAGCTGCTGACGCTGCAGATGAGCGCTGGTCAGGCCGACTCGGATACCGACACGATCCGACGGCCGTGTGACAGTCGAAGCCGAGACAAGTGCAAGACTCGCGACCGGATGACGGTGGCGGGGACGGAGGTACATCAGTGGTTCTCCCCTTGGGTAGGGGAGCCGCGAGGAGCGTTGTAACCAGCCGGATAGCGGTCAGAGGAAGCCCATGCTAGGCCTCGGATAGGAACCTGCCGTATTCTGGTGTCCGGTGACCACGCGGACCAACGGTCCACGGGCATCACCCGGCACGCGAGGTCACCTCGCTGCTCACGACTCGGCGCTTGCTAGGTGGGCGAGTCGATCGCTAGGAAGCCGTTCCTGTTGTGGCGACAGGGACGGCTTCAGCGCTTCTACGGGGCGCGTGCAGTCATCGTGATCACTAGCCGGCCTCTCGCGTGAGCTGCTCAGTTCGAGCAGCCACCCCGGGGTGCTTGGCTGCCAAGCCCTTCAGGAGGTGGGCGTAGGCGGCGCGATGCTTTCGGCGCGGCACTGCCTGGCCTTGCTCCCACCGGATCACCTGGAGTCGGCTGACGCCGATGGCCTCAGCGACTTCCGCCTGAGTCAAACCATCAGCGCGACGCAGTTCTGCCCGCACGTCAGGCGGCGGTAGTTCGGTGGGGCGTGCGAGCAACGCGTCGATCGCATCGAACCGCTCCGACACCGTGCACCTCCTTAACAACAAGCGATTCAGAAAAGATACATCGAACCTTACTGCCTCAGAGGCTTGGGCCGTAACGTCTTGACGGCGTGTCATGGATTGGTCTGCCGGTTCGGTAAGAGACCCCGGGCCTGTCGACCAGCTGCCTGGTGGAGCTTCTCGCCGACGCGCTCGGCAGGCCTCGGCCTTGACAGTGTCCACCTGCAGACTTGCTGCCATCACGGCGGCCGCCACCCCGGCCGGGCCCACGCCGACGACCAGGAGGTCTGCGCCGTACGAGGGGCCGGTTACGGCCCCGGGCCCGATCACTCATGGGATGCGAGGAGCTCAGCGCGGTGTTGCCAGGCCAGGCGCAGCAGGGCGGCTCCGGCCGGTTGCATCTGCTCCCTGGTGGTCAGGCGCTCGATGTGATCGGCGCGGAACGGTACGCCTAGGGAGCGGCCTGTGCCGTCTTCCACTTCGACGAGGTGGCCCTCATCGTTGGTCGCAGCGAGCTTCGGGAAGACGTCGTCGAATGCGGTCGAGTCGAAGACAACCACGGTAAGCATGTCGGAGACGAAGGTGAGCGGGTCGACACCAAGGCCCAGCCAAAAGACACGGAGCGTGCCGCATTGGCTGGCTCGCTGAAGTGTCGCGTTGAACGGCCAAGCGTCGTAGTCGATCGGGGCAGACTCACTGCCGTAGTCCTCGGTGGTGCCAAGGAGTTCCTCGCTGAGTTCCCGGACGATCGACCGCCACAGATCGAAATCGTTCGCCTCGTTCCAGGGGGCGTCGTAGGAGGGCTGGAACATGCCGACCGGCATGACCTGGTGGAGGCCGCCGCCGGTGGCGACCTTCTGGGGGTCTCGCCAGTGCAGGATGAAGTCGGCGTCGCCGGTGGCCCGGTCGTGGCGGATGGTGAGGGTGCTGATCGCGGCCATCACGGGCCGCTGGCCGAGGTCAGTCGGATCGCCGATGGCTGCCCGGAACGGGATCGCCGAGGCGGGCAGCGCGCCGTTGGCCGCGGAGCCAAGAGAAGCAGCAGCGAGCTCGTGAGCCGCCGCTTCACAAATATTGATCACGTCGAAGTAGCGGCCGCGGCCGAAGTGCAGCCTGGGCTCCTGACCTGAAGACTCGACGTCCAGCAACCGGTAGCAGTCGCGGTTCTCGAAGAGCCTCGGCCGGGCGAGTGCCCCGACCGCATCCGAGTACAGGGAGTACGCCGTCCCGTCTTCCCTGCGAGGGAGGATGTGGCCGAGTTCCGACTCCATTCCGCTGATCGGCGTCGGCATCCGGGTATTGGACCAACTCAGCTGCACATCCCCCAGGGGCACCGGGGAGCCGGGGACCCAGTGCGGCCGGGCAAGCAGCGGAGTGCCCGCGACCCGGAGCGCCTCCGGGAAGCTCTGCACAGCGATCTGGGTCAGGTCGAAGCGGTTCCGGTTGAGGTAGTCGCGGACCTGTCGCCACTGCTGTTCGCTCTCCATGTGCGGTGTTACCGGGCTGTTCAGTGTGAGCTCCTCTCCCGCCTTGCCAGTGTCCCGCTGCCTTCGGCGCACTTCATCGCGCCAGCAGGATCTCCCGGTGCTTCCACGCTAGGGCCAAGCAAGCTGCTCCGGGCGGCGCCATAGGTTCATTACTGATGAACCGCGTGATGTTTTGATGAGTGAAGGGGATGCCCTCAGAGGTGTCCTGGCCATCCCAGTGCGTCACCGTGACGCCCTCCGCGTTGGACTCCGCGATCTCGCCGAAGAGCTGGTCGAAGACCTCGTCGTCGATGACGAGGGCGCTCGGGATGGTGGCGGCAAGAGTCAGCGCGTCGATACCGATACCGAAGCAGAAGACCTTGAGCCGTCCCTCGCGACGTGCCCCTTCCAGGGCCCGGAACAGCGGCCACTTCTCATACGCGAGCGGTCGGCTGCGGCTGCCATCGAACTCCGGCGCGCCCAACAGCTCCTCGTTGAGCTCGCGCACGATGTTTCGCCACAGATCGAAGTCCTCCGGCGACTTCGCGGACATAATGCTGCCCGGCTGGAACTCACCCGCGGGGATGGTGTCGTACAGCCCGCCGGCCGTCGCAACCTTCGCCGGATCCCGCCAGTGCAGCAGGAACGTCGCGGTCCCGTCGCGTCGGCGACGGATCAAGAGCGTCGTGATGGCGGGCGTGACAGCGCGCAGAGTGGGATCGAAGGGATCGGCGACGAGCCGGCGGAGCGGCAGATGTCCCCACAGGCGCGGCGCCGGGCTAGCCAACTCAGCCGGGCGCTCCAGGCTCACTGCCGCGAACTCGTGGCCGATCGCCTCGCACACGTCGAGTTTGTCGAAGTAGGTGCCCAAACCGAAGGTCAACTCCCCCTCGTCCCCCTTCCATTGCACACGAGACAGCCGATAGCTGGGCCGGTTCTCGAACAGCGTCGGCGAGTCGATGTAACGAATAGCCATGGTGTAGCGATCGAATCGCAAGCCGGGTGCTCGTAGCGGATGCGTGGCCTGTGCCTCAGGCTCACTGCCGCTGACGAGCACGTCAGCATCGTCATCGGTCCAAACAAGCCGAATCCGGTCGATGGGAACAGGTTCGGCTGGCATCCAGCCGGGAGTGGTCAGCAGCGGGGTCCCGGCTACGCGCAGCGCAGGATCGTACAAACCCGCAGCGGCCCGGGAGAGCTGTTCGCGATGGCCATTCAGATACCGGCGCGCCGCCCGCCAACGGTCCTGGCTCGCGGCAACCTCGGTCGGCATCTGCCGCACGACTAAGCCCGAGGGCAGATCGGGGATGCGTCCCGCTGGATGCCCATCTCCGGCAGCGGTCTCGCCCGGAGGCCCGGTAGCAGAGATCAGTTCGGAGAACGCGGCCCGTTCTGCGTCGCTGCACCGGCCGAGGGCGGTGTCGAGGATCTGCTGAGACTCAGCAACCGGGATCAGGGTCGCGCCGCGCTGCTTCCACTGCATGACCACGCTCTCACTGACCCCCAGGTATCCCGCGAATCCACGGATGCTCATCTTCTTCGCTTCGCGGAGCAGGTCAGCCTCCCAACCAGTCCACTTGCGCACCGTCACCATCACCTAACCCCCTTTCCTGGCGGCCAAGGCAGATCACGACTCCGGATGCAACGCCGCCGGTACGCCGCCGGTACACCACCGGTACACCGAGGCCTCACATCCGACCCCGCTGGAGCAGAAGCTGATTGACGTGTCCCGGAACCTGTTGTTGATGTGAGGGGAGTGAAGATCGTGCAGAGGCGCGAACACAACGTCTCGAGGGCCGATCGCACGGAGACGCCTCCGGCGCCTGCCTCGTCGCGCCCGCCGCGCGCACACCGCAAGGTCCAGTGTCCGAGGCCTCGCTCTGTTGCAACCACTCCACCTCCGCTGTCAGCGGGGTCCGACTCGCCCATCGGTTTTGCCCCCTTCAAAGGTACATTCTCTTGCCGTGCCCCCAGGGGCAGTGCGCGCGTGGGCCGCAGCCGTTGGCGCGCTGGAACTGAGGCCTTCGATACCTTGGTGCCCGCTACGGGGACAAGGAGTGGATGTGCCGGACGGGAATCCGTATCTCGACACCGAAGCGGTGGCGGCCAAGATCGGCGTGACGAGCGAGACGGTGCGGGTGTACCTCAAGCGCACGCGCAGGCGTATCGCCGACGGACTTCCCGTACGCCCTCAGGATCTGCCCCTGCCGGACGAGCAGTTCCGGCGGTCTCCGGCTTGGCTCGAGTCGACCATCGACTCGTGGATTTCCAACCGTCCTGGGCGCGGCCACCGCCCGGTCGAGCCCTAGCAACTACCCAATGCCTGTTGACCCTTCGCTACGGCGCGCCTAAGTTTGTACCCGTGACAGGGTCATTCTTTGGCTCGTCCGAGCTGAGAACCGAATAGCACCACCCTGCGAGAGCCCTTCCGTGCCGAGGTCGACGAACCACGAGGTCCCTGGGCCGGGCTCCAGCAGAGCAGCCAACGCAGTTGCGCTGCCCAGCCGCCGCGGCCTGTCCGCGGCGGGCGGAGAACGCAACCGCACCACGGCCCGAAGGAGTACCAGTGCGTCACAACGGCCGACCCGCGCTGAAGGCCAGCGAGATCCGACCAAACCGCATAACCCTGTATCCCGGGGAGCCCATCACAGTGGTGTGCGGTGATTGCAGCACGTGGCGGCGTTTGCGGCGCAAGATGATCACTCCTCATCGCCTGAAGGACCGCGGGCACGGTGCACGCAAAGCCCGCTGCCCCGGCAGCGGTCAGCGCATCACGATCGACCTCACTTCTGAGGCATGGCAGACAGCCTTCGCCGCCCACCTCGAGGCCGCGAAAGACGCCAGCAAGCGTCGTGGCACCAAGGTCGTGCGCAAGCCGCAGCCGGCGCCGACGCCGGCGGTGTCGCAGATGAGAGTGGCCACCCTCTCGCAGGTGCGCGGTGCCCAGAAGGCTCACGCCCTGTACGGATGCCGGGAATGCCAGTCGGGACGCCTGTGCGAGACCGGCCGTGACCTCGATCAGCGAATCAAGCGTTTCGCTCTTCAGCAGTTGCAGCGGCAGCAGTTACAGCGCCGCTGACCTCCGTTTCCTGCGCTACTCGTCGCCGCTGACCCAGCTGGTAGCGAGTTCGCCGACGGCGAGGGCTAGCAGGACCGCCCCGAATGAGAGCGGCCCCGGGATTGCGCCCCGGGGCCGTTTCAGCAGGCCATCCCTCTGCGAGAAGGAGAACAACCTTGAACTCCATCATGACATCTCCCCCGGCGCTTGGTGCGCACGGGGACAGCGACCCGGACATGGAGGAAGCGCTGCGCCGGGTCCGCCAGTGCGGCACGGGCGGTGGTTCACGGTGAGCACGGCCACCGTCTCCGGCACCGGAACCATGGTTGCGGACCGGTCGGACCTCCCGGCCTCCGTCCCCGGCTGCTACCTGCGTCGTCACCGGGACTGTGGGTTCGTCGCTCACATCACGGTCTCAAAGCCCGTCCTCAGCACCGTGCGTCGCCTGACCGCGAGGGTGCTGGTGGCGTGCGGGGTCGGCCAGGAGACCGCTGGTACCGCGCAGTTGATCGTCTCCGAGCTGGTTGCTAACGCGGTACGGGCCTGCGGAGATCACGTGCCGTTGGTGGTGGAGGTGTACCGCACTTCCACCGGTGTCGCGGTCAATGTCCACGACCCCGTCCCCGAGTTGCTGCCGCGCCGCAGCGAGGTGGCGATGGACAGCGACGACGCGGAGTCCGGGCGGGGCCTGCTCCTGCTGGAGGCGCTCGCGCCCGGCTGGACCGTCGAGCACTCGTTGATCGGTAAGCAGATCCGCTGCCACCTCGCCACCGAGTAGCGCGCACGCCGCCGCAGGGCGGGAGCGCAGCAGCTAGCGGCCGCGATCACTCGCACCCGCCCCCGGCCTGGTGAATCACCCCTTGACGCACGCAAGACCACGATGGAGGAAGCAATGGACTGGCGACACCGCGCCGTCTGCAGGGAAGAGGACCCCGAGCTCTTTTTCCCGATTGGGAACACCGGCCCGGCCTTTCTGCAGATCGAGGAGGCCAAGGCTGTCTGCCGCCGCTGTCCGGTGATCGAGCAGTGTCTGCAGTGGGCGCTCGAGTCGGGCGAGGACTCCGGCGTGTGGGGTGGCCTGAGTGAGGATGAGCGTCGCGCCATGAAGCGCCGTGCCGCTCGGAACCGCGCCCGCCAGGCCAGCGCCTGACCGTCCCGCCACCTGCAGCCCTGCGCTGCCCGGGCGTCACCGGACCAGCGCCTCGTTGGCCCGGTGACGGCGGGGAACGCAGGGACCAGGCCGCGCCAGACCTTGGTGCTGCCGCTCCCGGACCCACACCACTCCGACATCTCCAGGGAGATCCCGATGGTCGCGAACACCCCGTGCAACCACACCCCGCTCTGCCCGTCCGCCAGCAGCCCCGACCGCGAGGCCGCCCGCGTCATCTCCAGTCACCCGCAGCAGGGTTGGAGCCTGCTGTGCAACGGGTCCGTGGTTTTCGAGGACACCGGTGAACTGCTGCCCGACGGGCGGGTCATCGCACCGCACCGGCCCACGGACACGCCCGCTCTCCAAGGCTTGGTCGGTGGGGAACTGGCCCCGCTCCCCTTCCACTTCACGGACAGCAGCATGCTCCTCGGTGGCACGTCCGGAAGCGGGAAGAACAGCGCCGCCGCGGCGATGCACCGGTTCGCGGCCGATCACTGACCCGCCCACTCGAAGGGAGCACCACCATGAGCTTCACGATCCGGAACACGTACGGCCACACGCACCCGACGAGCGAGACGAACCCGACGCACGTCACCGGGGCGCCCGGGTACCGGGTGTCGATGACGGCGACGCTGCCGGCGAGTGACGCGCGGTTCGACGACTGCGTGACGTGGCTCACCAACGGTGAGCACAATCTTCACACCCGCCCCGAGGGGTACGGACTGATCTTCCTTGAGTCCGAGGAACACGCCGTCACGTACTTCGGGCCGATCGAGCAGGTCGCCGAGTTCCAGCGCGAGCAAGCCACGAACCCGGGCGCGACGTTCGACGCCGAGCAGGGGGTCATGATTGCGCAGTGGCCACACGGCAAGGGTTGGGACGAGTTCTTGCCGCCGGCGTACTGGAACATGGCGCAGATCGGCGCGATTGCGGACGGCGTCGGCCTCGTCACGGCCTTCGAGCACCCAGTCACGCCCGGCGCCGAGGTCATCGTGTACGAGTTCGAGGGTAAGTGGCTTCCCGAGAAGCCCCCAGTCAACATGATCACCTACCACTGCACCGCCTGCCACCAGGACACGTTCCACGACGGCGGGAAGGTCCACGAGAACAACGGCCCGCACGACCGGAGGTGGGCCGCGCGGCAGGCTCGGCAGCACATCGTCAGTGCGGCACGCCACGGCGTGAACCGCGACGACGAATCGCAGTGCCGGCCTTTCGACCCGGCGATGTTGAAGGCCGTCAATGCCGTCGCACGGCAGAACCTCGGCCTGGCGCATAACCCCCTGCCCGACGACGACGCCGCGTACTGCGCGACCAAGGGCCCCTGCTCGATCATCCGCGAGCTCCGCGCCGGCGTCCGCCCGCCTGTCTACCGTGCCTGAAGCCCTACGACCAGTGCGCCGACCTAGCCCACATCCTCGGCCTGCTCTTGGTCGCCGGGTCCGCGATGGTCTTGGTCGCCAACCCGAAGCAGCCGCTCTTCCGGCAGATCTTCGGCACCGGCCGGCCCGCTGAGTAGTGCCTGGACGACCAGCACTGACCAACTTCCCTGAGTTGCCTGTCGTTCCCGGCGGTGTGAGTCGCCGGGAACGACAGGGAGCAGCAGGGACGTTTCCTCCTGACCCTGCTCTCCATGGCCGGCCTCCCTGACGGGAGGCCGGCCATCGTATTGCTGGCCTCAGCGGCTGCCGCACGGACCCGAAATCCTCTGCCTTCGCAGTCTTCCTGGAAGGACCAACGGAGATCGGACAACGCATCGAGCTCACCACCGACATGGAATCCCTCGGCCACAAGCACAAGGCGGGCGACCAGGCGTGCCGAGGAAGTCCACGTCGGCGGTCACGTCACCGCGCGCATGGACAACGGCCGGTCCCAGTTCCCGCGCACCGGGGAGTACACCGTTCTACCGGACACCAGCGCCTGACGATCTGGCGGCTCTCCTCGCCCCGTCCGTACCGGCAACGGGCCGGTACGGACGGGGCGAGGAGAGCCGGACAGCCCGGACGGCACGGCCACAGTGAAGAGGGGGAGCACATGCTCCGTTGATCACATCTGCAGTTTCTGGGCCGTCCCTCAGGGGCGGCCTTTTTCGCTGTTCACGTCCACGATCCGGGCTGCTGCGCAGCCGCGGGCGAGGGCGCTTACCAAGGAGGATCGATGAACACCCTCGCGACCGCAGCCGAGTGGCTGGCTGAGCGGTGGCAGATCAGCGTGGGCACCACCGTCTTGGCTGGTGGCTCGCTGTTGCTGTACCGCGCGATGCGTCGTTCGGGTGCTCCGCCGTGGGAACGTACGGAGCTGGACGACGAGGCGCGCATGGAGCGGCGAGAGCGCCGCGGCCGACGGGCCGAGGACGTGATGACGCTGGTGGTGGCTGCCGCAGCCGCCTACCTGTCGTCGACGGGGCTGAGGAAGTTCGGGGCAGATGTGATGGGCTTGGCCAGTCCCTGGGACTGGCTGCCCTTCGTCGGCCTGGACGTTGCCGCGCTGGTCTGCGGTCTTCGGGCCCGTCGACGCGCCCGCAAAGGCAATGGGTCCGGGCTCTCCGGGACCTTGTTCTGGCTCCTGATCGGCACGAGCGCGCTCTTCTCCGCGACCGAGGCCGACACGTTCATCGGCAGCGTGGCCCGCGCCGCCTGGCCGCTGATCTCCGGCGTGCTCTTCGAGCTCGGATCGCTGGAAGAGCGGCTGGCCGCCCGGGAGAAGTTCAAGCGGGATCTCGGACTGTGGCTGGAGCGGAAGGTCGCCGCCGTCCGCATGCTGCACCCTGTCGAGTGGGTCCGGGTGCAACTGGCGCTCGCCGCCGACGAGACCATCAGCCAGGAGGACGCCACCCGGCAGGTCCGCATCGAACGCGCCGGCTACTGGCTCTACCGGCTGCGCCGCCTCCAAAAGCGCGAAGACCCGGAGAAGTGGCAGCCGGTCCTCACCCCGCGTCTCGGCTGGGCCGACCGCAGGGCGCAGACCGCTCAAGCCCGCGTCAACGTCGACGACCTCGGGCTGGTCCTGGAAGCGGTACAGCGCCGGGTGCGCACCCGGGAGTTCGCCGGCCTGAACTACAACACTGCCACGGCCGCGGAGAAGGCCTTGGCCAACCTGATCGGTACAAGCAGCCGTCCCGGTACTGCGTCGGCCGGGACAGACCGTCATACCGGTACACAGCTGCTCGCCCGTACCGGTACGGCAGGCATCCTCACGGACGGCCGTACCGGTACGACGGAAGCCAATCCGCAGCCCCGTACCGGTACACAGGAGCCAAATCGAGCGGCCCATACCGGTACGGATGCCCGCCACGACAGCGCCGTACCGGTACGCGGTACGGGGGACGGCGCCGCCCGTACCGGTACGCCGGACGCGGACCGTACCGCTCCCGAGGACCACGCGCGGTACAGCCGTACCGCCCAGGTCGGAACCGGTACAGCCCTCAACGCCGGTACGGACGCGACCGCGAGCGGTACAAGGGAGACTGAATCCGGTACGGACGAAGACACGAACGCCGGTACGGGCGACCAGGACGCCTCGGGATGGACGGACGAACAGGCGGTACAGCGCCTGCGTGGAGTCCTCGACGCCGATGGCAAGTTCGGTACGGGCGGCATCCAGAAGACGGCGACGTATTTCGGAATGGGGCCCGGCCGGGCCAAGCGCCTGATGGAGAAAGCCCGCGAACTCGGGCCCCTGGCAGCCGAGTCCACGCAAGCTGGGCACGCCGCTGAGCATGCTCCGGCTGATGGTCCGACGGAACAGGTGTCCTTCGACATTGAGTCGGCGCTCGCCCAGGCCCGCCCCGTTGCCGAACTGCTCAAGGCGCAGTCGGCGGCCTCGCCCGCAGCGGCCGAGAGCACCTCGGAACGGCCCCTCATCAGCACCGAGAATGCAGCCTGAACTGCACAAACGAGTCCCTTCGGCGGTTCCACCGGCCCCCGAGATGCCGTCAACACCTCGGGGACGCGGTGAAGGCGCCGAAGCGCCGCCCCAAGCCTCTCACCCGATCTAGATCGCACCACCCTCGCAGAGGAGAAAACCCCTGATGAGCAACGACAAGCAGCCGCGTAAGGGCGTGTGGACGCCCGACCTGCTCGCGGAAGGCCCCGAGAAGCGCCGCGTGTTCATCGAGCAGCGCCGGCAGTACCTTGCCCCGTTGCTCGCCGAGATGAAGGCTCTGGCTGGCGAGCTCGATGCCGACATCGCTGAGCGGCCTGCCCTGTACGGCGACCTGCCGTGGTCTGCACGGCTGCGTGCGAAGAAGACGATGAAGCCCTTCAAGGAGGCCGTCGAAGACCTTGAAGAGTTCCTCGAGCACCTGACCGCGTACGCCGCCCGGTACAAGGCGCTCTACGAGGAACTGCCCGAAGAGCGGGCCGAGAAGAAGGAAGCCAAGCAGCGTGTTCGCGAGCTGAAGGCCGGCGGCCAGCAGCAGATCACGGCTCCGCAGCCCGAAGCGGAACCGCCGGTCGCCGACCCGTCGCCGCTGTTCTCGCACCTCGACATCCGCAAGATCGGCTGATGCCGGGCAAGGATGCCGCCCGGTCGAAGCGGCTTCAGGCCGAGCTGTGGGCCCCTCGGATCAACGGTGCAGAGGGGTACAAAGCGCGCGTCATCGTCCTCGTCGACATGGCCCGCGCACGGCTCCCCGAGAGTGACCCGGTGTGGGAAGCACTCGACCGGCAGCTCGGCCGCTACCTCAAGGAAGCCCTCGGCGAGCGGTGACTCTACGCGTTCAAAAATCAACGCCCAATCCAAGAAATCCAGCCTCGCGCGCGCATTATGCGCGCGCGTGACGCGCGCGCGTACGCGAGGCCGCCCGCTACGTCAAGTAGTCGACAGGAGATGGCCCGATGGCCGACGACGACCGGGGCGCGGACGTCCTCACGCTCCCGACGATCAACCTCTCGCCGCCCGGGTCGGACCCGGACGGCGACGATGTGCCCACCCTCCCGGAGCCGCCGAACACCGCCCCGCCGCCTGACTTCACGCTGCCCTTCCACCTGCCCGCCGACGAGGAAGACGACAGCGAGTACGACCCGGACGACGCGGCCGGCGAGATGGTCGACGAAGCCACAAGCGGAACCGGAACTCCAGCTCGCGCGACGGCCTCGCTGGCAATGGTCACGATGGCAGCGATCGCCGTCGCCGCCCTGCGCGGCACGTGGTCGATGGCGGCGTACCTGAAAGCTCGGCGCGAGCATCACGATGCGGTCGCCGACAAGGCGCGCGAGGCTGCCGACAAGCAGAAGGTCGCCAACGCCGAGAAGGCGGCCAAGAGCCGCGTGCAGTCCGGGCCTGAGTTCGGGCGCGGCGCGGCGAAAAGCGGTGGCCGAGGCGGTTCCTCCGGCGGCTCCGGCGGCGGCTCAGGGCGCGGGACCTTCGGACAGCAGAAGTCCTCGGGCAAGGGCAGCGGGCGGACACCAGCGAGCAACGGCTCGGCCGGGACCGGCCGCGGAACGGGCCCCAAGGGACAGAAGGGCCCCAGCTCCCGAAACGACTCCGGTGGTCCGGGCCGCCGGGGCTCGAACGGCTCACGCTCGACGGGCTCAGGCTCGGCTGGGGGCGGCGGGAAGGGCTCGGGCAACAAGTCCCCGAAGAACGGCAAGTCGCCCAGCTCGTCGGCATCTAGCCCAGCGCTGGAGCGGGCCCGCGGCCGCCAGGAGCGTAAAGGTGCGGGTCATGCGGCCCGTCTGGAACGACGGGCGGCTCGCCAGGCTGCCCGCATCGCGGGGCGGGAGCGTCGCCGAGAGGAGAAAGCCCGGCAGGCGGAGGCTCGCCGAGCGGAGAAGGAAGCCGAGTCCAAGGGAGACGGCGAGGACCGCACGACGCTGGGCGAGGCCGTGGCCGAGACGGCGCGGAAACGTCTGAAGAAGCGGCGTAAGAAGCTCGCCCCGCCCGTCCTGAGCACGGTCAAGAAGCGTAAGAAGCGCAAGAAGAAGCCGAAGAAGGGCAGCGGCTCCGGCTCGTCGACCGGGAAGGGGGCCGGATCCTCGGGTGCGGGCAAGAAGTCCGGCACGAAGGGCTCGGGGGCGAAGAAGCCGAAAACCGGTGGGACCGGCACCTCCAAGAAGCCCTGGTGGAAGCGTCACAAGGGCAAGAAGCCCGGTGGCGCGAAGACCGGACCGAAAACACACGGCAGCCGCCGCAAGCGCGGGAAACGGCGTTCTACGGATCCGGGCGACATGCCAGGAGCCGACGGCGAGTGGCTGAGGCCCCCGCCCGGATGGGATGTCTCGTACACGGTGACGATCGAGCGAGAGCCGGCCCCGCGCCGTCCGCGCGGCGAAATCGGCACGGGGCAGAAGGGCCTGCCCGCCGGCAACCGCGGCGAGGTCATCCCGACCCGTACCGAACCGAAAGAGAGCCCGATCGTAATGGGACCAGCCGCAGCAGTTGGCGAGGTCGGCGACACCCAGTTCGTCGATGCCGATCTCACCGTGTACGACCTGATCGACTCGGACGAGGACATGGGCGAGCAGATCCTCCAGGGCGTCGATCACATGCGGGTCGTCGCCTCGAAGTGTGAGGGCCTGAGGGCCGGCTTGGAGAACCTGTACGCGACGTGCCTCGAGAAGAAGGTGCCCGGCGTTCTCGTGAAGTGGTGCATCCGCCTGATCGAGCGTGCCGGCAGCGTGATGGACAAGGCCGAAGCCCTCGCTGCGTCCCTCCCCCGCGCGTCCGAGGCGATCCTCGCGGCACGTGACGTCGCAGTTGAGGCCGACAAGCGTCGCGCCGACGCGGTCAAGGACGCAGGCCATGTCGCGCCGGCTGAACGCGAGTACCACAACCGAAGCGGAGTCTGATCATGAGCACAGAAGCAGAAGCCCCCGCCGAGGGCGGGGGGAACGTCGTCGAGCCGTCGAGCATCCAGTCGGGCGCCGAGGTCGAGGCAGCCGGCGCGCCGGGCGTGCCAGCCCCCGGCGGCGGAGCCGACGCACCGGACGACGGCGGTGACCTGCCCGTCCTGCGCAGTGGCCGGATCGTCGACGTCATCGCCGACGCGATCACGTTCACGCTCGTCATCGCGCGGCTCGCGATCGCGGCCGTCGCGATGCGGATGCTCTCGCAGGCCGTGAAGGGCGCGTACTCGTACGTCGAGGGCTGCGCGAAGCAAGTCGACCACCTGGCCGACGTCGCCGCGACCCTCGCCGTCGACGACGCGGTCACCTCGTCGCACCACGATGCCGCCGGCGTCATGCGGGAATCGCTCGCCCTGGCCGACGCGCTCGCCGCCGAGGCGGCCGAGATGTCGACCGAGTTCGACAACGCGGCCCGCGACCACGAGGCGGACTACGGCACCGTGAACGAGGCGATGCAGTCCGGCCCGTACGACGTCGCTGAACGCGAGTGGTACAGCAACCGCTGATCACACAGCAGACGCCTTGCGTGCGCCCACGGGCAGCCTGCTCCTGGGGGTCCTGGTGCTCCCGCACCAGGACCCGCCGGGCCGCAGCCGCCCACACCTGATCCCCTACGAAGGCGCCGACCCCGAGCAGGGGGCGGCGCTTTCGCCGTTCCCTGAAAGGAGCGCCAGCCGATGCCGCTGCGCACATACGTCGACACATCCCGCCGGCTCGGCTCGGTGTTGGTCCTCGCCGTCGGCCGGCTCGCCACCCTCGCTGGCGGCGTCGCAGCCGGCACCGCCCTGTTCACCGATCAGCCGACCGTACCGGCGCTGATCACGACCATCGCGGCTGGCATCGGCGGGGCGTTCCTGTCGCCTCGGCTGCTCACCGCGCACCCGAAGAAGCGGCCGATCGCGACCGTGATCTATCTGACGCCACACAGCTTCCTGTCGTCGATCCTGGTCGCCGAGCTCCTCGCCACGAGCACCGAGGCGCGCCTGATCGAGGGCGGTGCCGTCGCGCTGTGGACTGCCGGGGTGTGGTGGCTGCGGCCAGCCGCCCTCGGCAAGCGCGTCGCGAAGTGGCCCGACCCGCCAGCCCTCGAGCCCGACGCCGACGATGAGGCTGAGTTTGAGGATGACGAGGCGTCGGACGAAGTCACCGTCGTCAAGAAGGTCCCGAGCGACCCGGCCGCCGCCTGGTGGCACCTGAACGCGGCGAAAGAAGGCGGCGTCGCCCCGGATACCGAGATCGTCGCCATCCGGCAGATCGAGGACGGCCGCCGCGTCGCAGCGGCGATCGCCTCCAAGGTGCACGGCGAGCCCGTGCCGACGATCGAGCTTCGCCGCCTGTCAGCGCTGATGAACATCCCGGTCGGGCTGCTCGCCATCGAGGACATTCCCGGGTACGGCGCCGGCGTGCAGATGATGCTGATCGGCCCGCCTCCCGAGGCGACGCAGGCCGACGAGGACGTGTGGAACGAGATCGCCCGTACTGCGCTGCCCGGCGTCCAGCTCGTCGAGGTGAACGAGTACGACCTGTCGGAGGAGTTGAGCCCATGACGTCCCCCGCGGCTTTGGCGAAGCAGCACGTCGAGGAGAAGCAGAAGGTGCTGCGCGAGTACATCCTCCGCACCCGCCCCGGCGGCGTGAAGGGCTACGACCACGACGCCCTGTGCGACCTCCTCGAAGTCGACGACCCGAGCCGCGTGATCTTCGAGCAGGGGCGTGGCCGGCGGGCCGTCGTGCGGGTCTTCCCCGTGAACCCGCTCGCGAAGATGCGGGCGATCACCTTCGAAGACCTCGTCATGGACGAGAACGGGTGCATCCGCATCGGCTCGTACTACGACGGCGAGCCGCTGCGGATGCGGGTGCACGACCCCGAGACCGGCAACGCGCAGCGGATCATCATCTTCGGCACGACCGGTGCGGGAAAGTCCCGCGGGCTTCAGGCTTTCCTGGCGGCGTGCAAGCGCAACGGGATCGTCGTGCACCTCGCCGACCTGAAGGGCGGTCAGTCCGTCCCGGAGGCGACGGGCAACGTCGCGACGCACGTGCGCACGCTCAACGAAGCGATGGGCCTGCTGCGTGCCGCCGTGCAGAAGGCCGAGGACCGGTTCGCCCGGTACGCGGCGATGGGCCGTTCGGGCTTCCTGATCAACAACCCCGACAAGCTCGAGTACGTCGTCATCGACGAGGCGAACCGCCTGCTTGAGAAGGGCAGCCCGTTCCGGGCCGAGGCGGCACGGCTGATCAAGGAACTCGGGCGCACTGGACGCTCGGTCGGCATCGGCATCGTCCTCGCGGCGCAGGCTGGACACCTCGACGAGCTCGGCGGCAGCGACACACTGCGCGCGATGCTCAAAGAAGGCGAGGTCATCCTTCTGCGGTGGTCGTCCCAGATGATGGCCTCACTCGTCGGCGACGGCCTGCTGCCGGTCGGCGAGAACCTTCAGCCCATTCCGAAGATCCTCGGCCGCGCGCGACGTATCCAGAGGTGGGGAACGCCGGTCGACCGCAGCGCCGAGAAGCCCAACAGCCAGGGCATGTGCTACCACCTGACCTCGTCTCGCCCCACGTCGATGGCCCGGTTCTTCCTCGTCGGCAGCCTCGCGCCGCACGACGGGTACGACCCGGAGATCAGGAAGCTCTACGGCTCCAGCGCGCCACCCGGCGAGCCTCTGACGCTGATCTTCCCGCCGCCGAAGGAGGAAGGCGCTGGCCTGGCCGATGACCTTGAGTACGACGTCGACGAGGAACCCGAGCTCGACGCGCTGCCGGAGACGCCGAGGACGAACGCGGACCGGATACTCGCCGCTCTCGACGACGGCCCTCTGTCCGAGCAGGACCTTCTCGCCGCCCTCGACGACGACGGCGGGAAGGAAGTCAAGCGCGGTTCGATCCGCACCACGATCAGCAACCTGCGGCGCGAAGGGAAGATCGCGCCGAAGGACGCATCCGGGCTGATCACTCTCGTCTGAACTGGAAGCCCCGAGACCGACCTTGGGGCTTCCCACGCTGCCCACCCCGGAGAAAGGCCCCAACATGCTGCCGCATGTCCCCGCTCACGAAACCGCGCCGCTCTCGGCTGCGCAGCGAGTGACTTCCGAAGAGTTGATCGAGGCGGCCCTGAAGATCCCCGCGATCCGGCCCGATCAGGCGACGCCGTACAAGGACCCGACCCCGCCGCAGCCGACCGGTACGCAGCCGGTGAAGCAGGACGACCGGCGCATCGTGCCGCAGTGGGCCGCCGGTGTCGCGGTTGCCGGCACCGGGATCGGCCTGATGTCGATCGGCGTCGGCCTGGGCGCGAAGCTCTTCTTCGAATCCATCACGACCGAGGGCGTGGTCGTGGCCGGCCTGATCGTCGCCGCTCCCCTGCTGCTGATCTCGGCGGCTGGCGCCGCCCTGTCGAAGTTGAAAAAGGGGACACCGCCGGACGTCACAAACAACTTCAACGGCCCGGTGAGCATCAAGAACGACAACCGCACGTCGGTGGACAACACCAACAAGGCGTTCAGCTTCAACCGCACGCACGTCGGGGGCCCCGGCGAACGGGAAGCCTGATCTGCCGATGGGCGCCCCCTCGACCGCGCCGTGCGACCGGCCCACCTGCCCGGCTCTCAGCTGCCCGTGCTGAGGGCCCCACAGGCCGACCGGCCCCCTTGCCCTGCACTCACCAAGCCCTTGTCCAGGAGGACACCCATGCCCAAACCGACCAAGGCCCAGAAGCTCTACACGATTCATGAGTACCGGCCGCCGCAGCCGACAGTGTGGCAGCGCCACCGCACCAAGGTCCTGATAGCCGGCGCCGTAGTCGGCCTGGTCTTCGTGCTGCCGCACGTCAACGACACCGGCACCGACCATGCACAACTCGGTCCCGGGACCAGCACCTCGTCCGAGCTGCGCTCCTGCACGCAGACGCCGTGACAACCGCAGCCGCCTGAGCGGCCTTGGCAGATTCGTCGGCCACACGCTGCCGTGTGAAAGCAATCTCTCCGCTGACGTCTGCCTGTCCGCCCTTCGGACCCCGCCCGCGGGGCCCGGGGGCAGGCGGGGAGCCGGAACAGCCAATGCGCAGCTTCTCCCGTCACCACTCCGCCTGCCCGCCGCATCCGCACGCGCCCGTCCATGACCGGTACCGGCGGCGAAGAACGGGGCGACGCGGGACTGCCCGCTCGGAAGGGGCTTCCTTGACCATGACCCTCGGCTCAGATACCGAGACGTACGTGCTCGACCGTGCACGCGAAGGCCAGCGCCTCCTCGCCGTCATCAGGGACGACGCCGCCGACGCTGTCGACACACTCATCCGCGCGTACCTGGAGTTGCGCGACCGTATCCAGCAGCTCCAGAACGGGCTGCCCCGGCACCACTCCGACCCGGAACTGTGCCCGGCCCGCGAGGCATTGGCGCAGCTGTGCCCGTACCACGCCGGACGGGCCGAGGGCTGGCTCGACCTCGCCAAGGTGATCCGCCTCGTGGCGGGCGACGACTCCACCTACGCCACGCTCGTCCTGGAGCACGCGGACGCGGCGGGGGACGACGCATGACGGTCGCCACCGACACCACGCTCGCCAAGACCACGGTCGTGGACACGTTCCAGAACGACACAGTCCACGACGTCGACGCCGCGATCACCGCCCCGGAGGCCGCGGGGAACGCGGCCCTGGCCGCTGTGCGCACCGGGAACCGCGAAGCCGCCCAGCGGATCATCGCCGAGATGCTCCCCGACGAGCGCGCCGACCTCGCCGACCACCTTGACGAACTGCGCAAACTGCTCGGCCCGACCTGCGGCGCGCTCGCCGAACTCGGCACGTGCACCATCGATCCCTCCAGCGAGCAGTGCCCCTTCCTCTGCAGCCGCTGCACGGCCGCCCGCCGCACCCGCTGAACGACCCCACCGGGCAGCCGCCTCAGGCCTCAGCAGGCTGGCGCGCTGTCACCCCGTCCCGACAAGGAGCCCAAGCCCATGGTCCTCGCGCTGTTCAACCGCACCCGTCCCGCGTCCGTCGAGCCCCCGGCCACCGAATCGTGGCCGGAGCTCGGCGACACCTGGATGCCCGAGGGCATCACCGTCGTCGAGCGTCACTGGAACCAGGCGATGAGCGCGATCGTCCTCATCTACTCCGCAGACGACAGCTGCTACCACCACGTCGTCGCCTGTCTCGGCTGCCACTTCAGCGCCATTCAGGACCCGGAGTCCGCCTACAGTTCCGGCCTGAAGCTGACGGACACAAACCGGATCGCCACCGGGCACGCCACCAGCCGCCGGGCCCTGTCCCGCGCCATCCCGGACCGCCCGGACGAGGACACCGCCCGCGAGAGTTACGCAAGTTGACGCTCAGATGGCAGAGGGAGGCCGAGACGGTCCAGATGACTCTCAGCTACTTCGACCTCCACCGCCTCAGCCTCCAGCGCAGCAACGAGTGGATCGAGGCCGAGCTCCAGCAACTGGCCGTGGACCGGCCCGACGTGTTCGCCGTACAGCGCAGCGACTACGACCAGACGACCTTCTACTACTACGTCCTGTCGCCGCCCGAGAACTGACCGGCTCCTCCGTACGGACTCGCGCCGCCGCCGGCAGCTTCGCAGGCCCCGTACGGTCCGCCCGACACGCATCCAACGCCCTCCCCGGCCGGGAAGGCGACCTGGTGCGCCCGACGCACGAGATCAACCCCCGTGAACCAACGCCACACCTGGACAGGAGCATCCATGGCTGACACCCCAGCTACCCCGACCAACCGCACCTGGCATCCGGTCACCCTCGGCACCGCACCCGGCCGTGACAGCGTCATCTGGCACGGCGACCGCGTCGACCAGCCCTACCGCTGGAAGACGGCAGGCCGCGTGCTCGTGCCCCACCTCTTCCACCACCTAGTGCCGGAGTTCTTCATCACCCGCGTCCTGGACGTGATGGAGGCCAACCCGCACATCACCTTCGTCGTCCCGACGGAACACGCGGCCAGGATGCGCGACTTCGTCCTGAAGCGCGAGGCCGGGATGCGGCAGTACGCCGCCCAGTTCGATGGCCCGCCGGACAACGGCCACCACGCCAGCCCGGCGGCCAAGTCCGCCCGGGCGCGCGCCGCGAAGCCCCCGGCGAACATCTGGCTCGGGGTGACGGTCAACGACCAATGGACGGCCAAGACGCGCATCCCCGCTCTGCTGGAGACTCCGGCCGCGACAAGGGTCGTCGTCTGCGAGCCGCTGACCGGCCCCGTCGAACTGGACCGATTCCTGACCGAGCGCCGCGACGCCACCCACCCGGATGCCGACGCACCGGAGGACGCCGTCGTCGACGGCATGGTGCGCCACGGCGACCAGTGGCACCGCACCGAACGCCTGCACTGGGTCATCGCGGGAGGCGGGTTCGGGCCCAACGCCCGTCCCCTGCACCCGCAGTGGGCCCGCGACATCCGCGACGCGTGCGACCGGTACCACGTGCCGTTCTACTTCACACAACACGGCGACTACGTCACGGCTCCCGTCGTCGACGACCCGGCATTCGGCGGCGGCCGCGCCTACGACGACCCGCTGCACGGAGGCCGCAGCTCGGCCTCGCTCCGCGAGCGAGGCCCCAGCCGCACGTTCCGCTCGGGCGCATGGCGCGCCATGGAGCCGGGCGACCGCACCCGACACACCTGGATGCTCGACAAGGACACCATCGCCGTGCGCGTCGGCAGGAAGTCCGCCGACCGCAAGCTCGACGGCCAGCTGCACGACGCCGTGCCCAACACCTCGACGGCCACGAGGCCGTCAGCCGAGGCGGCAGCCACGCACTGACCACGCCGAACCGCCGGTGAAGGGCCCACGGCGGCACCGGCATCCAACTCCACCAACACCCCTCCACGACTGTGACGGGCGACGCAAACACCCCACGGGCGGTGGGCGCGGGTACACCGTGCCCACCGCCCGCTCTCACTCTCATCCCTTACAGGAAGCCTGATGACCAACAGCACCGAGGCCACGGACACCACTCCGTTACCCCAGACCAGTGACTTGCGCTCCGCCGAGAACGACCTGCAGAAGCTGCGCGTCCGTCTCCGTACGGTCGCCGAGTTCATCCACGACCCGGCCATCGACTTCGCCGCCCGCCACACGCTCGCGCAGCGCCTGGACCTGCCCGTGCCGACCCCGGCGCCCGCCGCGAGGCAGACGAAGGAGGCCACTCGGTGAACCCGTCCCAGACCACCGCCGAGCCTGGTACTCAGCCCTCGCTCGTCGACCAGAACCTCAAAGACGCGCTCGCCACCGTGGCCTCGGAGATCGGCCGCACCGACAACAAGACCTCCTTCCTCCTCGCCTTCAACGGCGCAGTCATCGCGGGCCTGGTGGGATCAGCCGACAAGCACCTCCCCGTGCCGTGCCTCGTCGCGGGCGGACTCGCGGTCCTCGCCCTGGCCGCCTCCACCGTCCTGCTGCTGCTCGTCGTCCTGCCCCGCCTGCACGGCGCGGACCGCGCGAGCTTCCCCTACTGGGCCACGTGCAATACCCAGCAGATCCTCGACGAGATGAGCGACGACCGCCGAGCGGACCGGCTTCGTGTCCTCTCCCAGATCGCGCTGCCCAAGTTCCAAGGGCTGGGGCGTGCCATCCGTCTCTCGTTGGCCGCCGTCCTCCTCATCGTCCTCGCCGTCCTCGCGCTCATCGTGACCGCGCTCGCCTGACGGCAGAAGGCCCGGGCCACGTCACGGCGCCGGAAGACGACCGCTCCGCTCGGCCCTGTCACCCAACCCTGCACGACCTGCCTGCCCAATCTCCATGGAGCCCGCTGTGAAGAAGACCCCCACCAAGAAGCCCGCCGCGAAAAAGGCCCCTGCGAAAAAGGCACCGGCCAAGAGGCCCGCCGCGAACAGGGCACCTGCGAAAAAGGCACCGGCCAAGAGGCCCGCCGCGAACAGGGCACCTGCGAAAAGGGCAGTGGCCAAGAGGCCCGCCGGGAAGAGGGCCACGGCGAAGCCGGCGCCCAGCCCCACCAGGATTGTGTACCGGCTCTTCCGCAGTATGGGGCGGGGTGCCAGGAACCTCGATCCGGCGCACCGCAAGGACGGCGTCGCGCTGCTCCTGCTCGGTAGCGCGCTGATTGTCGCCGTGGGCACCTGGGCCGGCCTGCGGGGTCCGGTCGGCGATCTCGTTGAGATCCTGGTGAGCGGCTCGTTCGGCCGCCTCGACCTGCTGGTGCCGGCGCTGCTCGGCGCCATCGCCGTGCGCTTCATCCGGCACCCGGAGAAGCCGGGGAAGTCCGAGGGCAGCGGCCGTATCGTCATCGGGCTGTCCGTTCTGGTCATCGGCGTGCTCGGGCTGGTTCACATCGCCTGCGGCTCGCCAGCCCGCAGCGACAGCATGCAGGCCATACGGGACGCCGGCGGCCTGATCGGCTGGGGCGTCGCGACGCCTCTGACGTT
This sequence comes from Streptomyces sp. 7N604, assembly GCF_052245475.1. Lineage (NCBI taxonomy): Bacteria > Bacillati > Actinomycetota > Actinomycetes > Kitasatosporales > Streptomycetaceae > Streptomyces > Streptomyces sp. 7N604. The sequence goes on along the minus strand of NZ_JBQQBX010000017.1, from coordinate 171,014 downwards.
CAGCATGGGAGACGTGCTGGCCGTACCGCTGCTGGTGCTGCTCACCGTCTTCGGGGTGCTGGTGGCCACGGCCACCCCGGTCAACGCCGTCCCACAGAGGCTGCGGGCGCTAGGCGTACGCCTCGGCGTCGTCCACGACCACGTGGCCGACTTGCCCAGCGAGGCCGACAAGCGATACGAGAAGCAGCGGCGCGAGGCGCTGCCCGCGCGCTCCGGCCCTCGCAGGTCCGCCGCCGCGGCGTACGACCACGACAACGTCGAGCAGGGGGCCCTCCCACAGCGCAGGAAACTCAAGACCGCTGCAACGCCAGCGCCCGCCAGCGCCCAACCGCACGGGACGATGCCGTCCCCCCGGGTCGTTCCCGACCTCACCAAGGCGCCGCCCGCCGGCGAGGAACGCGAGCATCCCGCGCGCGCGGAGCAGCTCCAGCTGTCCGGCGACATCACCTACGCCCTGCCGCCGCTCGATCTGCTGACGCGCGGCGGCCCCGGAAAGGCGCGCAGCGCCGCCAACGACGCAATCGTCGCCTCGCTCAACAACGTCTTCACCGAGTTCAAGGTCGACGCGGCCGTCACCGGCTTCACCCGCGGGCCGACGGTCACCCGCTACGAGGTCGAGCTGGGCCCCGCCGTGAAGGTCGAGCGGATCACCGCGCTGACCAAGAACATCGCGTACGCCGTGGCCAGCCCGGACGTGCGGATCATCAGCCCGATTCCCGGCAAGTCCGCGGTCGGCGTCGAGATCCCGAACACCGACCGGGAGATGGTCAACCTCGGCGACGTGCTGCGGCTGGCGGAGTCCGCGGAGGACGACGACCCGATGCTGGTCGCCTTCGGCAAGGACGTCGAGGGCGGCTACGTCATGCACTCGCTGGCGAAGATGCCGCACATGCTGGTCGCCGGCGCCACCGGATCCGGCAAGTCGTCCTGCATCAACTGCCTGATCACCTCGGTCATGATGCGGGCGACCCCCGAGGACGTGCGGATGATCCTGGTCGACCCCAAGCGCGTCGAGCTGACCGCCTACGAGGGCATCCCGCACCTGATCACGCCGATCATCACCAACCCCAAGCGGGCTGCCGAGGCGCTGCAGTGGGTCGTACGGGAGATGGATCTTCGCTACGACGACCTGGCCGCGTACGGCTTCCGGCACATCGACGACTTCAACGAGGCCGTGCGCAACGGCAAGGTGAAGCCCCCGGAGGGCAGCGAGCGGGAGCTGCAGCCGTACCCGTACCTGCTGGTGATCGTCGACGAGCTCGCCGACCTGATGATGGTCGCGCCCCGGGACGTCGAGGACGCGATCGTGCGCATCACGCAGCTTGCTCGCGCGGCCGGCATCCACCTGGTGCTCGCCACGCAGCGCCCGTCGGTGGACGTGGTCACCGGTCTGATCAAGGCGAACGTGCCGTCGCGGCTCGCCTTCGCCACGTCCTCGCTCGCCGACTCCCGGGTCATCCTCGACCAGCCCGGCGCCGAGAAGCTGATCGGCAAGGGCGACGGGCTGTTCCTGCCCATGGGAGCAAACAAGCCGGTGCGTATGCAGGGCGCGTTCGTGACCGAGGAGGAGGTCGCGGTCGTCGTCCAGCACTGCAAGGACCAGATGGCGCCCGTCTTCCGGGACGACGTCGTCGTGGGCACCAAGGAGAAGAAGGAGCTCGACGAGGACATCGGCGACGACCTCGACCTGCTGTGCCAGGCGGCCGAGCTCGTCGTCTCCACTCAGTTCGGGTCGACGTCCATGCTCCAGCGCAAGCTGCGCGTCGGCTTCGCCAAGGCCGGGCGGCTGATGGACCTCATGGAGTCCCGGGACATCGTCGGGCCCAGCGAGGGCTCCAAGGCGCGCGACGTCCTCGTGAAGCCCGACGAGTTGGACGGGGTGTTGGCATTGCTCCGTCCCGTACCCGGCAGTGCGTAAGGAGACGGCGCGACCGCAGTAACGGGACCGAGCATGCCGGCGTCCGTACCCGCCATGGTCGGCCCGACCATCACCCTGACCGTCGCAGCACCGCCAACGCGTTGCCTCATCGTGACCGATGGTCGGGGCTGATGGTCGCCCGCGTGGTCGGGGGCGCAGGGTGCGGTACCTCCATGGACCCCCACTCGTCTCCGCAGCCCGGCACCGGACGGACTGACGTCCGGGCTCCAGACCACAACACCTCTCCGCGGCCGCCTGATCCCAGACCAGGCGGCCTACCTGTGTTTCCAACCCACTCCCGACTCCAGAAGGAGCAGATCTTCATGTTCAGGACCAAGCGAGCCGCCGCGGCGCCTGCCACCCCCATCGGAGCGATCGCCGTGGCGGGCCTCGAATGCGTCATCTTGGCCGCCGCCGCTGCCATCGGAGGCTGGACGGGCGCCAACGCGCCGGGCGTGCCCACTGGCTGGGCCGGGGCGCTCGGGGGCATCCTCGGGCTCGGCCTCGCCGCCGGCGTCATGCAGCTGCTCGACTCGTTCAGGGCGTCGCTGCGCGCACTCACCCGCACCCCGTCCTCCGCGGCCTCCGAGCGGAACGTGGAGGAGCTCGAGGAGACACTGCCCAGCAATACCCAGGACGTCATGGACCTCCTGACCGAGGCGGCCCAGGCCGGTGCCGCCCATGAGGCCGCGTGGTATTCGGGGAAGATCGACCCGGCACACGGCCTGCTGGACAAGAGCAAGCTGTGGGTGGGCATCGACGGCACCAACGCCATGTTCCCCCTCGCCGACGGCGCGTACCTGCACTACCGGAAGAGCGAGGGCAAGCACTTCCCGACCCACGAGTACTCCTTCGTCGCCCCCGCGACCGGGGCCGAGCCGGTCCCCGTCACGTCCATGGGGCAGGTGCGTGACCTCCTGGAGAAGCACGTCACCCGCGAGCTGGAGGACAAGCCGGTCGCGGTCTGACCCTGCCGACCCCCTGTGCCGCCCCGGTCCCTCGCAGGCCGGGGCGGTGCAGAGGCCCGGCAGGGCGGATCGTGCCCGGCGAACACAGGTGCGGCACGGGGGCTCTTTACGGCGTAAAGAACTGCTGCCGCCCCCGGAGTTGATCCACGAGCCCCTCGTACCGGCCTGTCCCGTCTCAACGAACCGAGTCGAGTGGCGATCCGTCTCAACGAATCCAGTCGTCGCAGGTCGACCGGATGGGGTGGCGGCGACGGCTCGATGAGCGGTCGTCTCAACGAAGTTAGTCCGGCCTGGTCAGCGAGCCGGCGTCGACTGGGTTCGCTGAGAACGGACACGGCCGCCACGAGGCCGCTGGCCCACCAGCCGTGCACGTGACTCGTCCTCCCCGACCGGCCCCGCCAGCCGTGAGCTGATCAGTCGCGCTCTGAACGGTCAGCACACGCCTGTTGCACGGCCTCGGCCCAACCCGACAACCCCTGCACCGACCCCACGAGTTGAGGAGTACACCCGACCATGATCCGAACCCGCGCCATCGAGCGACTGGCGCTCTTCGGTTGCCTGCTCGCCGCCTTCGGCGAGATCCACCCTTTCTGCGACCACTGGGCCCAGGGAAGTGAAACCGCCCGCTGCAAGCGTCTCTACGGCCGGCACCTTGTCTACCGCGACGGCGTGAAAGTCGGAGAGGAGAAGGACGATCGCAGCGGCGAGCCGACCATGAGGGCCAGCGAACGGGGCCGCCGGGCCGTCGCGCTCCACGTCGCGACGTACACCGCGATCCAGACCGGCGCGGCCGCCGCCCTCACCCGGGCGTTCGGCTACCGCGTTCCGCCCTCCGCCCTTCTGGCCGGTGCCGCCATCAACGGTCTCACTCACGCCGTGATCGATCGCGGCGCACTCTTCCTATGGCTCGCCAGGAAGGCGGGCCAGGCCGGTTACATCGACCACTGCCAGGCCGTCCGCCTGGACAAGGACGGCGCCCCGCAGAAGGAGATCAACGGGCCCGGTACCGCGTGGATCGAACTCGACGCCGCACTCCACCGATTCATCGGCGTCGGTGCCGCAGCGGTCACCACGTGGCTCGCCACCCGCAGTGGCGGCCGCCGATGAGGGACCTCGATCTCAGCCTCGCTCCCGATCCGGTCGAGCGCCTCGCGTCCCTGCTGCGTCTACGCTTCGGTGAAGCCTGGGTGCCGGATCCGGTCACCGGCGGATACAGCGCACTGCTGCGCACCCGCACTGGCCGCGCCATGTGCGCGACCCCCGACCCGGCGACGAACCGCATCATCCTCCAGGCCTGGGTCGACTGGGACTGGGTGACTCCCACCGCCGTCTACACGGTCGACCCGGCGGGCCACCGTGACCTCGCATACTGGCTGTCGTGCGGTGATCTCACCGACGCCGGTCACGCGATGAAGCAACGGTTGCAGAGCCTGCTCGACCAACTTGAGCCGGTTCCGCCCCTCACGGACGGCGGGGAGCCCGTCGACCTGAACGCCGCCGAGCAGCAGCTCGAGCACCTCGCCGCGCAGGCGGGTGAACTGACCAGGCAATCCGTCCAGTTCACGGCCGGCCTCGTCTACCGGAAACCGGTGGCTGCCGACGCGCAGCACCTGGTCCGGCTGGCCGGGCACACCGCGCGTATCGCCGGACGCGTCGACACGCTGCGCGGCCACGCTCCCACCACCGACAGCGTTCCACGCCGCTGACGGATCTCCGTGCCGTCCCGATCCGGCCCGGATCGGGACGGTGCGGAGGACCGGCCAGACCTGGACGGCCCCCTGGACAGCGGAGAGCATCCGTGTCCACTTCGGCGACTGCCGCCCCCTGATCATGCGCATGATGGGCAGGCGGCCCCGGCCGCCCGTGCTCCGTGCGCGTCCGACGCCCCCTTTGGGAGGACTGCGTGCACACCCAGAGCGAGTCCGCGCTCGCCCCGCTCCCCTTGCCCGACGCCCCGTTCTTGGCTGCCTTGGTCGGCGCGGGCGGCAGCGGTAAGAGCCGCGTCGCCCGGGCGTTCCCGCCCGACTGGCGCCTCGAGCTGGACAGCTTCCGCCAGCAGGCCTCCGGCAGCCCCGGGGACCAGACGGCGACCCCGACTGCGGTCACGGTGTTCCGTGAACTCCTGGAAGCCCGCCTCATCCGAAAAATGCCGACCCTGGTGGACTCCACGAACAGCGAGCGCGGCGTGCGTGCCTACCTGCTCCAGCGCGCTCGGCACTGGCGGATGCCCACCGTGGCGATCGTTGTCCGGACCTCACTGGATGAATGCCTGGCCCGGCAGGGGGCGCGCCCGCCCGCCAAGCAGGTGCCGCCCGATGCCGTCACCCGCCAGCGCGCCGACGTGCCCACCACCGGCCAGTTGATCGAGGAGGGCTTCGACGCCGCGTACTACGCCGACGAACTCGACCTGCTCGGCCTGCTGCTGCGCCGCTCGGCCACCGCCGACCCCGACCCGCTCAACGACGTACGCCACACCTTCGGCGAGGACCTGGCCGGAGTGTTCACATGGCACAACGGGCGCGAGCACGGCTTCGCCACCGGCACGTTCGCCGTGGCCGACCGTGAGATCACGGTGCGCTGGATGGACGACGGCGACCCTTACGACCACCACTGGCAGGCGCAACTCAACCAGGCCTGCACCGACGGCTGCCCCGGCCCGCTCTGGGTGAAGGTCAATGATGCGGCAGATGTGCACTCCGTCTACCTCGGCGGCGCACCCGACGAACCCTGGTGCGACGGCTGCGACAGCCACGGCCTGGCCGTCGGCTGACCTCAGGCACCGATGACGCCGTACTCGCCAGCCTCATCGCCGTCATCGGCACCCTGCTCGGCACGGTCCTCGGAAACCCTCGTCCAGCGGCACACCACCCGCAAGGGCCAACTGTGCACCCCGCAGCCCGCGTCGCCCACCGGCTCGCCGTGCACCGCGGGCACTCTACGACCGCTGGGACATCGCCCGGCAGGAGAATCCCGTTCCCGCACGAGATACGGGCCGCCAACGACACGAGCAACGCCTCCCGCAGCGACGTGACCCTCGCCCTGTACGAGCTGCGCGTCCTGACCCGCGACACGGAGCTGCTACGGCTGCCCGACGCAGCCGTGGCAGCGGCTTACGCGGCGAACTGCGCGGCGAGGCAGACCACGCCTTCCTCACGGCGGCCGCTGCCATCTGAGCCCAGGGTCTTTACGCCGTAAGGACGCTCACGTCACCCCGCCGGGCGAGATGTACCCGTCGCGCTCACGAACCGGACGTGATCCGGCTGCCCCTGAACGGTCACATGCGCGGGGCGCGCCCCTGGCCTGCAAGCACTGGGCGCGCCCTGCTCCACCCCATCAAAGGAGGTCTCACGAGATGAACACAGCCAGCACCAGCACCGCAACCACCCACCCCGGACAGGTTGCCCTCACCTACTGCGCTCCCGGGTGCGATGCGTGCGCCGGCCGCCGTGCCCGGCGTCTCGACTCCTACGGCGGAGGCCAGCCGCGCGCCGAGACCAGCGCCAAGATGGCCGCCATCCGCCACGGGAACGGCGCCCACGTCCACTTCTCCCTCGCCGACGACTGCTTCGCCGTCGTCCGCGCTGTCGACCCAGACACGGACGAGGTGACCGCGTGATAGCCGAAGTCATCACAGCCGCCGCCCTCCCCACGGCAGGCTGGGCACTGACCGCCGGCCTACTGGGCCGCAAGCTGTACGCCGCGCGCCGCGACCCGCTCAGCGGCCTGTGGACCCGCATTCCGTGGATGCGCCGGACGGACCGGCTGATCCGCCGACGGCAGGCCACCCACCTGCTCATGATCGACCTGGACGGCTTCAAGCCGGTCAACGACACCTACGGCCATCCGGCAGGCGACCGTGTTCTGCGGGCAACCGGCGCGCGTCTGGCCGACTTCGCCGCTCAGCACGGCGGACGGCACACCGAGTGCGCGCGCCTGGGCGGGGACGAGTTCGTCGCCACGGTCACCATCAACGACAACGACGTGCGGGCTTTCACCGACGGCCTGGCCCACGAGCTCGCCCAGCCCGTGCCGTGGCCGGGAGGACCGCTCACCGTCACCGCCTCCATCGGCATCGTGCGCATCGCCGACCTGGAGCAGCCATCCGCATCCGCTGTGCTGAAATGCGCGGATGACGCCATGTACGCCGTCAAGAAAGCCCGAGGCGGACACGGCCACCGCGCCCCGCGCCGAACCACCACCGCGAACCCCGGTAGCGAAGCGAGCCTCCAGACGACGGAGGGTGCAAGCCAATGACCTCACCGGACAACGCCGTGGTCGTGGACGGCTTCCTCGACGAGGAGCCCATGCCCGGTGAGCGGGACGACACCGCCCGCTTCCGCATCCACCTGACCGCGGACGGGGACCGCGTCGACGAGGCCGTGCTGCCCTGCGTCGTGGCCAACCCGGAACTGGCCCACTCCGTCCTGAACGAACGCAAGCGGGGGGACCAACTCCGCGTCACCGGCCACCTCCAGCTCCCCCAGGCACCGGACGGCGCCATGTGGCTGGAGGTCCACGCGATCGACGTCCTGCACCCCACGCTGCTCCCGGACACCGACGACGAGGCCACACCGTTCATCGAGCGGTACGCCTCCTACCTGGTCGTCTGCGACACCGACGGTCTCACCTACCTGTGGCACGAGACCGGCGACCAGGTCGGCGCGACCGATGACCCGGCGGAGATCAGCGACCTGATCCACGCCTACGAACGCCGCACCGCCTCAGGCGACACAGGAGGCACCACATGATCGACATCGCATACGCCTGCGCTCTCTACCCGCTCGCCGGCTACCAGCTCACCACAGCTGCTCTGCGTGCCGCCGTCACCGCGGCGGTCGGCGACAGGCGAGACCAGACCCGTGAACCGCTCGTCCAGGAGAAGGAGGAATCGCGATGAAAACTCCTGTGCTGACGCTCAGCGGCGCGCTCGCCGAACCCGCTGTCTTCGACGGCGGACAGGCACGATTCCGCCTACTGCTCGCACCCGAGGGCGACGACGGGCAGGAGCTCACTCCGCAGGAGCACGATATCCGCGAAGCCGTCCTTCCTTGCTCCCTGGCCGATCCCGTCATCGCAGCGGATGTCGCCGCGCTGCAGCCCGGGGCCCCGCTCAAGGTCACCGGCTACCTCGCGCTGCCCGACCAGCCGAACAAGCCCCTGCGCCTGGTGGTGCTCACGGTCCAGCCCGAGGACTCGGAGCACGACGGGGCCTTCTCCGCCCCAGCGTCCACTCCCCCGCAGCGCCCGGCACTGCGCCTCGTACGCACTGCTGCCAGCGGGCCGACCGAGCGCTGACCCACCGCATCAACGTACGGGCGGGCCCGCAGCGGGTCCGCCCGCGCTCTTTGACCGAAGGACTTCCCCGGTGACGCCGGACACCACCGGGTCACCGCAGCCCTCACCCGGGCCGTGCAGCTCGCCGACGCCGGTCAGCTCACCCTCGCGCCGCTGGCCGACCTCACCCCGGTCGAGCCCCCGCCCCGGCCCGCACCGCTCCCGGCACCGGAGCCGACGCACCCGGTGCCCCCGCTGTTCGACCTCCCACCCACCACCGCCGAGGAGAGCCCGTGAAATGCGAACTCGCCGTAACCGCAGTGCACGAGGACGGCAGCACCTGCAAGCACCAGGAAACCGCTACCCGATGCCCCGGCCGCAGCCGCTTCCGTGCCAAGTGCTCCCCCCTGCCCCTGGTCCACCACCGTCAGCAGCGCCGACCGCGCCAACGACGAGGGGCTCAGCCACCTGCGCAGCCACGCCGCCACGCGGCCCAGCACCGGCCGCCAGACGGCCCGCCCCACACACCGCACCCACTCCACCGACGGGAGCTGACCGACGATGACCCACACCACCACGGCGCCGCCGAACCTGCTGCCCGCTCTGCGGGAACTGGCCGCCCAGTCACGGCAGATCACCGAACTCAACTGGGAGCGCGAACGCGCCGAGCGCATCGCTCATGAGCGTCGCAGCGCCGTCGAGTCGGCCGCCGCCTACGTCCGCCTCCACTTCCCGGCGACCCTCGCTCACGTCGTCACCGAGGACGCGTGGGTGGGCTACCGAACCTTGGACGAGAGCGAGACCGAATCCCCCTTCACCGTCCAGGCCTGCGCCGTGGCCTGGCTCGGTGACGGCGTCTGGCTGCACCACACCGAGGTCAACGACGCCCACATCGGAGTGCGGACGGGCCACCTGACCTTGTGGGCTCCCTGCGCCTGCGGCAACTTCCGCGAGCACGAGATCGAGGACGAGTACGTCCTGGCAGAAGCGTTGGACCACATCCACGGCACTGCGGACACCTGCGTCGGTACATGTGCCCCGTCGTCACTGCACACCGACCCGGGTGACGAGGACCTGTAGTCACCCAGCCCTGGCGCCCCGCCCGGCGCGATGTCCACCTCGCGCCGGGCGGCCGGCACCACCACCCAAACAGGATCCGCGCCATGAACAGCCTCGATCACCACCACGACAACGACAACGGCACAGCAGGAGCTACCCCGATGACTACGCACGCGATCCGCACCGCCCAGCCGGAACCGGCCGCCGACACTGCCCCGGCGTACGACCCGATGCCGTCTATCTCCCGGCTGATCACCGAACTGGTGCAGGAAGAGTTCTGGACCCGCTATGCCGAGGTGCGCGGCGACGCCGAGCTCTTCCACCCCGACTACCTCGCCGACCGCAAGCGCACCGCCCTGCTGCTGCGCGCGGTCATAGCCGATCTGGTTGCGCTCGCCGATCCGGCCAACACCCGGGCCGCAGCCGACGCCGCTAAGGCCGCGAACGCCGTACGCGGTGCCAACTGGCTCACGACTCGCCCTGCCCAGGCCGCCCGCGCGTGGCTGCGCGACCAGTACCACGAGTGGGAGAACAGCCCGGTGCCGCACCCGCCGAACTGCCCCGGCGGCTGCGGCGGTTCCGGCGAGACGCTGACGATCCTGACCTGGCAGGACGACGGCACGCCGCTCCACCCGGAACCGGTGTGGTGCAACCGCGGTGAGCCGGAGGACCCGCACGGCCCCGACTGCGGCTGCCGCGGCACCGGCTACACCTACGACCCCCGCTACGGCGAGCGCAACCTCTGCCTGGCGTACGAACCGCAGCAGGGTCAGGACCACCCCGCACCCTCGGCGGACCCGGACGACCCGTGGGCCAGCGCTCCGCAGCCCACCCGGTAGCGTCCCGGCCCCGATGACAAATCGCCGTTCTGATCGGCCCTGACTCGCTATGGAAGCGGAACCCACGCCGTCGGAGACTCGAGCCCAGGCCTCGCGCCGTCAGGAAGCTGAGGCCAACCGTCGTGCAACCGAGGAGGGCCGGGCGCAAGCCGAGCGGACTCGCGCCCAGCGGCTCACTGAGGAGAAGAAGCGGTGGGATGAACTGGTGGCCGCCTGCCCCGTACCGGTCACCGTGCGCAAGAACCTCAGCGGCGGCAGCCGGATACGTGACGGCGCCAACGTCGGGGCCCTGACCCACGTCGTCCCCGAGACCGATGTCGTTTCCGGAAAGTCCCGGCAGCACCTTGCCGGAAGGGCCCTGCGCCCCAGCCGCACGCGGCCGCAGCGGCTCGGCGAGGTCCGCTTCGTCTCCGATCCGCCGAAGGGCCGCCGAAACGACGACCACGCCTGAACTCCTCCCTGCTTCGACCACTCCGCAAGGAGAGCCCGTCCATGAGCCGAACCCGAACCCCGGCCCCCATCGAGGCCGATCCCCGAATCCCCTTCCCCCACACCGACGCGCCGCTGGCGTGCCGCACCAACCCCGCCTGGTTCGCCCACGAGCACGGCCAGACCAGCCCGGATGACGTCGCCCGTATCGAGCACGCCCGTACGGCCTGCCGCAGCTGCCCCATCGCGGACGGCTGCCTGAAATGGGCGCTCGCCAACGCCCCCTTGATCCCGACCGGCATCTGGGCGGCGACCACCGCCCGGCAGCGCACCACGCTGCGCCGCCGTCTCCAGCTCCGCCTCGGAATCGACTGGGTCGGCGTCGTCGCCCAGGCCGACCGCGACCGAGCCCGACGCCAGGCGCCCAGCCCGCCCGCCGCCGACCCGGCCCCCGCGGCTAGCCCGATGTGGTCCAGCCACTACGAGCCCTGGCGCGAGCCAGTCACCCCCGAGCAGCAGAAGCGCAACCAGGAGCTGCTGCTGCTCGCCCAGCGCACCACCCGCAATCCCGAGACCTTGGCGGAGGCCAGCTGATGGACACCACGCACCTCGCCGTAGACGGCTTTGTCGACGCCGTCCCCACCCCGGGCCCGCGGGACACCGTGCAGTTCGAGCTGATCGCCTCCCCCGCCGACGACGGGACGGGCGACACCGACACCGACACGGTGTTCGCCTGCATCACCGGAGACCCCTTCATCACCTACGCGCTGCTCACCGAGATACAGCCCCGCGACCTGCTGCGCGTCTCCGGCACCGTGGTCCAGCTCGAGCACCCGGGCGAGGCCGCCCGACTCACCGTCGACGCCCTGGAGGTCCTGGCCGCCGCGCAGCTCCCGGTGCTGCACGAGACGGTCCTGACCGCTACGGCCCGTACCTCTGCGTTTTCGACGTCGACCGTGACCATGTCCCGGTCTTCACCGAGGACGGCGCCTGGGTTGGCGAGGCGGCCAGCCCCGACGCGATCGGCGACCTGATCGACGCCTACGAGAACGGCGGTGACGACTGATGCCCGCCGCCACGTCGCAGCGCACCGTCCTGGAGCGGTACCCCGCCGGTCACCCGGTCCCCCGCACCGCTGTCGACGGCCTCGCCCTCCCCAGGACCCACCGCACCCGCGAACAGGAGCCCGCCCGATGAAACGCCGCCTCGTCCGCCGCTGCGGCCAATCGTCTCCAGAGCCATGACGCCCGACTTCACCCACCTCGTCGAGAGCGCTGGCTTGACAGACTGGTCGCCGCAGGCATCGACACCGATGCGCCCTTAACGGCTGCGGTCCTTCCCGTGATCGCTCAGGCAGCCGCGCTGACGAGAAGCGCGCCGAGCTGAGCCGCAGTGGCCTCGGGGTCCGTCGTGTGGTGAATCGTACGGATCCCGAGGGCTTCTGCCGGCGGAAGGTTCTCGGCGTGGTCGTCGACGAATACGCACTCGGGACCCGCCAGCTCGAGCACGTCCAGAGCCCGCTGGTAGATGGCCGGCGAGGGCTTCCGAACCCTCTCGACCTCAGAAAGGATCACTGCATCGAAGCAGTCGTACAGCCCCAGGGCCTCGTACGGGTTGTACGGCTCCAGGCCGAAGCTGTTCGAGAGCATCGCGACCTTAGCGCCCGCCTCGCGGGCACGCTGAGCGGCTGCCACGATGGCCGGCTCCGGCCGCAGGTTCGCCAGAGCGCGCCGCATCAGGTTGGTCGGGTCGATACCGAGAATTCCACCGATGACCTGGTTCCATTCCTCCTGGGTGGCCCGGCCAACTTCGAGATCGGCGTAGACACGCACGCCGTCGGGGTGCTCGTTCAGCGCGTGAAAGTAGGCACCCGGAGTGAGCCCTTCGGATTGCTCAAACGCTTGTCCGTTGAGCCTCATCCGCGTGGTGAGGACGCCGCCGAAGTCGAGGATCAGGCCGCGGTAGGAGGGTGACAAGGAGGCTCCTTGCGAGATACGCGCGTTCGGAGGGAAGGCTGCGGTCCCCCGCCACGGACGGCAGGGGACCGTTGAGTGCCCTCCCATAGGGAGAGGCCTCCAGTATTACCCGGCCGCGTCCGGAATGGGCATACGCTCTTAGCGAGTGCCCAACCCACGCGGAGAATAGGTCAATCCATGCTGAACCTACGCGAGTTGTTCACAATCGGCCAGCGCGTCAAGTACCAGCGAGAGCGCCGCGGGATGTCGCAGAAGGGGCTCGGCGAGCTGATCGGCAAGTCCGAGAACTGGGTCTTCAAGGTAGAGCACGACCAGATTCCGATTGACCGCATCTCGGTCCTCGTGCAGCTCTCCCGGGTACTCCGGTGCAGCATCGAGGACCTGACCGGCGGCTTCCTGTCCGGCGTCAGCACCGGCCTGGACACCGAGCATGAGCACGTCCCGGCGATTCGCAGCGCGCTTGCCCTGCCGTCTTCCCTGCTGCCGAGCAACGTCGGGTCGGTGAGCGTCCAGGACTTCAAGGAGTCCGTCGACGACGCGTGGACGGTGTACGAGACGCAGTCCAAAGGCCGGTACCAGGACGTAGGCTCCCGCCTGCCGCAGCTCCTGCGCGTCGGTCACGCCGCCCTGCGTGACACCAGCGGTGACGAAGAGCAGGTGGCTCTGCGACAGCTCATCAGCCTCTACGGCCTGCACCAGATTTGGCTGCGCCGTGTCGGCGAACCGACGCTCGCCCGCATCGCCGCAGACCGGGGCCTGGCGCTCGCCGACAGTGCGGGAGACCCCGCGCTCATGGCGGCGGCCGCCTGGAATCTGTCCTGCGTCCTCACGTCCGCTGGCGAGGTTCACGACAGTGTGGAGCTTGCCCGGCAGACGATCGCGAGCTGTACCCCGAACGACAACTCCTCGGTGGAACACTGGTCGGCGTACGGGGCCCTGCACCTGCAGGCCGCCGTCGCCGCCGTCCGCGCGACGAAGGGCCCCGTTGCGTGGGACCTCTACCACGGCGCGAAGGCCGCCGCCCAACGGGTCGGCGCGGATCGCAACCACTGGCACACCAGCTTCGGCCCTACCAACGTCGCGATGCACGAGGTGCACCTGACCGCCGAAGAAGGCAATGCCAGCGAGGCCCTGCGTCTGGCCGACACTGTCGAGATCAATCCCGAGCTGCCGCTGGAGCGCCGCACGCGGTACCTGATCGAGGTCATGAACTGCAACCGGATCCAGCGCGACGACTACGCGACCGTGCACGTCCTGGGCAAGCTCCGGGAGCAGTCGCCCGAAGAAATCGTGTTCTCTCCGCTGGTCAGGGAGGCCGTCACGGATCTCCTGAAGCGCGAGAAACCGCTGTTCCGGGATGACCTCCGCAAGGTCGCCGCCCACATCGGGATCGCCGCCTGACTCACCCAGACCCCTGAACTGGGATCAGCCCTGAATTTTTTTCAGGGCTGATCCCGGGAAGTGGCCCTACGTTCATGTGGCATGACGATGGGTCACAGCCAGTCCCAGCCAGCGGTGTCCTTACCCGCCCTGCGCATCGAACGCGCTGAGGGTCGGCCGGTACACCACACTGAGGCGGGCCGTATCGCGGTACCGCTCACCCTCATGCGCGGCGCCGAGCCCGTCGAAGACATCGTGCTCGTACTCACCGCCGAGCAGACGGAAGCGTTCCACGGCGAACTCGGCGAGCTGCTCTACCCCTCTCGGTCGGCCACAGAGGCGGCGTCGTGACCGCCCCGCGCCGCACATTCGGCGAGTGGATGCGGCGCCTCACTCTCGCCGACGCCGCGGCCGCGCCCGCGCCTTCCCCGTCGGCCCGTCCGGTCCTCCGCCGCGTACCGGGACAGCGAACACGGCGTGCGGCACTGATGACGTCGCTCGTCGAGCAGCACGACGGGGGTGCGGTGAGATGATCCCCACCCTCGCGGACCCGCTGTTCGCCCTCCTCGACAGCACCGCCCTGGAACTGGAGTGGGCGGCAGAGCCGCCACGGATTCCCGCCAACCAGCCGTATCGCCCGCCAGCGAGCCGTATGAGCAGACCTTGCGCTGGCTGCTGGACCACTTCAGCTTCGTCGAGCATGTGGCCCCGCCGACACCGCTGCAGGCATGCCCGTGATGACCGCCGACCCCTACCTCCGGCTCCCACCGACGGAGGCTCCCCGATGCTCCCCAGCACTCTCGACGCACCGCCCGGTGCCCCCGCGGGGCCGCCCCGGGCACCCGATGTCTGCCGAGCGCAAGGAATCATCCCTGGACGCCAGCCAACTGGACACGTTCCTGAACGCTCTGAAGACGACGTGGACCCCGTTCGATCCGGGGGCGATCTGACGTGACCCTCGCTGAAGCAGCCTCAAGCCGGATGCACCGGCACCTGGTGGCTCAGCGCCACGGTGTGGCGGTGGCGTTCGAGCGCGCCGATCAGGTGGAGGGCATGCCGCTCAGTGAGCGCGACGCTCGGCGGGTCGGGGAGATGCGCCGGATCGCCCTCGCCTGGCTGCGGTACTGGGACTTCACTGAACTGATCGATTCAGCCCGGCTCTTGATCAGCGAACTCGTCACCAAGGCCCTACAACACGGCCACGGAAATGAGATCGGCTTCTCCATCGCCTTCTGCGATGGCTTGGTCAGGGTCGAGGTCGTGGACGGCTCCCCAGGAACCCCGGTCGTGCGATCCGTCGGTCCGCAAGAGGAGAACGGCCACGGCATGCACTTGATCTCCGCC
This sequence comes from Streptomyces sp. 7N604, assembly GCF_052245475.1. Lineage (NCBI taxonomy): Bacteria > Bacillati > Actinomycetota > Actinomycetes > Kitasatosporales > Streptomycetaceae > Streptomyces > Streptomyces sp. 7N604. Next base: position 155,827 of record NZ_JBQQBX010000017.1, on the reverse strand, counting down.
CTCGCAGAGGACTGGGGCACCAGTGAGGACGGCACCCACACCTGGTGCGTGCTCCGACCACACGAAGGGACGGATGTGGCCGCTCCGCGGGAATCCAGTTCGTGCAAATCGCCTCCGAGGCTGCGCACTTAGCCCTTTCCACCCAGACCGGCTGCCGGGGCGCTGCGCGCCGCCCCGGACCGTACGGCTCCCCCGTGGTCTACGGCCCGGGGTGCGCCCCGGCGGCCTTCCCCTTACTCGCTCACCTTCCGTTCGAGGATCTGATGACACGCATAGCCTTTTGGCTCCTGATGCCGGCCCTGGTCGTGGCCGGGATCGCGGCGCTGCGGTACCGGAAGACCGCACGCCTGCACGGCCAACGCATCGACACCCTCGAACAGGATCTTCGCCTCCGGGATGAGGAGGCCCGTCACCTGCTCGAGCAACGGCTGCCGGCCTTGGCGACCGATCTGCGGCGGGGCCATCGTGGCGAGACTCCCGGGCCGCTGCACGAAGGGCTCGCTGGTACAGCGTTCGGGCACGCCCTGGATTCGGTTCTCGCGATGTTCAGCGAGGCCGCGGAGAACGCCGAACAGTCTGCCCAAGAGCTGCTGTTGGCTGTGGCGCGGAAGCTGCAGGGGCTGGCAAACAACCAGCAAGTGAAGATCACGGAAATGACCCAGCGCCACGACGATCCGGACTTCCTCCAGGACCTGATGGACGTCGATCACACGAACGCCCAGATCCTCCGGCGGGCCGCGGGAATGGCCGTGGTCTGCCGAGCCTGGCCGGGCCGGCAGCACAACGCGACGCCGCTGTACGACGTCGTCCGCGGAGCCATCGGCCGAATCCTGGACTACAAGCGCGTCCACGTCGTACGGATCGAGGACTCCCGGGCGGTGGCGGGCCGCGCGGTCGAAGCCCTGGTGGTAGCCGTCGCCGAGCTCCTGGAGAACGCTACCCGCTCATCGCACCCCAGCACGGCGGTCCAGGTGCACGTCCAGCTCACCCACAGCGGGCTGGCCATTGTGATCGAGGATGCCGGCGTCGGCCTGAATGCGGCCGAGCGGGAGAAGGCCACCCGGTTGCTGCACGACGAATCTCTGGGAGTCGCGGGCCTTGGCAATCCGCCTCGCTTCGGGCTCGCGGCCTGCGGCGCGCTGGCCAGGCGGTATGGCTTCTCCGTATCGGTGGACTCCGCCTCCGCCTTCGGCGGGGTACGGGCCGTGGTCAACATCCCCAGCGCGCTCCTGACCGATGCCCCCGCCGCCCCGGCGCCGTCCGCAGCAACGCCGACACCGCTCCCTGAGACCAACGGGGCTGCTACGCCCCGGGCAACCACGGCCGGCGGCCTGCCCAAACGAACACGACAGACCGCACCAGCAGCCGGGCCATCACAGCCGCGCCCAGCCACGGCGCCCGCGCATCGCACGCCCGGCGAAGCAGCGGCACCGATCGGCGCGTTCCTGCGCGGAAGCCAGGCGGCTGCCCACCACCTCCGTCCGACCACTGAAGGGACCCACTAAGTCATGACCCAGAACCGCGACGCCTGGATGCTCCAGCAGGTACTCGACCAGCCCGAGGTCTACGACGCGATCCTGGTCACCGCAGATGGTCTGGTGAGGGCCTTCTCCGAAGGACTGGATCAGGACAGGGCGGACCGCGTGGCTGCGGCCCTGGCAGGCGTGCAGTCCACCAGCAGCGCCACCGCGGAATTCTGCCGCGCCCCTGCCGACTCGTGGCAGCAGAGTCTGCAGCAGTTCAAGGGCGGCTTCGTCGTCACCATCCGCGCGCACGATTCCACGTACCTGTCGGTCGCGACCTCCGGTGCCGCGGATGTCGGTCAGGTGGCCTACCGGATGCACGAGGTCGTGGACCAGCTCGGCCGCGAGATGGGCAGTGAGCCCCGCCAGGACGTCGGCAGCCCCACATGACGCCGCGGCGCAGGCGTGACTTGGTGCGGTCGTTCGTGCTCACCGGTGGCCGGACCCGGCCCACCCGCAACACGCATGTCCTGGACGTGATCACGATGGTCACCACCGTCCCGGACAAGCCGCTTTCCGGCTTGTCGCCGGAACAGGTGGCGATGGTCGACCTGTGCCGGGGCGGCTACCTGTCGGTCGTCGAAGTCGCGGGCCATCTCGGCCAGTCGCTCACCATCACCCGCGTCCTGATTGGGGACCTTCTCGACTCCGGCCACCTCGTCACCCGGGTGAGCCGACCGGCAGCTGAGGCATCCGCCGCCACCGTCGCGGTGCCGAATGACGACAACCACATCTTGGAGAGGGTGCTGCATGGCCTCCAGGCTCTCTGACGGCATCTACGTCCGCGACACCGTGCAGATCACCGCGAAGCTCATGGTCGTCGGGCCGTTCGGCGTCGGGAAGACCACCCTGATCGGCGCCGTCAGCGAGATCGAGCCGCTGCGCACCGAGGAGCTCATGACCCAGGCCGGCGCGGTCGTGGACGACCTGACCGGGATCCAGGGCAAGACCACCACCACCGTGGCCTTGGACTTCGGACGACTCACGCTCGCCGACGACCTGGCCCTGTACCTCTTCGGCACCCCCGGGCAGCAGCGCTTCACACAAATCTGGCGTGACCTCGCCCGCGGAGCCTATGGCGCGCTGGTACTCGCCGACTCCCGGTCCCTTGATCAATCCTTCGAGGCCCTCAGCCTCGTCGAGCAGTACGGCCTGCCCTACGTCGTCGCCCTCAACACCTTCCCGGACACACCCAACTATCCGGAGCCCGAGCTCCGCGAAGCGCTCGATCTCCACCCCGCAACCCCGCTGATCCGCTGCGACGCCCGAGACCGCGAATCGGCGAAGACCGCGCTGGTCGAGCTCGTCCAATACCTGTTCACCCGCCTCCAGGAGTCGTCGTGACACCGCCGCCCTCCGGCCTCAGCCCGGTGCCGCCACCGGGCTGCCCCGCCCACAAACCAGCCTCCCCACCAGCGTCCGGCCTCCCCACCCTGTACGGACCCCAGTTCGCCGCCGACCCGGACACCACCTACAACTGGCTGCGCGCACAAGGTCCCGTGCACTGGGTGGAGATCGCTCCCGGCGTCCAGGCCATCCTGGTCACCAGATACGCGGCAGCCTTGGAAGTGCTGCGCAGCCCGTACTTCAGCAAGGACGCCCGACGCTGGGCTGCACTGGCCCAAGGACGCGTTCCGGCCGACAACCAGGTCGTCCCGATGATGGGCTGGCGGCCGAGCCTGTGGTTCGCCGACGGGGAACGGCATCTGCGGCTGCGCGCCTCCGTCGACGACGCCCTGGGCCGGGTCAACCCCCACCGCCTGCGCGCCTACGTTCAACGCAGCGCTGCCCATCTGATCGATCAGTTCGCTCCCTACGGGACAGCGGACCTTGTCTCCCAATACGCCGACCCGATCCCTGCTCTGGTCTTCGCCCAGCTCTTCGGCTGCCCCGACCACCTCACGGCCCGCATGGCCGCCGCATGCGGCCAGATGATCGACGCCGAGCCCGCCATCGCCCAGCAGGGCGGGCAGGACCTGGCCCATTGCCTGGGCGAACTGATCGCCACCAAGCGCCAGACCCCAGGCGCAGACGTGACGTCGTGGCTGCTGCACCACCCTGCCGAGCTCTCGGACGAGGAGATGATCCATCAACTCGTGGTGCTCATCGGCGCCGGCACCGTACCCCAGGCCGCATGGATTTCCACCGCCACCATGATGCTGCTCGCCGACGACCGCTTCGCCAGCGACCTGACCGGCGGCAGCCTGACCGTCGCGGACGCCCTCAACGAAGTGCTCTGGCTGCACTCGCCGCTGTCGAATTTCTCCTTCGTCTACGCCATCCAGGACTATGCGCTGCGCGACCCGCGCACCGGAGCCGAGGTGCGCATACCTCCCGGTGTCCCCGTCCTGATCAGTCACGCCGCCGCCAACACCGACCCGACCCTGACCGCCAGCCAGAAACAGCGGGCTGGGAACACCTCGCATCTTGCCTTCGGGGCGGGCCCGCACGCCTGCCCTGCCCAGGACACGGCCGGGATCATCGCCGACGTCGCCATCGAGACACTCCTCGATCGACTCCCCGACATGGAGCTCGCCAAAGCCGCCTCTGAGCTGACATGGCGACCCGGCCCGTTCCACCGGGCTCTCACCGCCCTGCCCGTGCGCTTCGCCGCCACTTCGGCCCCACCCGCCGAACCGCCCGCCGCAACCGCTGGAGGCTCGACATGGAATTCACGCCCTGGCCCGTCCTCGACCCGACCGGCGCCGACCTCCACGGCGAGGCAGCCCGCCTCCGCGCCCAAGGCCCGGCGACGCAGGTGGAGCTCCCTGACGGCGTTCTTGCATGGTCGGTGACCCGCCACGAGGTGATCAAGCAGCTCGCCACGGACCGCCGGGTCTCCCGTGACCCACGCCAGCACTGGCCCGCCTTCGAAGGGCTCCCCGAGGACTGGCCCCTGAACGTGTGGGTCCGCGTCGTGAGCGCCTTCACCTCCTACGGCCCCGAGCACCGGCGACTGCGGAACCTCATCTCGAAGGCGTTCAGCCCACGGCGCACCGAGGCGCTGCGTCCCCTCGTCCAAAATCTCGTCAGCAGGCTCATACGGGAGCTGGAGGCCGAGCAGCCCGGCCAGGTCGTCGACTTGCGTAGCCGCTACGCGTACGTGATCCCCACCGAGGTGATCTGCGATCTGTTCGGCGTTCCGGCCACGATGCGGAACTGGACCCGCCGCGTCATCGACGCCGCCCTGCACACCGCCGCCACCCCCGAACAGGCGAAGGCCGACTTCGACGACCTGTTCGCCTGCATGAAGACCCTGATCGAAGCCAAGCGCGCCGAGCCGGGCGAGGACATGACCAGCGACCTGATCGCCGCGCGGGACGGCGATGCCCAGCTGGATGAGCAGGAGCTCGTGTCCACCCTCATCCTGATGATCGGCGCTGGCTCCGAGACCGCGGTCAACCTCATCGCCAAGGCCACGCTCGCGCTGCTCACGAACCCCGACCAGCTCGCGCTGCTGCGGGCCGGCACGGTGACGTGGACCGACGTGATCGAGGAAACCCTGCGCATTGAAGGCCCGATCATGCATATGCCGCTGCGGTACGCCGTCGAGGACATCGACCTCGGCGACGGCGTCCTCATCAGCCAGGGCGACGCCATCCTCCTCGCCTTCGGCGCCGCCGGCCGGGACCCCGCACTCCACGGCGAAACCGTCGACCGCTTTGACGCCACCAGGGAGGTCAAGACCCACCTCGCCTTCGGCCACGGAGTCCACTACTGCCTGGGAGCACCGCTCGCCCGCATGGAAGCCGACATCGCCCTGCGCGTCCTGTTCGACCGTTTCCCGGACCTCGTACTCGCGGTTCCCGAAGACCAACTGCATTCCCAGGAGTCGTTCATCGCCAACGGTCATCAGGCACTGCCCGTCATCCTCCACTCCGCCGCGACCACTTCGCCGTCCACCGACGCGGCGGCCTGACGAAGAAGGAAGCATGCTCACAAAGCTCTGGGGATCGCCAGACGAGACCGTCCTGGCTTACTTGGCGCCCACAGTCCAACTCGCTGGAATGTTCGGACCTTGGACCGCGCAGGGAGCCCGCCCGTGAAGGCCACGACTGCGCTGCGCCGGACCGACGCCGGAGACGTCCACGCTGACGGGACCTACGAGGTGCCCGGCCGCTACACGGCCGTCCGCGTCACCCTCCGCACGGGCATCCACGCTCTTGATCGGGTCCGCAGCGCCGGCCACCGGCTCGGCCCCGTCCAGGTCTGCCACACCCACCGCGTCATTCACATCCTCGTCGACGCCGACCAGGCCGCCGCCTTCACAGACGTGCCCGGCGTCCTGGCCGCCGCCGACGACAACGCCAGCTGCGGCCACCACTGGAGCGGCGCTCCGTACTGGATCGTCCCACCCGGCCGGGGCTTGGATCGCATCGATGCGAACGTCCTTCGCACCCTCCTGACAGCCCCTCAAGCTGCCGAGACCAGCACGCCGGAACACCGAGCGGCGCCGATCCCCCGCGTCGACCTCGCGAACCCGGCCGGGCAAGCGGTGGAGGTGCGTTGCGGACGATGAAGGACACCACCAACCACACCGTCACGACGAATCTTCTGGGCGGGAACGTGCAGGTCGGTACGAGCGTCCAGGCGGGCAGCATTCAGGGCCTCCACTTCCACGGTGCCGCCCCACTCGGGCCGCCGACGCCGCACCAGTTGCTTCCGGTCCCCGTCACCTTCACCGACCGGACCGAGGATTTGAAGGCGCTCGGTGACTGGCTGGCCAACCAGCAGGATTTCGCCATACGGCTGATCGCGATCAGCGGACTCCCCGGCATCGGGAAAACGGCTCTGGCAAGCCTTCTCCTGCACCGGTTACGTGATCAGTTCCCTGGCGGGCAGCTCTACGCCGACTTGCACGGCCACGCACCCGGAGGCCCGGCCCGCACCGGCGAGGTGCTCGGCCAGCTGCTGCGCGCTTTCCGGAACGGGCCGCTGCCCGTGGGCGTGGACGAGCTCGGCGCGTGGTGGCGCTCGGTCACCGACGAGCTGCGCGAGAGGCCCGTCGCACTGCTGCTGGACAACGCCGTGACCGCCGACCAGGTGCGTGCTCTGCTGCCCGGCGGCGCCGGACACCTGGTGGTAGTGACCAGCAGAGAGCCGCTGGCCGAACTGCTGCACGACGGTGCCGTCTTTCACCGGCTCGGCCCACTGGACCCGACCGCAGCGACGGAACTCCTGGGTCGCTGCATCGGACCGGATCGCATTGCACGTGAACTGGCCGCCGCCCAGCAACTCGCCGCGCTGTCAGCGGGCATTCCGCTGGCCCTGAACGTGACGGCGACCCGCCTGGCCACGCACCCCGGCCGCCGCATCGCGGACTTCATCACGCTGCCCGGAAGCCGGCAGGCTCACATCGCCAGCCACGGGCCCGACCAAGGAGCCCAAGTGACCTCTGCGCTGGAAGGCGCGTACTGGGCGTTGCCCCGGAACACAGCCCGGGTCTACCGCCAAATCGGCTGGCTGTTCACCGCCGACTTCGACGCCGATCTGACCGCAGCGGCCTGCACTCTCTCGTCGGCTGAGGCCGCCCAGACCCTGGAGGCCCTCGCCTGCGCGCGGCTCCTCGAACCCCTCGGGGAGCGCCCCGGCCGCGGGAGTGTGTACCGCTTCCACGACTCGGTCCGCCTCCACGCCCGCGACCGAGCCCAGCGCGAAGAGACCAATGGCGCGGCCGACGAGACCACCCGCCGCGTCCTGGACTGGTACCTCACCGTCGCCACCGCTGCGGAGCGGCGCCTAACCCCCAGCCACCGCCTCCTGGCACGCGATTACGTCTACCCTCCCACGCTGCCCGTCCCCTTTGACGACAACGCCGGCGCGCTGACCTGGCTCGACGCCCACCACCTCAACCTCATGGCCGCCGTACGTACGGCCTTCCAGTACGGGCTGTACTCATCGACCTGGCAGCTCGTCCACGCCATGTGGCCCTGGTGGCATCGCTTCCACCAGTACGACCTGTGGGCCGAAGCCCACCAGCTGGGCCTCGACGCCGCCCGTCACTGCATCGACGCGGAAGCGGAGCGCGAGATGCTCAACACCCTCGGGCTAGGCCATCGCGGGGCTGGGCGCCACGCCGACGCCATCGAGTGCTTCACCCAAGTGCTCCTCCTGGCGCGTTCGGTCGGGGACCAGCGCAGTGAGTCCCAGGCCCTGCACGAGTTGGGATCAGCGCACCACGCAGCCGGCCGCGGTCAGGAGGCACTGCCCTTTTTACTCGGGGCCCGGCAGATCCGCGAGGCAATCGGCTACCCGCGAGGGGTCGCCCTGAGCGACATCTGCCTCGGGCTTGTCGCCTACGAAGCCGGCCGTGCAGAGGAAGCCGCCGAGCGTTTCAGCAAGGCGCGGACCACGCTGCTCGAAGTGAACGATCCCTTCGATGCGGCGCGGGCCCTGGCGTGGCTCGGGCGGGCCCACGCACGTCTCGGCGACTTAACGTCGGCCGAAGACCTCGGCGTCCAGGCCCACGCCGAGTTTGTGAGCGCCGGCTCCCCGCGCTGGATCGCGCGAAGCCTGGAATTGCTCGGCGAAACCGCTGAGGACCAGGGCCGGCCGGACGACGCCGCACAGCTCTACGCCCGTGCGCTGACGGTCTACGAGCCCATCAGCATGCCCGACACCGAGCGTGTACGCGGTCGCCTCCATGCCATCGCACCGGCCGGGGAGGCTCATCACGGCGAGGGTCCGGAAGCAACACCGTCGGCATGACCAGAAACGAAAGAGAGCCGATGACCACGAACTCGGCTGATCGCCTTCCGCACAGCTGCCCACGCCCTCTGTCCTCCCCCATGCTCCGGCCGCCCTGTTGACAGCCGGTCCCCTCCTTCCGCCAGAAACCCCGGGCGGCCAGACCGCTCCGGCATCACTACCTCATCCAGCCGTTGAAGGAACGCATGTCCTCGCCAACCACGTCCATTCGCCTCCGCTTTGCTTCACATCGCCCGCAAGGCGCTAACCGGCGGAGCGTCCCCACAGAGACTGCCCGCTCGTATGCCACCGTGCTGAGTCTGTTCGCGCTCGTGGGTGGCCCTCACCTGGCAGGTGCTGCTCTCGCCTTTGCGGAACTGTGCGGCATCGATTTCCCAGTTCAGGCCACCCGGGTCGAAGAGATCGGGCGTCAGGTGGGCATCGCCGCGGCGGGAATCTGGCTGTTGTGGATGTTGAGCACACGACCGCGTCCTGACGAAACAGCCAGGCGGCGTCTACCACCTGTGACCGCTGTGGGAGCGGCCTTGGTCGTGATCGCTGTTGACGAGTTTGGCGTGCTCGCCGCGGACGGACGCTCGACGCAGATGGTCGGGCACCTCGCCGAGCTCGTGGTGTGGGTCTGGCTCGCGCTCGAGGTTGCCGGTCGCTGGGGGATCAGCGCGGAGCATCTGGGCCTGGTCAGGGGACATGGCAGCCGGGAGAGGGCACAGGCATGGATGATCGGTTTTGCCTACGCCATGTGCACGATCGTGGGCATGGCGGCGTGGACCGTCCTGGCGTTGGTGCCGGGCCCAGTGCTCCACGGGGATCAGGCAGCAGCAGCTGGCGTCCCGACACTCGGCGCGGCCTTGGCGCACGGGTTCTGGTCGGCGGTCGTGGAGGAGCTGCTGATCACAGCCGTCGTGGTGGGTGTGCTCACTGCCGCACGGCGCCCACTGTGGGAGTGCATCGCTGTCAGCGTGCTGATGCGTACTCTCCCGCACGCCTACGTGGGGCTCCCGATGCTCGCGGTTCTGCCCCTCGGCGTCGCCTCGGCGTGGCTGTATCACCGCTACCGGCGGGTGACTCCGCTCGTCCTCGCCCACGCCAGCTACAACACCTTCGTCCCCGCCTGGTCCGGCGTTCCGCTGGCTGTGGCGGTCGGCACCGGCCTCTTCGCGACGGCCGCCTGGATGAGAGCAGCGACAGCCCCGGGACGTACAACCCGCCCATCCCGCAGTGCTCGGCCCACCACGGCCGATGCCCACCACACACCCGGTTCTGAGAGGTGATGGAGGTGCAGAGAAGGAGCCTGCTCTGTAACGGCGTCCTGCTCTTCGACACCGGCGAGCTGCTGCGGGACGGCCAAATCATCGCCCCCCACCGGCCGACGGAGGCAGCCGCATGAGCCCCCGCCAGCTCTACCAGAACGGCCTCCGCGTCCCCTTCATCGCACCTTGGTCGAGCGAGGACACGATTCGGGGCACCATCGTGCTGCGGCGTGGTGTCGGCGGCGAGGGGATCGGCTACGCGGACGAGGACGGCAGTGCCGACCGCAGGAACGACACGCTGTGGGTCAGGGTTCCGGCCGTGCGCGGGATCGGCCGGGCACGGCTGGCCGGCGTGCACGCGCTGCGCCAACGACAGTGCATGACCCACATGCTGTGCCAGGTCTGCGGCGAATCCACCTTCGGCAGACCCGATGAGCGGCATCTCTTCCTGGTGCGCGGCGATCAGCCGATCGCGGAGGGCGAGAAGACCGCCACGCCCCCGGTACACGAGAGCTGCGCGGCCGAGTCCGTTCGGGACTGCCCGCACATGCGAAAGGGGGCTGTGACGTCGCTGGTGGAGTACGCCCCGTCCTGGGGCGTCGCCGGCATCGTGTACGACCCCCAGACCCTTCAGCCTTTGCCCTGCGACAACGACGACGGCCTCGAGTTCGTGGCGTACGGCGACCCGAGGATCCGATGGACCCTCGCCGCTCGCGAAGTCGTCACTCTGCATGGCTGCACCACCGTCAACCTGAACGATCTCGCGGCTCAGGCCGCGGTCTAGATTCCGTCCGGCGGCCCGGCTGCTTCGGTGCCGGTCCGTCGGACGGCGTAGGACCCCCGGCGCGGGGTGGAAGCTCACGTCCCTTCACCGCGCGGAGAAGGCCCCGCGTCGGGACGCATAACGCAAGCAAGGTGGGCGAGGCACCTCAGCCGGACGAAACTGCGCGAGCCGATTGCGGGAGCGACCTCTTGCGCGCGCATCGCTAAGCCGCCGGTCTGGCGGCGCGCCACGCTCGCACGGTTTCCACTATCCGACGCACCGGACTCGCCGGCGCGGTGTCAGGGTTCGGCACTACCGCGGTAGCCAACCCTGACATCGGCTCCGTCCAACGTTGTTGCTGGCCATGGAAAGGGATCGGAAGGCTTTGAGAGTGAATGTCAGCGAGAAGCAAGGGAGCTACGACATGCGTTTACCGCAGGTGCGGGTGACGGTGAACTCCCGCTGCAAGAGGAGCTGTTTCTACTGTCGCCCCTCAGGCGAGGCCGTGGCCACCGAGTCAGGCACCGATCTGGATCCCGATCAGCTGATCGCGGTCGCAGCCGCTGTACGGGGCCAGGGGATCGACGGCATCAAGCTGACCGGCGGGGACCCTGCCCTGTACGAGCCGCTCGTCGACGTCGTGCGCCGGCTGCGGCAGGACGTCGGCATGACCGGGGTCGAGGTGATCTCACGGCATCCGAGGATCGGTGAGCTCGCGCCTGCGCTCGCGGAGGCTGGGGTGACGCTGTTCAACGTCTCCCTGGACACGCTGGATGCGGGTCTGCACCACGAGGTGTGTGGTGTCGATGATCACGCCGAGGTGCTGGCCGCGATCAAGGCGTGCGTGGCCACCGGTGTCCCGGTGAAGGTGAACGTCGTGGTGATGTCCGGGATCAACACCCCGGAGATCGACTCGCTGATCGCCTTCTGCGAGGACGCCGGCGTCGACAGCGTGAAGCTCCTGGACATCATCAAGGACCTCGGCGAGGGAAGTGAGAGCTTCGCCCGCCGCCTAGAGATTAAACGCAGTCGGCAGCTGCCGGACCTGTACGTGCCCATGGAGGAGCTCGCGGGCGATCTCCGGGGCCGCGCCATCGACGAGCGGACGGTGCAGCAGGGAGGTCTTGGCCATCCGCTGACGGTGTTCACCATGCCGTCGGGCACAGAGGTCGTCATCAAGGACTCCACCGCGGGCGCCTGGTACGGGGCGGTGTGCCGCGGCTGTCCGCTCTTCCCCTGCCACGACGCGCTCATGGCGCTGCGCCTGACCGCTGACGCCCGGCTGCAGTTCTGCCTCCTGCGGGAGGACGTCACGGTCGATCTCGCCCCGCTGCTGGAGCAGGGCGACGAGGAGGGTCTGGCCGGGCAGGTGGAGGCGGCGTTCGAGATGTACGCGGACGCCTACTTCCGCCCCGGCGACACCACCCCACAGGAGTTGCTGGAGGCCCACCGGTGAGCGTCTTCATGGGACTGCCCGGCGGCCTGACCCGGGCCCCGTCCGTGCCCGTCCCCGAGCTCCTATCGGGCCGGCCGACGGTCATCCTGCTGTATCCGAAGATCGACCACGAGAAGGACTATGTCTACTTCTGGATGCCGTTCTCGCTGCTGACCATCGCCAAACCGCTCATGGAGAGCGGCCTGGTGAACGTGGTCCTGTTCGACGGCAACCAGCAGGACGCCGCGGCGTGGGAGCGCGTCATGGACGAGCACCTCGATCACGCGGTGTGCATTGGGGTGAGCATCATGACGGGGGGTGGGCAGATCGGGCACGCACTGGAGATGGTGCGGGCCGCGAAGCAGCGGCCCTTCTGCCCGCCGGTGGTCTTCGGCGGGCCGCACGTCAACGTTCAGCCGGAGCAGACCGCTGCCCATCCGCTCGTCGACGCGGTCCTGCAGGGGCCGGGCCAGAACTCGATGCTCGACTTCGTGAAGTCCCTGCTGGGCCGCGTGCCTCGGCGCTTGGTCCCGGGGCTGCGCATGGACAGCTGCGGCCACATCGTGACCGGCAAGGTCAACCCGCCGCGCACCGGGAACCTGGGCGCCTACCCGTGGTCGCTGCTGGACGTCGCGAAGTACATCCGCGACGACCCGACGGTCGCCTCCCACACGCTGAACTACGTCTCCAGCCAGGGCTGCGTCTACAAGTGCGAGTTCTGCTTCGAACTCTCCTACCAGCGCAAGTACTCCGCGATGTCTGCAGCCGACCTGCTGGACGACGTCACCGATCTCCAGGCCCGGTACGGCATCAACGGGGTGAAGTTCTACGACGCCGACTGGTTTGTCAACCTGCGTCGCTCGATCGGGTTCTGCGACGGGCTGATCGAGCGGCAGCTGGGTCTGAGGTGGGCAGCGAGCATCAACCCCAACGACATCCTCAAGGCGCGGCGCGGGAAGCTCCCGCTGCTGGAGCGGATCGCAGAGAGCGGCTGCTCCCGGCTCCTGATGGGCGTGGAGTCAGGCAACGACCGGGTCCTGTCGGAGGTCGTACGCAAGGAGGTCACCCGGGCACAGATCCTCGATGTCGCCTCCGACATCGCGGCCCACGGAATCCTGGGCTCCTACACCTTCATCGTCGGCTTCCCCGGCGAGAGCGATGCCGAGCAGGACGATACCTACTCACTCATCGCCGAGCTGCGCGCGCTGACCCCCACCCCCGAGACGCGGGTGCATCTGTTCGCGCCGTACCCGGGCACGCCGCTGTGGGAGACGGCCCTGGCGGCCGGGTTTACCCCACCTGACTCCCTGGAGGGCTGGTCCACCTTCGACTACTACACCTCCCTGACGCCGTGGACGAGTGACGCCACCGCCGCACGGGCCCGGGAAGAGACCCATATGCGGCTGGCCCCCGCCCGCTGACACCCCCTACCGTCACGCTGTGCGCCGAGGGCGTCACCCCACGGGTCCCGGCGCGTGGCGGCCGGCACATTAAGGAGAACCTCGTTGAGTACCGCACGTCTTCTGCCCGCACCGCTCGCCAAGGGCGACCGCATCGGCATCATCACCGTGTCCGCGCCCGAACCTGCCCAAAACCGTGGCCTCTTCGACCGCGGGCTAGATAGCCTGCGCAACCGCGGGTTCGAACCGGTTATCGCCGAGCACGCGCTGGGTGAACACGGCTACCGCGCCGGCAGCGAGGCCGAGCTGCTGGACGACTTCCACGCCTTCATCGCCGACCCCGAGATCGCGGCCGTGGTGTGTGCCGGGGGCGGGAAGAACGCCAACCGGCTGCTGCGGGGGCTCGACTACTCCCAGATCGCCGCCCATCCGAAGCCGATCGTCGGGGTGAGCGACCCCTCCCTCCTACTCAACGCGATCACCGCCCGCACGGGCATGCCGACCTTCCACGGTCCCGCCGTTCTCTGGGACTTCGGCTCAGCGGACTCCCCCGCCGCAACCGGCGACCACTTTGCCGCCGTCCTCGCCGGCGAGGCCCACGCCGCCCGGATCGACGCCCCGCTCCAGTGGGCTCGCGCCGGTACGGCGCAGGGGCACCTGGTTGCCGGCTGCCTGTCCTCGCTGCGCTGCCTGCTGGGCACCGTGTGGGAGCCGCACTGGGACGGCGCGGTTCTGGCGTGGGAGGACGCGTTCAAGCCGATCGAGCTGCTGGACCAGACCCTCACCCACTTCCGCGACAGCGGCGTCCTCGACCAGATCTCCGGCATGGTCGTGGGTGAACTCCTCGGCTGCGAGCCTTCCGCCGGTCTGGGCGTGCAGGAGATGGTCATGGACCTGTGCGCCGAGTACGACTTCCCCATCGCCTTCGGCCTGCCCTTCGGGCACACCCCCCAGAAGTACACCCTGCCCGTCGGCGCGGATGTCCTGCTCGACTCGACCGCCGAGCACGGTTTCACCGTCACCTCCCCGTGGGCCGCCGCCACCGGCTCCGAAGGAGATGAGAGGTGAGCCCCGCTCCTGACCAACGGCGCCTGTACGGGACCCTGCTCAAGCAGAACCCCGACGAGCGGACCCTGCTGCTGACCAAGGCCGACCTGGTGCGCGCGATGCGTGGGTGGCTGCACGAGTTCGGCTACGCGGAGGTCGCCACCCCTGTGCTGTGCCAGGACCGCGAGAGCGCGCCGATCCCGCAGTTCTCCACCAGACACCCGCTGACCGGGCAGTCCTTCCACCTGAAGCACTCCGCCGAGGAGCACCTGCGGCGCGTGGTCGTCAGCATCAACCGCGTCTACGACCTGTCCAAGGCGATCCGGGCCGAGCAGGCCGACGAGAGCCACGCCATCGAGTTCACCATGCTGCAGACCGCGGCCCGCGACATCGGGCTCGAGGACGGCATCGACCTCGTCACCGACTTGGTACAGCACGCTGTCCGGGCCGCGTTCGCGTCCATGGACACCGCTGGCGCCGACTTCACGGCCATCCGCACCCGGCCCGTGGACGACGCGATCGCCGAGGCCCTCAGTGTCACCGAGGCTCCCACCGGCGCCGGCCTCGTCGCGGCCGCGCGCTGCTGGCTCAAGGACCGCGGCATGGCGGCGGACGGCACCGACTGGGCGGTGATGGAGGATTTCGTCAAGCACGCCGTCGAGAAGCCCGTCACCAGTCCGACCGTGCTGTACGGGTTCCCCTGGGAGCTGCGGCACAACTCCCGCGTGGACGAAGCCACCGGGCGGGCACAGCGGTTCTCCCTGATAGCGGGTGGCATCGAGATCTGCGACGGCGGAGTGAAGCTGCGCACCGCCGCGGACTACCGGCCGATGGTCGAGGCCAACATCGCCCTGCGCACTCAACTGCACGGCGTGCCGGCCGACCGCGGGCCTGTCGACTTCTTCACCGACATCGACTGTGACCCCGCCGACGTGTTCACCTTCGGTCTGGGCGTCGAGCGGCTGCTGGCCCTGTGCACGGGCCGGACGGTCTTCGAGGCCCTGACCTTCCCCTATCACTAGACCGAGAGGAGAGTGCCCCGCAGTGACCTGGCCGACCATGCGCGCCGTGGTGATCAGGGAGAGCCTCACCACAGGTGAGCTCCCCGAGGCCTTCTCCGGCAGAGAGGCCCGCCGCTACCCGCATCTGCTCGACGAGCGCACCCCCATCGAGATCATCGAACTCACCGTGCCCGCCGACCAGGCGCCCGGCCTGGCGCTCGAGCTGTCCGCAGCGCTGAAGCCGCGGCTGTACTACGCGCACCTCCTGAACGAGGCGCGCATGCTCGTGGCTTTCCCGCACACCGTTGTCGACATCCCTCGCGGCGACCAGGAGGCCATCGCCCACGCCCGGTCCGTCGGCGCGCTCTTCGACATCCCCGACGAGCAGATGCGCTTCGCCGAGATGTGGGACACCGACCACCCCGACGCCCCCGCCCAGCCGACAGCAGACGCCCGGTGAACGCAACTCCCCCAGCCACCAGCGCCCCGCTGGCCGTCGTGACCGGCGCTAGCGGGGCCCTCGGCGCAGCAATCCACACGCGCCTGACCAGAGCAGGCTGGCAGGTCGTGGCCACCTACCGCACCCGTCCGCCCGCCCGCGACCAGCGGCAGGACGGCACCTCCTGGGTGCGCTTCGACGCCGCCGAGGACGCCAGCACCACGGCGCTACGCCAGGCCGTCGACGCCTGCCCGGGCCGGCTGCACGCGGTCTTCGCCTGCGTCGGAGCCCCCTCGACCAAGCAGGCCGTCGCCGACACCGGCGTGAGCGAGTTCGATGCCGTCCACCAGGCCAACGTCGTCAGCTTCGTCCGCACGTGGCACGCCGTCGCCGCCCGGGCACGACGTGACGGCGCATCCGTTCTGGCGACCGGCTCCGACGCCGGGCAGGCAGCTCGCGCACACAACGGCCCCTACACCGCCGCGAAGGCCGCCCTGGCCTCCCTCGTCATCACCCTCGCAAAAGAGGAGCTTCAGCACGGCGTGCGGGTCAACCTGCTCGCCCCGTCACTGATCGACTCCCCCCTTGCCCGGCACGTCATGGCGCTCAAAGGCGTCACCGACCCCGACGCCTACTACACGCAGCTGCCCTGGGGGCGGCCCCTAGCCCTCGATGAGGTCGCTGCCACCTGCATCGAGCTGGCCACCGCCGCGCACTGGTCCTATGCCACCGGCCAGATCTATCCCCTCGCAGCGGCGCTGTGATGGTCGATGCCGTCCGCGCCCGGCAGCTGGGTATCGTGCACATGCTCCGCAGCCGCAGCAACGTACCCGCGAGGGAGCTGGCCGACCGCTTCGGCGTGACGGAACGCACCATCTACCGCGACATCACCACGCTCACCGCATACGGCATCCCCATCCAGGCCAGCCCCGGCAAGGTCGGCGGCTACCGCCTCGCACCTGATACCGCGCTTGACCCGCTCACCGTCGACTCCGACCACGCCCTGCGGCTGTACGTGCTCGGCTTCCTCGACCCCCCGAACACGGACAGTACGGCAGGGGACCGTGCCCGGGCGGCGGGCATCAGCGAGACCGTCCAGGAGGTCATGCGGCGCTTGGCCCAGCGCATCCACTTCGACACTGCCGACTGGTATTGGCGCGACGAGGGCTCCGGCCACCTCCCGGTCCTGCGGACCGCCATGCTCACCGCGACCGCTCTCGAAGCCACCTGGCGCACCAAGAACGGCAACCAGGAAACCGCCCTGCTCAAGCCATACGGCGTGGTGTGGAAGGCCGGCGAGTGGCACATGGTCGCTGCCCGGGCCACCGCAGGCCCCACCCGCTTCCGGCTCAACCTGGTCGACCGGCTCCAGCCCACCGATCTCACCTTCACCTATCCCGAGGACTTCTCCATCCGTGACTGGTGGGCGGCGGCCATGGAGGACTACGGCAAAGGTGAGGAGCGCGTCGAACTGCACGTCACTCCCGCAGCACGCGACGAGATGCTGCGGCTGAGCCTGAAGTCCACCTCACAAGTCCACGAACACGGCGACGGCTCCCTGACGATCGTGCTGTTCGTCGACAGGTGGGAGTGGCTGATCCCCCTGGTCAGCAGCTACGGCTCCGACGTGACCGTCACCGAACCCGCCCCGCTGCGCACGGCAATAGCCGACCAGCTGCGCCGCGCCCTGGCCGTCTACGACACCGCCGCGCTCCCGGGCCCGGCACCGCCCGACGGTCTGCCGCACGACGACTCCCGCCTCCGATCCACCCACGGCCGCCACCCAGGAGCATGACGTGACCCCCCGCCGCCTCGACCACGCCGACACCCTCCAGCTTCCCGTCACCGGTGACGGGCCCTTCGACTTCCTGCACACGGTGTGGAAGCCGTCCCACTACGCCACGGGCCTCGAGGCGCACACCGCCGCGTGCAGCTGGCGCACCTTCCGTGTCGGTGATCTCGTGGCCGGGGTGCGCATGCAGGCGGAGGACCGGCTCGTCATCGCCGACGTCTACACCGACGGGGACTACAAGCCCGCCCACCGCGACCACCTCGTCCGCCGGCTTACCGCCTCCTACGGCCTGGAAGAGGACCTCGCCACGTTCACCGAACTGGCCTCCGCCGTTCCGGCGATGCGGGAGCCCCTGAGCGAGCTGTCCGGCATGCGGCAGAGCTGCCCCGAAGACCACTTTGAGATCGCCGTGGTCGCACTGCTCCTGCAGAACGTCACCATCGCCCGCACCACCCAGATGACCCGCAACCTGCTGACCCACCATGGGCAGCTCGTCCACTTCGACGGCATCACCCTCCGGGCCTGGTTCACCCCCGCCGAGCTCGCGCACGTCACCCCCGAGACACTTAAGGAACAGGACAGGCTCGGCTATCGCGCCAAGACCCTGCCCCACTTCGCCACGTTCTTCCGGGACCACACCACCGAAGACCTCCAGGAAGCCGGCAACCTGGCGCAGGCATTCCAGCAGATCAAAGGCGTCGGCCCCTACACCGCCGCCATCATGGCCTCCCACGCCTCCAGGAACCCCGCCACCTTCGGCCTGGACGTGTGGAACCGCAAGATCCTCGCCCGACGGCTCCTCGACGTTGACGACGCCTCCCCAGAAGCCGTCATGGGCTGCCTGAACGAGCTGTTTCCCGGTCACGCGGGTACCGCCGGCCTGTACTTCGTCGAGCACAAATACCTGCGTGCTCCGGTCACCCCGCTCCTCGACCTTGCCGGGATCGATGCCTGGAACGAGGCCCTGGAACACCCCGGAACCTGACTCGCTCCGCCTCCCAAGGGCACCGGCGCTTTCGAGCCGTTACAGACTCGCGAGCAGGCACGTTACCCGAGCATCGAGCACTCGATTGATACCTCAGGAGAGCCTGATGAAGCCTGTCCCCGACGCCGCTGCCCGCCACGGGGCGTCGAATCCCTACACGACGGGCTGGCCGCGCACTGGCACGCTGGTGACGATGGCGCCGCTTCCGGCAGCGCGGCTTGGCCCGCAGCGAGGCGGTGGGCATGGGCGCGACGCTGAACCTTGTCGGAGGGCACCTCTACCTCGAGCGCGACGGCGCCGTCTTCCTGGGACAGCGGAGCCCGGACGCCGTATTCGCCGCCGATGAGTGGCACGTCCCGGTCGGCCCTGGACGCCCTGCCCGGCTCCGGACAGCTCACGGGCGCCAAGGGGAAGGCGATTACCTCGGCGTGGACGGGCGTGCTGCGATGGAGGGAGCTGAGCCGGATGCGCCGCGACGTCCCCATCGCCTGGCAGGCCACCGGACACGTCAGCCCCGCCATCCCTAAGCCGACGGATGTCGTCGAGAAGTTGGGGATGTGGTGATGGCGCCCGTATCTCTCTTAGGTGTTTTCGCGCACCCCGATGATGCGGAGCTGTGGGCAGGCGGAACCTTCGCCTTCACGCCCGTCATACGCCCGTCATCGTCGCGGTCAAAGGCACACGATGAGGTGCGCGACGGCGAGGCCGCTACCGGAGCCAAGGTGCTCGGTGCCCAACTGGTGCTGCTAAAGACTCTGAAACTCGAGGTCGTGGTGGTCGGCGTGTTGGGCCATTCACTAGTCAAAGTCCTCTGTCGGAGTGGGCGTTGTCGGATTCCGAACCGCGTAGCCGGAAGCCTGTCCGGTCACGCCATTGGCGCTGAGTCCGTCCTCGTGGCGTGCTGGATCAGGTGACTGGCTGGGCCTGGGGGTGGGCCTCGTTCCAGGCGTCCCAGATGTCGCTGCGGAGTCGACCTCGCGGTGGCACATCCATGCCCTGGTCCTTGGCCCACCGCCGTACCTCGGCAACCGGCGGTGTCGTCCCGGATCGTGCGGGCTCCGGCCGGCGGCGCGCGGGGACAACGGGGTAGGCGGGCGGCTGGGGCAGCTTCTCGGGAGCGGTGGCGGTGAAGCCGCGGCGCTCGAGGATGCGACGCCGCTTGTGGTGCATGCGTTCCAGCCAGGGCACATCCGCGTCGAGGTAATCGTGCGCCTCGACGTGGGACTTCTTCTCCTCGGTGTTGCGCATGATCCGGCCGACCTGCTGGATGACTCGGCCCTTGAAGGAGATCGGGCTGGTGAGAAACAGGGTGTCGAGTCTGGGGGCGTCGAAGCCCTCGCCAGCGAGCTTGTCGATAGCCAGCAGCACCAGCGCGGTGGTCGGCTCGTCGGTCAGGCGGGTCCGGACGCGGGCGCGTTCGGCTGAAGGCATGCCGCCGTGCAGGAGCAGCGGTTCGATGCCGTGTGCGGACAGGGCGGTGGCGAGTTGGTGGAGGTGTTCGACGCGGTTGGTCAGGGCGAGGCTGCACCGGCCGCGCCGAGCGGCGTCGGCGATATCGGTGGCGATCTGGGCGTTGCGGTCCTGGTTCGCAGCGAGTTCGGTGTAGATCGCTTGGAAGGAGGCGCCGTCGTTGCCCGGCTCGTCGGTGGTGAACGAGGTGGGGTGGACGATGAGGTGCTTGTCGAAGGCGCTGGTGTCGGCGATCTCGTGCCGGATGGGCCCGCACTGCATGGTGATCAGCGGATCCATCTGGTCCGCCCGGTACGGTGTGGCCGACAGGCCAATCCACCGTGGGACGCGGGCCTTGCGGATCGCGGCCTCGGCGCCCTGTGCGCCGACGGCGTGGCACTCGTCGACGACCACGAGGCCGTAGCCGTCCAGCAGGCCGTCGGGGGCGTCGCGGTGGCTGAGCGTCTGCAGCATGACCAGGTCGACCACGTGGCCGCGGCGGTCCTTGCCCGCGCCCAGGGAACCGACGAGGCCCTCGCCGAGATCAAGGAACGTGGCCAGGCGGTCCTGCCACTGGGACAGCAGCTCGGAGCGGTTGACGATGATCGCGCTGGGCGTCTGGTGGTGGGCGATCAGCCCGCAGGCCATCACGGTCTTGCCCGATCCCGGCGGCGCCACCAGCACTCCGCTGGCGATATCCTTGACCGCGTCGACCGCCTGGCGCTGCACGTCGGTCAGCTCGCCGGTGAAGCGGGCGCTGATCGGCTCGACGTCCGGGATTTCGCTGATGACTGTGAGCGTGCCTCCGGCTGCGGCGATGAGCTGGGCCGCTTCGTCGCGCAGGCCGCGCGGCAGCTTCAGCCAGTCCGGGTCGGTGGCGTCGAAGGAGCAGACCAGGCGCGGGGTGTCCCAGGTGGAATACCGCTGGCTCTGACGGCGGTAGAACTCCGGATTGTGGAACGACGCCGTGTGCTTGAGCGCGGCGAGCAAGGCAGCTGACAGCCCCTTGGTGGAGATCGCGAGCATCGCCGACAACCGCGCTTCGACAACCTCGGGGGCCTTGCCCATAGCGCGCCGCCGGGGCTTGGGCGGCAGGACCGGCGCGGTCGCCGACGGGCCCGCTTTAACCTCACCGAGCTGGTCGACGAGCGCCTCGACCTGGGCCGGGGAGAGCTGCTCCACCTG
Organism: Streptomyces sp. 7N604; assembly: GCF_052245475.1. Classification (NCBI taxonomy): domain Bacteria; kingdom Bacillati; phylum Actinomycetota; class Actinomycetes; order Kitasatosporales; family Streptomycetaceae; genus Streptomyces; species Streptomyces sp. 7N604. The sequence continues at coordinate 134,850 of NZ_JBQQBX010000017.1, read as the reverse complement.
GGACAAGTGAGCGAACTGGTCGGGGTACGGCTCCCAGGTGTGCGGGTCGCAGAAGACCGTGGTGCCCTTCAGCCGGGAGGCCCCCTGCAGCGGGAGCGCGATCAGGTTTCCGAACCGGGCGTTGCCCTTCGCGTTCGTCGGCAGCAGGTCCTGGGCAGGGAAGAGCCGGTCATAGCTGGACAATGCCATCTGCCCTCGGACATCGATGGCGCGGCGCAGCAGCGCCATCCCCAGGGTGCGTGCGGTGACCGCGGCGACGGGTGCGGTGAAGAAGGTCCACACGTGGGCGCCAGCCCCGGAGCGGGAGACCTCCACCAGCGCGGGGACACCGGCGTCGTGGCAGGCAGCGGTGTAGGCGGCCGCGTCGCCGCGCCAGTCGCTGCCGTCCTTGCCGTCGAAGTCGACCGCAAGGAGGCGGCAGGTGTCGTCGGCCAGCAACGGGTACAGCCCCAGGTGGGTCTCCCGGGCGCCGGGCTCGGGGCGGGAGAGGTGGTTGTAGACCGCTCTGTCGACCAGCGGCCAGAACACCCGCTCGGCATCGTTCTTGTTCTTGGCGAAGGGGTTGTCCTCGGCGGGGCTCCAGCCCGTCCGGCCCGACTTCGCGCTCACCCATCGGGTGGCGTAAACGTCCTCGCGGCCGGCGAACAGCGCCCGGAACAGCGCGATCTTCGCCTCCGTGCCGGAGGTCGCGTCCGCGTACTGCAGCCCGCCTTCGCCTCCCACGACGGTCGGCGCCAAGGGCTCGGGGACTGGGGGCAGCGCCTGCGGGGTGGCGGTGGTGGGCATGCCCAGCCGGGTTCGCAAGCGCTGGTTCTCGGTTTGGAGCTCGGCGAGCTTCGCGCGTAATTCGGCGTTCTCCTCGAGCGCCACATCGAGCCGGATGTGCAGTTCGGCCGGGTCGTTGCAGTCGTGCCAGTCCTCCACGCCTCCATGATTCGGATTCGTGGCCGTGGCGGGGCCGTTTTCGTCGAGATCCCACCCTCTGCCGTGGGCCGATCGAGCCAGATCGGGCCGGTGGTGGCCTACCCGTCCGGCGCCGGTCCACCGGCCGCCCAGGCCTGCGCGGCGGCGAGGTTCGGCGCGGTGCCCTCGGGCACGTAGGCGAAGCCGTCCCAGGACTCCAGGACGCGCGGTTCCTCGGGTCGCACGTGGGTGGCGCCGCCGCTGACGGGCCGGTGCCGACGGTAGACGTCCATCGACGCACGCCTGCGCCGGTGATACGGGGCGAGTGGGTCGTCGGGGTCGATGCTCGGGACCGCGCGGGACGGCTGATCCGACGGTCCGGGACGGGCGTGCCTGCCCACGGTCGTGCCCTGCCTCTCCTACTCGTACGACCAAGCCCGGCCGGTGGCCTCGGCAGTCTTGCGGTACTCCTCGACGGGGATCGGCCTTACGCCGGGCCGCATCCGGTTCAGCAGCAGAAGCCCGTCGAGGTGATCGATCTCGTGTGCGATGAGCCGGGCCTCGCCCCGTTCGTAGACCGCGGCCGCGGTGCTGCCGTCCAACGTCACCGTCTCCACGGTGATCCGCAGGGGCCTGGGGACCGGGGCCCGTACGTCGAAGAACGACAGGCATCCTTCGAACTTCTCATCCATCTCCTCGGAGGCAGCGGTGATGCGGGGATTGAGCAGCACGATCGGGTCGGCCGCGGGTGGCTGGACGACCGCTGCGGCCAAGCCGACGCCAATCTGCGGGGCGGCCAGGCCCAGACCCTTGCCGGAGAAGTCGTGCGCGCGCCGGATGCCTTCCATGGCGTCGAGAAGTTGGTCGATGGCGTCGTCGGCGGCCTCCCGTTCGGCGGGGAGTGCAAAGGGTCGGGCGGGCTCGACCAGGATGGGGGCGCCGGACTGGACGATGCCGAGGTCGTGCATCTGCTGGCTGGGCCGCACCTAGACCAACTCCCCTTTCACAGCCGCTCGTCGGGATTCTGCCCGATGGGGCAGTGGAGAGGGTCCTGGCACAGGCCGAGACGGTCCCGCCCCGGTCCTCTTCTTCGCCGGAGTCTGGCTCTTCCTCGTAGGTTCCGAACGGCCCCGGCTGGCCCGGCGCGACTCCGAGGATAAGCGCGCCGCCTCTTGAGCCGATGCGGGACGTCTCACTGCTCCCGCTCGTAGCCGTCATCGTCGCCCCATCCGGCGTCGCGGTCCTCGTCCCGCACAGGGCCCTCGTCGTCGTTGATCTCGGCACACATGTTCTTCATGATGCCGCCGTGCTCCAGGTCGTCATCTCACGCCGCCCGGATCTGGCCCGGCTTCAGGCGCCACGGTTCCGAGTACTCCGCTCCGCAGCCGGCGCAGTAAGCCCGGTAGAGCGCGGCGGCCGGCCCCAGGCTGTCGGATGGTCGGGCGGCCAGATGCTCCCCTTCGATGACCGACACCAGCTCCATCCCAGGGGTTGGGGCATCGGCAGCTGGTGGGCACCGGCGGCCGGGTGGTCATTCGTCGCTCCCGGCCTCGGGCGGGCATCCGGGGTGGTTGCCCGCCACTCGCGCGGCTTGCGGCCGGTGGCCTGCTCGACTGCGGCGACGTCACCGTGCCCGTAGGCGGTGCGCACCCCGGAGACGGACATGCCGGAGGCGGCGGCAAGGTCGGCCAGCTTGAGGGGCGGGGGCGGGTGAACTCCCTCCCGTACGCCACTAGCCGGCGGATCTCGGCCTCGGCCAATGCAGAGTACGCAACAAATTACGATGAGCGCGATGGATTGCAGCGCATTCCGCGCCTCCGGTGAGCCTCGGCCGGCTACGCCGGATCCACCGCCGCGGGCCTGTTCTGTACGCGATGATCGTCTCGGCCTGCTGTCGGACGGAGGAGGAGTCGTGGACAAGGGAAAGCGGATCTCCGGCGAGGCGCGGGAGAAGCTCGCCGCACGTCTCAAGAAGGAATACGACAGCGGCGCGTCCATCCGCGCGATCGCGGAGGTTCACGGACGCTCCTACGGATTCGTCCACCGCATGCTCACCGAGGCCGGCGCCACCCTGCGCGGCCGGGGAGGAGCGACCAGGCAGTAGCCCTGACCTGCGGGCCCCTCGCACACCGGTTCGCCACCTCGACGCGGGCGCCGATGGCCAGCTCCTCCTTGGCCTGCTGCAATTCCTCGCGCGTCTTCTCCAGCTCGCGGGCCATCGCGGCCATGGCCTCCGGGACGGCGTCGCGGGCCTTGACCTGGGCCTGATAGGACTCCACGAGGTCGACGTGCTGTTAGAGGACGTCGCGGCGCAAGTCCGGCTTCGATGGCGAGTTCGCTGGTGGTGAGCTTGCCCGTGCTGGAGCGCAGCGGAGGGCCGGCCAGCAGCCGCTCGGCGGCGGCGGTGATCGCGGCTCGGTCGGCGGCCACGTCGCGGGGTTTGCCGCCCATCAGTTCCCTCCCGGGGTCGTGCCGCCGTGCGCGGGGCGGCTGGTGTGGTGCTGATCGATGATGCCTCGGGTGCGAGCCGGAGGATGTCCGCCTGCACCCTGCCGACGCGGTGGTGGTTGGTGCCCAGCCGCCGGGCGAGATGCGCGACGTCGAGCACGATGTCGCCGTGCTGCAGCGGCTCGACGAGGACCAGGCGCTGCTGGAGGTCGAGCACGAGTCCGATCAGCGGCCGGTGCTGCGGTACGTCGGCGAGGACGTCGAGGAAGGCCGTGGTCTGTTCCTGGTCAAGGCCGTGGCCACCCAGTGGGGCTGGCGACTCAGTAACCGGGGTGGCAAGACGGTGTGGGCTTCCCTCGTGCTGCCTGTGGGGCCTGCAGCATGAGCCTGGCGTCCCCGAAGAGGGTGCTTCTGGCCGTCACGGGCACGCGGCCGAGGTTCTGGTGCAAATGCACGCTGACGTCATCGGAGGCTGACAGCAAGTGAGCTCGTTCGACGCATACGGGGCTCGCGATGCCGTGCGCTGGATCCGTATCGCCGTGCCAATGCTGGTGTCTGCGCTGGACGAGGAGGAGGCCGAGCCCGTCCACGAGTGGCTCCTCCTCCGCGGCCGACGGGCCATCGACACCCTGCAGAGCGGAGAGGCGTTCACCATCGCCCTGCGGCACGGGCGGCTGCGCCTTGCCTGGAGCGCGCGGCCTGTGCAGTATCTGCCGTTGACCCACCGTGTCGGCAGTCCGCTCCCGCCGTGTGCCCAGAATGGTCCCAGCCTGCGGCACTGCGAGCGGCCCTGGCGGTGACGCAGCACCCGACAGTAGGCGCAGACGGCGTACACGCGCCCGCTCAAGACTTCCCGCCCTGACTACGTGCACCTGCTCGCCGTCCAACGGTGCCGGTCGGCCACCGTCACCACACCTCGCTGCCGAAGTGAAGAACGGGAACGTCGAGAGCTAGGTGACGATGGCCAAGGTGCTCGCCGACTTGTTGTGCCCCACAGCCTTCCCCGCCGACCATGACCTCGCTGTGCGAGGTCCCATCGTGGACGGCGACCGAGGGGATCGCCTCGTTGTGAGCCTGGGCAGCCCTACGATGGGCCGGTGACCGAGACACTGCCCCCTTTGGGTGTTGACCTCTTCGATGTTCACCAGCTCCGCCTGACGGAGGCCGAAGCGCCGCGGCTGTCGCCCGCGGACGAAGTGGCCAGGGACCGCGTGTGGAACAAGGCGGTCCAGGCCAACCCGAGCCTCTTCGACGGGCCGGTGGTGGCGTGCGCGGGGCTGGAGTGGGAGGAACCACGTAGTCTCGTACTGTCCTGGGCGCGGGTGACGTACCGCCATTACGCCCTGCGCCGTGTCCCGGGTTCCACGTCGTGGTTGCCGTCGCTGTTCGTGAACGTCGTGCAGCCGACGGACGACGGGCGTGTGTTGGCGGCACGGATGTCGTCGTCGACGGCCGCCCCGGGTCGTTGGCAGCTGCCGGGCGGATCAGTTGAACCGCCGGCAGAGCACGAGGAGCTGGATGAGGCTGCCCTGCATCGGAACGCGGCGCGGGAGCTCGCCGAGGAGATCGGTGTCGGCCTGTCGCCTGAGGAACTGGCCCTGTGGGCCGTTACCCGGGGCGAACACGGCAGTATCGGGCTCGTCTACCTTGCCCCGGCTCGGTCGGCGTCGGTGCTGCATGAGCGGTTCGCGGCCTTGGTGGCCGCTGAGCAGGCCCAGGGGCGGGAACCGGAGCTGGATGAGATCGCTCTGGTGCGGTCGCCGGCCGGGCTTGCGGATCTGGATGGTCCTCACGCGGACTACCTAGAGCCGGTCGTGCGGCGTTACTCGGAGGCATCGCTTCGGCGCAATGTCTGAGTGATTCCCGAGGTACGTCGTCCCTCGTTCGAGGGAGACCTGGGGGTCGTACTGCTCCGCCCCGGGGCTGGCTGGTGTCAGGTGACGGCGAGAAAGTCCTGGGCGCGTTCGTCGAGTTCTGCCGCGCACCGCAGGCCGCGGGCCCGGAAGCGGGCGAGATCGGCGCGCATCCGCCTGACGGCTTTGCGAGTGCGGACGGACCGTACACCGTCCATGTGGTCCAGGGCCCGGTGCCAGGCGGCGCACGCCTGCTCGATGCCGCCGCGCTTGAGGTGCATTTCGGCGCCGGCCACCAGATCGAGGGCGACGATCCGCGTGTAGGTCCCGGTGGGGCGGGACGCGGCCGCGAGGGCGTACTGCTCGGCGGCTGCCCGGTGGTCGCCGAGGGTCTCGTGGATCTTTGCGGTGCGCGAGTACACAGATGCTGCCAGGGGGCCCCAGGCCAGGGCCCAGAAGGGTACGTCGTCGCCGGGGGCCGCGGTCAGTAGGACGTGGGCCTGCTCGGTCTCGGCTAGGGCAGCGCGCCTTTTCCCGGCCTTGGCCAGGGTGTGGGCGTGGACGACCCGGAACAGGGCCTCGGTCTGGGCGTCGACCCGGCCCTTGGCCCGGTTCAGGCCCGTCGCGGCGAGGCCCTGGCAGTGTTCGGGGCGGTGGAGTTTGAGGCCTTGCATGGCCATCGTGCGCATCACGAACCCGTCGTGTCCGGTGATGCCGGACTCGGCGGCGAGCGCGTAGGACTGGAGGAAGTACCGCTGGGCAAGTCCCTGCTGGCCCGCGTCGTAGCTCTTCCAGCCCAGGAGGTGGACGCCCCGGCTGGCGGCCGAGAGCATCTGCCGGCGGGCCTCGTCGGTACGGAAGCGGGCTCGGCACAGCGGGGCGACGTCGTCGCGCAGGTAGGTGACCAGGGCACTGCGGCCGTGCTGTCCGCCGTGGCGTTCGTCCATCTCTGAGACGGCGCTGATCATGTCGCGCACGGCGGCGACCTCGGTCATGCCGACGGTGTGGCCGGTGCGGGCGGCGGCGGTGCGGGCGGCGATCTCCTGGACGTGGGAGAGCGGCAGGGCGGCGGCGGCTACGGAGTAGGCGGAGGTCGTCAGGAAGTGGCGCCGGTCCAACTCGTACCTCCACATCGGCAGCAGGGCGTCCAGCGGGTCGGCCCCGAGGGACAGCCCGATGGTGTCATCGTCCGTCTCGCGCGCGGTCGGCAGGCCGAGGTCGGCGGGGGTGAGGAGGCGGCCGAGGCGTCGGGATAACGCGACGGCGAGGTAGCGGCCGGTGTCGCCCCGGGGTGTGGTGCCAGCGATCCAGTGCTCGACGGCGGACTTGTTGGTCCGTAAGACGACGCCGCATTCGGCGGCCACCGCGCGGACCGCCTTGGCCAGGGCCTCGTAGGTCAGTCCCGATTCGGCGACCAGATCGCGGAGCTGGTGGTTTGGCGTGCGCGTGGTCATGAGGACCTGCCCGTGTATACGCGATATACCGCTTGGCCTGCCTGCCACCGTACCGCCGCAGGGTCGCCGCGGGTTGACTCTTCATCAGGCAGGGCGTCCAGCGCGATCGGGTTCTGCGCGCTCGGCTCCGCCTAAGGGCGCCGCACCGCGCGCTCTCGAGCGGGTCGCTCGGCCCCCGCACTCCTGCGCCGTATCTCCCGAACCGCACGAACCCTCTGGGAGGGAATCCATGGATGAGCGGGGAAGTCAGTGGAGCTCCGCGGCGGCGGCCCTGCTCGCCGCAGAGCAGTCCCGAGTTCCGGTGGCTCCGCTGACCTCGCAGCCGCCCGGCCTGACCCTTGAGGACGCCTACCAGATTCAGGCGGCAGCCGTTGCGCGCCGGGTCGCCGGTGGGGCCCGCGTCGTCGGCCACAAAGTCGGGGTGACCTCGCGGGCGATGCAGGAGCAGATGGGCGTCGACGAGCCGGACTCGGGTGTCCTCCTGGACGACATGGTGCTGCCCAGCGGCAGCGAGCTGGTGCGCGGCGACTTCCTGGCGCCGCGGGTGGAGGCGGAGATCGCGTTCCGGCTCGGCCACGACCTTCAGGGCCCCGAGGTCAGCGTGGAGGCCGCCAAGGACGCGGTGTCGGAGGTGTTCCTCGCCCTTGAGGTGATCGACACCCGGTTCACCAGCTGGCGAATCGCCCTGGCGGACAGCATCGCTGACAACGCCTCCTCTGCGCGGGTCGTCACCGGGGCCATGGTCCCCCTCGATCCCGCGTGGGACCTGGCTGCCGAGCAACTGGTCGTCAGCGTCGACGGCAAGGCCGTCGCCACGGGGGAGGGCCGGGCCGTCCTCGGCGACCCGTTCCGCCCGCTCGTCTGGCTGGCGAGCCGGTTGAGCGAACTCGGCGCGGGCCTGAGCGCCGGTGATCTCGTCCTGGCCGGGGCAGTGCACGCCAGCCTCCCCCTCGACGCGGCGACGAGGGTGCGGACCTCCGCGCCCCATCTGCCCCCGGTGGACCTCCGGGTCGCCTGACCTTGCTTCTCCCGGCGCGGCGGCCTGCCGCCTGCCCGTACTCGTTCACCCCCGAAGAAGGAGCGGCCCATGGCCGATGGAAGGACGAGCGTCGCGGTACTCGGAGCTGGCCTGATCGGTATCGATCTTGCCGAGAAGGTCCAACGCTCCCGCGCCCTGCACCTGAGCCTCGTGTCGGGCCGGGACCGCGAGGGCCTTGGCCTGCGTCGGGCGGTGGAGATGGGGTTCACGACGACGGCCGGCGGGATCGACTCCCTACTCGAGTCCGGGCCCTTCGACATCGTCTTCGACACCTCAAACGCCGACGATCACGCCGAGCACTGGTCCCGCCTGCGCCAGACGGGCGCAACGCTCATCGACCTCACCCCCGCGCAGCTCGGCACGGTGGTCGTGCCGACCGTCAACGGCGACCAAGCGCTCACGCACCAGCACATCAGCCTCGTCAGCTGCGGCGGCCAGGCGTCGATCCCCATCCTGCACACTCTCGCCCAGCACTGCACCCCGCAGTACATCGAGGTCATCTCCACCGGGGCGAGCGCGAGTGCCGGCCGGGCCACGCGGCTCAACCTCGACCAGTACATCACCACCACTCAGGCCGCCATCCGTGCCTTCACCGGCGTGCCGGAGGCGAAGGTAATGGTCAACCTGAGCCCCGCTCGGCCGGCGCCGCCGTTCCGCGTGGTCTTGACCGTGCTGGCAACCGACCTCCGGCCCCACCCGCTCCACTCGGTCGTTGCGGTCGCCGCCGAGAGCGTGCGTACGTACGCGCCCGGGTTCGCCGTGACCTCGGTGGCAGTGGACGACGGCCGGATCTCCGTCGCCGTGGAGGTGACCGCCGAGGGCGGCCGTATCCCCCGGTACGCGGGAAATCTCGACATCATCAACGCGGCTGCGGTCCTGCTGGCAGAGCAGCACACGGCGGCCCGGTTCCGGTGAAGGAATCCTCATGGACGAAGTCACGAACGGCCAGGCGGCCCAGGTATTGATCCACGACCCCACGCTCAGGGACGGCCACCACGCGGTGCGCCACCAGCTCGACGCCGACCAGTTGCGCGACTACGCCACGGCGGCCAACGCCGCCCGGGTGCCGGTGGTGGAGATCGGCCACGGAAACGGCCTGGGCGCCTCTTCCCTCCAGATCGGCAGGGCCCGCCTGAGCGACACGGACATGCTGAAGGTCGTCCGCGAAGCCCTCACCCACTCCCGGATGGGCGTCTTCATGGCCCCGGGCTGGGGCACGTCCGACGACCTGCGCGGCGCCGTCGCCCTCGGTGCGGACGTGGTGAGGATCGCCGCGCACTGCACCGAGGCCGACGTGACCGAACGCCACCTCGGCGTCGTGCGGGACCTCGGTGCCGAAGCCCAAGGCGTCCTGCTCATGAGCCACATGGCCAGGCCGGACCAGCTGGCCGAACAGTGCGGCCTGCTGGCGAAGTTCGGCGCGCAGGCGGTCGGCATCTTCGACTCCGCCGGCCACTACCTCCCCGCCGACGTGGCCGAGCGGCTCGCCGCCATCACCGCGGCAGTCGACGTGCCGGTGATCTTCCACGGTCACAACAACCTGGGGTTAGCCATCGCGAACTCCATCGCAGCGATCCAGGCTGGCGCCCAGATCATCGACGCCACCGCCCGCGGCTTCGGCGCCGGGGCCGGGAACACCCAGCTGGAAGTCCTCGTGGCCGTCCTGGAGCGCATGGGCCACTCCACCGGCATCGACCTCCGCCGTCTCCTGAATGCGGCGGACATCGCAGAGGGACGGCTGATGAAGGCCCCGCCGGTGATCGACTCCGTCAGCCTCGTCAGCGGCCTGGCCGGCGTCTTCTCCGGGTTCAAGAATCCCGTGCTGGCCACCGCCCGCCGCGAGGGCATCGACCCCCTCGACCTCTTCTTCGCGCTCGGCGAGCGCCAGGTGGTCGCGGGCCAGGAAGACCTTATCGGCGACGTCTCCCGCAAGCTCAAGGAGGCGTGATGCCGCCCCACAACGAACCCGCTGCGGCGGTCATCTGCGGCATCGGCGCGGCACTGCCTACGAGGGTCGTCTCCAACGCGGAGCTCTGCACCCACCTGGACACGACGGACGAGTGGATTCGCTCCCGCACCGGCATCGCCCAGCGGCACATCGCGGGCCACAACAGCTCCACCGAGGACCTGGCGGTGCAGGCCGCCGCCCAGGCCTTGGCACGCTCCGCACCGCGCCCGGTCCAGGCGCTGGTGCTGGCCACGACGACACCGGATCGGTGCTGCCCCGCCACCGCGACCACCGTGGCATCCCAGCTGGGCCTGACCGGTATCCCGGCGCTCGACCTCGCGGCAGGCTGCACCGGCTTCCTCTACGGGCTCGCCACGGCCGTCGGCTTCATCGCCGCCCGGGCGGCGGACTCGGTCCTCGTCATCGGGGCGGAGCGGCTCTCCACGCTCCCGGCCCGAGGCGACCGTACGACCGTGCCGCTCTTCGCCGACGGCGCCGGTGCCGTGGTGCTGCGCCGCGGGCAGGCATGGGAGGACGGGGCGGTCGGCCCGGTGGTACTGGGCAGCGACGGCACCTACGCCGAGCTGATCCGGACCGCGCGTCCGGGGGCGTTGCAGATGCAGGGGGCGGAGGTCTTCCGTCACGCGGTCGACCGCATGTCCGCCGCCTCCGCGCAGGCGGTCGCGGCAGCCGGCTGGCGCATGGAGGACGTCGACCGTCTGGTGCCGCACCAGGCCAACGCGCGGATCACCTCCTTAGTCGCCCGGCAGCTCGCCGTCCCCGATGACCGGCAGCTGCAGAACATCGACTCCGTGGGCAACACCGGTGCCGCCTCCATCCCTTTGCTCCTGACACAGGCCGCCGCCGACGGTCGCCTCAAGGCCGGACATCGCGTTGTGCTGACCGCGTTTGGCGCCGGACTGACCTGGGGCGCCACCACCATCAACTGGCCCGACCTGACCCTGACCCCACGACCGAGGGAGTTTCAATGACTGAGTCAAGCCGCCTGCGCGACCGGCGGGGCGGGGGTGAAGACCCGGTTGCCGCGCAGGAGGGCCCACAGCACGCTCGCCCGTCGCCGGGCCAGAGCGATGACAGACTGGACGTGCCTGAGCCCTTCGCCGCGTTTCTTGAGGTAGAAGTCCCGGTTCGGTCCTTCGCGCATCATGCTGGTCTGCGCGGACATGTAGAACACCCGGCGCAGGCGGCGGCTGTATCGCTTGGGTCGGTGGAGGCTGCCGGTACGACGGCCGGAGTCGCGTGGAACGGGCACCAGCCCGGCCGCCGAGGCCAGATGACCGGCATCCGCGTAGGCCGCCAGGTCGCCGGCGGCGACAACGAACTCGGCGCCGAGGATCGGACCCATGCCCGGCAGGGACTCGATGATCTCCGCCTGCGGATGGGCGCGGAACGTGTCCCGGATCTGCTGGTCGATGCGCTTGAGGCGGTCACCCAGGGCCAGGATCTGCGCCGCCAGGTCAGCCACGATCTGAGCGGCGACGTCCTCGCCGGGCAGCGCGGTCTGCTGGGCCTTGGCGGCTTCCAGGGCTGTGGCCGCGACCGCACTGGCGCCGCGCACACCACGGTTGGCCAGCCAGGCTGTCAGCCGGGCCCTGCCCCGACGACGGATCGCGGCCGGGGTCTAGTAGCCGGTCAGCAGCACCAGCGCGCCCTTGTAGGCCGAGTAGTCAAAGGCCCGCTCCAGTGCGGGAAAGGCGCCCGTCAGGGCGTCCCGCAGCCGGTTGATCATCCGTACCCGGTCGGCCACCAGATCGGAGCGGTGGACGGTCAGCAGCGCGAGATCGGCGGCCATCTGGACAGGCACATCGATGGCGGCGAAGTCACGGCGGTGGCGGGCGGTTTCGGCGATGACGTAGGCGTCGCGGGCATCCGTCTTGGCCTCGCCCCGGTAGGCGCCGGTCATGCGGTTGACGGTCCGGCCAGGCACGTAGACGGCCTGTTGGCCGTGGGCGGCGAGCAGGGCCAGCAGCAGTGCCGAGGACCTGCCGGAGATGTCCACGGCCCAGTGCACTGCGTCGGCCACGTCCAGGAGCTCGCCGAGCGCGGTCAGGATCGCCGACTCGTCGTTGTCGATCTTCTTGGACCACACCGTAGCGCCGCTCACGTCGACCACTGCCGCCCAGTGATGGGCTTTGCCAGCATCGATGCCGACCCAGACCTGGGCCTTGCGTTCGCTCACGCGCCCCTCCTCGTTCCGCACAGCGTGCCGTCGGCCCGAGGAACCCCCGTCGTCATCTCCGTAAACAGCGACCAGACCGCGCATTTCAATCAGCGACCAGTGCGCCCCGGAGAGCCGGATGGCCACTCCTTCGGAGCCACAACTGGCAAGACGCCATCAGCCACATCCGGCCCCCCCGGCCCGCCCAACAACTTACGGAGACGCCGTGATCGGTGATCTCGAGAACATCCTGCTCAAGGACCTCAAACTGTCGGCGGACCGGCTGACGCCGGACGCCAGCCTCGACGCTGCCGGCTTCGACTCGCTCGCGATCGTCGAGCTCTCCGTCCTGCTCGGCGACCGCTTCGGCATCGACGTCACCGACGCGGACATCAAGGGCGCCGCCACCCTCGAACAGCTCGACCGCCTCATCCAGCGCAAGCGCGACGAAAGGTGAGCTCCGTGATGAAGCAGCACACACGCCCCGGGCGGGCCTGGATCATCACACCTGGCCTGCGACTCAGCCGGTTCCAGGCCGCGCAGACCTCCGGCGCCGGGGTGGCCCTCGTCGACCTCGAAGACTCCGTGGCCATGCAGGACAAGCAAGCCGCCCGCACCGCGGCACAGCAGTTCTTCGACCGGCCGGACGCGCCGTGCACCCTGGGCGTCCGCATGAACGCGCCGACGACCCTGGAGGGAACCAAGGACCTGGTCGCCTTGGCCGCGTACGCGTCCAAGCCCGACCTCATCCTCGTCCCGAAAACCGAATCCGCCCGGGACATCGAGCTGGTCGCCAGCGTCCTGGACGCCCAGGGCTACACCCCGGACATCTGGGCACTGATCGAAACCCCGCGCGCCTTCGACAAACTCCCCTCGATCATGAAGGCGCCCCGACTCGGCGGCGTCGTCTTCGGATCGGCGGACTACGCCGCGACTGTCCACTGCGGCCTGGCGTGGGAGGCCCTTCTGTACGCCCGCTCCGCCCTGGTCAACAGCGCGACGGCCGCCGGTATCCCCGCCATCGACGCGCCAGCCTTCGACCTGGGCGACCTCGACGCGCTGCGGCGCGAAGCCGAGCAGGCCAAGGAGCTCGGGTTCTACGGCAAGGGCGCCGTCCACCCCCGCCAGGCGGCCGTCATCAACGAGACCTTCGCGCCCTCCGAGGAGGAGATCGCCCGCGCGCGGGCGATCGTCGCCGCCGGCCAGCGGAGCGGGAGCGGCATCACGTCCGTGGGCGGCCAGATGGTCGGCACCCCCTTCTTCACCGCAGCCCAGGCCCTCGTTCGCGAGGTGGACGAGTCGGCCCGGGGCGCAGACGCATCGGAGACGCCATGAGCAACGATCTCCCGAGGGGCTACCGGCACATCGCCGAGGGCCGCATCCGTGAGAACGTCGGCCTCGGTTACGACGAGCTCGCCGTCGGCCTGGTCATCGAGCACCGTCCGGGACGGACGGTCACCGAGACGGACAACCTCCTGGGGACGGCGCTGACCGGCAACGCGGCGCCCATCCACACCGACGCCCACTTCAGCAGCACCACCGAGTGGGGCCGCATCCTCGTATGCGGTGGCGTCACGCTGAACCTCGTCGCTGGCATGACCGTACGCAGCACCAGCGGCCTGACCGTCGCGAACCTCGCGCTCACCGACGTCCGGTTCGAGGCCCCCGTCTTCATCGGAGACACGCTCTACGCGGAGACGGAAGTCCTCAGCCGCAGGCTCTCCGAGAGTCGCCCCGAAAACGGGATCGTGACGTGCCGTACCTCCGGCCACAACCAGGCGGACACGCGCGTACTGACGTTCAGTCGGACCTTCCTCGTCCCCACCGACGCCGACGCCGTCCGGGCCGCCACCAACTACTAGAAGGCGATCCATGAGCGAACAGCTGTCCTTCACCCCGGCCGATGACGGCCTGTGGCAGCAGTACGACGAGCTGGCCACCCGCGCCTACGGCCACCGCGTCGGCGACATCACCGACCTGCGCGAGCACGCCGACCTTCAGGTAGCGACCCGCGAAGGCCGGGTTGTCGCCGGGGGCCTCGGCCTGCTCGTCAACCAGTTCTTCGGCGGCTCCCCCGTACCCAGCGCCTGCCTCGGCGCCGGCTGCGTCGCCCCGGAGGAACGCGGCGAGCACCTGGCCACCCGCATGGCCGCCGAACGCCTGCAGCCCCTGCAAGAGCGAGGCGCAGTGATCTCCGCAATCTCGACGTCCTCGACCGGCTACGCCCGGCAGCTCGGCTGGGAGGCACCCGTGCCGGTCTTCGCCTGGGCGGTGTCCACCGACGACCTGAAGCGGTCGTTCACTGGCGACGACTTCGAGATCGAGCACGGCTTCACCCCCGACGCCCAGGACCTCCAGCGGGGCCTCGCTCGGCATTGGAACGGCCCCGTCGAGCGGCCCGACTGGTGGTTCCCCTGGAAGCACAGGAAGAACGCCCTGACGACGTACCGCTTCCGCCAGCCCGGCCAACCCCCCGCCGGGATGCTGTCCCTCACCACGAAACGCCACGAGCGCCACGGCATGAAGCTCGTCGTCCACGACTTCTGGGCAGCCAGTCAGAGCACCGCCGCAGCCATGCTCGCCTTCCTCGGCCGCCACAACGCCCGCGCCGAGACCATCGAATTCCGGCGCGGCGCCCTCCCGCCCTACCCCACCCTGCTTCACAACCTCCACCGCCACCGGCCCACCGCCGAAGCATGGCACCCCTGGATGCTGCGCATCCTCGACATCCCCGAAGCCATCCGTCTCCGCGGATGGCCCGCCGACCTCAACGCCAACGTTCCCATCGAGATCGAAAACGAGAACGGCGGCGCCTGGGACCGATACTTCCTCCGGATCACCACCGGATCAGCCGAGATCAGCCCGACGCACACCGAGGGCAAAGTGACCCTCACCCGAAGGCAGCTCGCGGTCTGGTACGCCGGCGGCTACAGAACCGTCACCTCGGCCCGCATGGCAGGAGTCCGCGCCGCGTCAGAGAAGCCGCTCGCGACCCTTATCCGCAGTACGACAGAGCTCGAACCATGGCTGCCCGACCACTTCTAGCACCTACGTGCACGCCGAATGAGTGCAGCCTCCAGAATCATCGGCGGTGGCGGCCGTGCCTTCGGGGTCGGCCGCGGCCCGCTCCTACTACCTGCTCCAGCGTGACCGCGAGCACCAGGACGCGATGCGCTCGGCGGCCTGTTCGCGCCGCCGCAGGTCGTCCTCGGACGGCTCCGGCACCGCGTCGATCAGTTCCAGCAGCCGCTCGCCCCGCCCGATCAGTCCTCGGCGGACGCCTCCCACCAGCGGTTCCTGTTCGGCTTGAACGAGCTCGTGGGGCAGGAGGCCAGCGCGGTGTGCAGTCGGCCGAGCGCTGGCCCGATCTGGCGGCTGTGCGCCGCGGCGTACGAGTGAGTGGACACCACAGCTCGGCCGACATCGGCTGAAGCTGCGACCGTCGAGGCTCCCGCGTTCGGTTCGACAAGGAGCCGACAACGACTACGGAGCCTCGACCGGTGCGCACCGTGATCCGGTGCCGCTGCCGACCGGAAACGTTCAACGGGGCCCGGTCAACCGATCCGGGCCGGCGCGCCGACCGCCCGCGCAATGCGGTGCCCGACAAGGCGCTCGGCCACGGCGAGCGGGTACCAGGCGGCACCCCTCACCTCGGACTCCTGGATGCGCCCCACGTCCGCATGCGCCGTCACGAAGGAGTACCCGATGTCGAGGTGGTAGTGCTCCGGCTCCTCCTTCTCCGGTCGTGCCGGAACCCTGCCGTATTCGATGTAGACGGGGGTCTGCGACGCCGGCAGGACCTTGTGGGGGTCAACACCGGTCTCCTCCGCCAACTCGCGTACTGCCGCGTCGATCAGTGTGGTGTCGGTCGGCTCGAGGTGGCCGCCAGGCTGCAACGTGATCCCGTACGCGCGGTGCTCGACAAGCAGGATCTCGGCGTCACCGCGGACCAGCAGCGCACCGACAGTCACGTGCATCGGAAAATGCCGCCGTGAGGCGAAATCCCCTCCTTGAGACAGCAGTTGCACCGGCTCAGACAGCAGCGCGGCCTCGTCCGGGTAGCGCTCGAGGTAGGCAGAAAGCGCGCTTGAGATGTCCGAGTCACTGATCGCCACGGTGCACCCCCACACCAGCCCGAGAGCAAAGCTCTCCGTGACCGACTGCTCGGATGTGAGCGACGAGCACTGACACAGTCAGCTCCATAGAAAGCACGTGGCGTACGAGGGAGTTCGTACCGTACAGGTTGGGCCCGACCGGTGCCGCGCATGCCACGCCGTGTTCGCGATCGGACGGGCGGCAGCGGCGCCAGCCGCCGGTGGTCGCGGGTGTCTCGAGGCCGGGATCGCCACCATCCGACACCAGCACCCGCAGCACATGCTCGAGTTCGAGGAACGATTCGCGTTTGTCCTCGGCCGAGCGGAGCAATGAGCGCAGCGGTCTGAGGATGTGGCTCCCGGGCGCCACACCTGTGGTGATGACGGCCGGGCGGTACGGCGGGGCGCTCGGCAGAAAGCCAATGAGTCGACTCGGTAGCGCGATGGCGAATTCGGGACTAATCGACATCGCTTCGGGCAGCTGGACCGCCGCGACGAGTGTGTGCGCTCTACTGGCAGCCGAGCATCACGCTCCGAGAAGACCGCGCCTGGCGGTGCGCGTCGTGCCGCTCCAGCCGCAACCCCCGGTGATCATATCGGCAGCCCTGTCTCCCACTCCATCAACCGTGGCGGGGTCGAGTTTGCCGCACGGTCCTCCACCTGCTGGCCGCGATGAACGGGACCGGCCTGGTCCTGGCCCAGCGCGAGGTGGACGCGAAAGCCCTGGTTTTCGCCACCCCACATGGTCGTCATCGCTCCACATGGCCCTCCGGCTCACGGGCGTCACTCGTACGCCGAGTCCCTGCTGACCGGGCCGGGCGCTTCGGCAGTCGCCCCTGGGTGACAGCCAGTACGGCACCCGCGAGCAGCACGAGTGCACCCGCTCCCTGCAGCCCACCGAAGGATTCGTCTAGGAAGAGCGTGGCGCACAGGGTGTTGGTGACCGGGACGGTGAACATCATGAAGGACGCCCGTGCGGGACCCACTGCCCCAACCCCCCGGTAGTAGAGGAGGTTCGCGACGGCAGCAGCACCCAGGGCCAAATACGCGACGTTCAGCCAGACACCGGCCGGCAGTTCACTCCAGCGCACCTCCGGGATATCGGGTGCGGCGATCACACCGAGCAGAACGGCCCCCGCGCAGGTCGCGTACGTCGTGGCCCGTAGCGGTTCGATACCGGCCAGCACCCGCGGGCCGGCCAGCGTGTAGGCGGCCCAACACAGCGCACTGAGAAGGAACAGCGCATCCCCCGCGAGTCGCGTCGAGCCTCCGTGCGAACTGCCGCCCGCCCCCAGGAAGAAGACCACAGCCCCGGCAAGACCGAGGCCAAGACCGGCTATCCGCGCCCACAAGGCGCGCTCCCGACGCGTCACAAGCAGAAAAGCGCTGGTGAGCACCGGGCTCATGACGGGGATGAGAATGCCGGCGTCCAGGGAAGGCGCCAGCGACAACCCCCAGAAGAAGAAGCCGTTGTAGGCGAACACGCCCAGCACTCCAGCCATCGCCGCGCGCCACCCCCCGCGCGCCGTCACCGTCGCCTCCCGGCTCCCGAACAGCCACACCGCTGCAAGCAGCGCAACGGCACCGCCCCCGAAGCGCAGCAGCGCAGCCACGGCGTGCGGCACCTGCTCCACCACCGACTTGGAGCTGGAAAAGGCGCTCCCCCACAGCACCATAGTGATCATCAGCAGCAGATACGGACTGCTCAATCCCCTCTTCGTTTGCATGTCCCGACACTGGCGGCCCAGCCCCCTGCCCGTCTTGAACGCTGGTGCGCACGCCACAATGAGGCCATGGGGATGGGGCAGAGCTGGGTGCGGTACTGGCGGGACGGTACGCGCCCGCTGGAGGCCATGCACGCACACTTCCTCGACCACGTGTACCCGCCGCACAGCCACGACACATACTCCTTCGGCATCACCGACGCCGGCGCTCAGCGCTTCCGCTGCCGCGGCGCAGCCCACACCAGCGGCGCCGGGATGGTGATGGCATTCAATCCGGACGAGGTGCACGACGGTCAGGCCGCGGCAGAACTGGGCTACCAGTACCGCATCGTGCACATCGGACCCGCGGTGGTGCGCGAGGTCCTCGCCGACGCCACCGACGGCCGCTCCGAGGCCATGCCGCTCTTCGTACAGCCCGTTCTGACCGACCCCGTGCTCGCCGACGCCCTCGCACGCCTGCACGCCGCTCTGGTCACCCGCCAGAATCCACTTCTACGGGACGAACGCCTGACCGCGGCCGTGACCGCGATGGCACACCGCGGCGCGACCCGGACACCCCCCATGCGAACGCTGGCCAGAGGTGCGCAGCGACAGGCCGCCCGACGGGCCCGTGCGCTGCTGACCGATGCATACCTCGAACCGATCCGGGCCGACCTCCTGGCCCGGGCCGTCGGCTGCAGCCGATTCGCCCTCTACCGCGCCTTCCGCGCTGAGTTCGGCATGGCCCCCAGCGACTACCAGCGCCAACTCCGCCTGCGCCGCGCCCGCCACCTGCTGACGACCGGCGCCACATCCGCCGACGCGGCTGCTGCCACCGGCTTCGCCGACCAGGCCCACTTCAGCCGCTGGTTCCAGCGCACCTACGGCATCACACCGAGCACCTTCCAACGAGCGCAAGCGTGAACCCGGCACCACTAGTTCCGGCTTGAGAGATCAGCGGGTCTGCGGCATTCAGGCGCTTGGTCCAGCCCGGGCCTGTTCCGAGACCGGGATGAGCACACGAGAAGCGTGACATCGAGTTCGACTCACTCGATCCGCCGTCACTCGGCGCTCAGCGGATACCGGTGGGGGCAGGAGAGGGCAGCTGTGCGTAGTGCTCCTCGGTGGGCTGCTGAGGGCCCTGCCGTGCTTCATCGTGTGACTGCCGGAGCATGGCTCGCCGCCTCAGGCCCTCGACTACCCTCTTGATCCTCTTCGCTTCCTGCTCCCTTAGCTCCTGCTGGTCTTCCATGGCGATAGCCCCTCTCTCGATGCCGTTGGTGCGCGAGATCAACTGATCCCCACGCCTGTCGTCTGTTGCGCCTGTTGGGCGTTCTGCTGTGCCTCGTCGACGTGGGCTGGCTTGGACGTGGTGGCCTCCGCTGGCGCCGGATGTGCAGCGGCCCGGGTCTCGGCGCCATCGATGATCGCCTTGCTGATCGCCGCGATGCGGTCCTGGCTGGGTGAGAGCAGCTGTTCAAGCTCCGCGTCCGTTGTGTCGGCTGCGGGTGTCTTCGAGTGGCGCGCAGCGATGTTGCCCGGGTGTGGGCGCTCTACACCACGCTGCCGCCGCGGTAGGTCCGGCGGTGCTGTGGCAGCTGGGGCCGGGCCGGTGTCGACGGTCGCAGTGGGCGCGGTGTGGGGCGGCTCTGCGGTCTGCGGCGTCGGTGTGCGGGCAGGAATGAGGGCATCCACCTGTTGGACATCGAACTGCGGCTCCCACGCGCCGTCGGGGGCTTGTGTGAGCAGGTTGCGCTCCTGCAGCGCGTTCATGAGTGCTTGGCCCTGCTCCGGTGTGACGTTCAGGGTGCTTGCGAACATCTGAGGGGAGGCCACCTTGTTCGCGGCGGCAGCGAGTGCGGCTCTGCGCAGCTGGTCGTTGGTGACCTCGGCCGAAGGGGAGGGCTGAGTCTGCGCGGGAGTCGGTGCCGGTGGTGCTGCCGGGGGTGCTGGGGACGTCGCCAGTTGCGCTGATTCCTCCTGGAGCCGCAGCAGGTTGGGCAGGCGCTCCTCGAGCAGCATCAACTGGTCTGGCAGGCTGCGCGTGGTTGCGGTGGTCTCGCGAGGCTTCAGCCCGTTGGGCGGGCCGACCACCTTGAGGCGATGGAGCACGTCGAGGGCTCGCTCCGCTTGGGCATGGCTGACGTTCAGCTCCGGAGTGTCGCTCAGCACCAGGGGGGAGGCGACGGTGCCGTGCTCGACGAGGTGTTGCGCAATCGCCCTGATCTCGGTGGCGGTGACCTCTGCGTCCACTGCCTCGGCGGTGAGCTCCGTGGGCCCGGCGATCTCCTGGGCGAAGCGGTCTTTAGCCCTGTTCAGGAACGGCGCGTCGCGATGATACGGGTCGTTCTCGACCCGGCGGCGGAGCTCGTCGATCAGGGCAAGGCGGGTAGCGACGGGGGTGTCGGTGCGCAGGCCGGCGACCCACGGTTTGGGTGGGAAGTTCGCCTCCATCGGGTATTCCTCGTCAACGCGGGCGGCGATCGCGTTCTGGGCGAGGAGGAACCGGATCTGCAAGTCGGTCTGCTCCTGCGGCGTGAGGTTCTCCGCTTTCAGTTCGTTCAGAACAGTGCGTGACTCGTCGAAGAGGGCGTCCAGGTAGCGGTCCGGCGTCTCACCTTCGTAGTAGCCGTGCTCGCGGTGCTCATCTTCGCCGAGGCTCCCGCGCATGCGCTCGAGGCGCTGCTCCGCGTAGTGGTAGATCATGGCGGCGATCGTGCGGCGCCCCTCGGTGCCCCGGCCTTGGTTGTCGTAGCGCCGCATGACGGCCTGCGCGATCCCCGAGATCATTTCGAAGCCGCGGAGCTGTGCGGTCTCGATCATGCCGTGCAGGCGTACGTCGAGGGTGAGGCGGTGTCCTGCGCGGCGGGCGCGGGCTGCGAGTTCGCTCAGGGCGCTCATCAGCTGGGAGGCTTCGGCCAGTTCCGGGTCGGTGGCCGCGCCGGTGGACAGCGCGCTGTCCAGTGCCGGGTCGTCCGGGTCGTCCAGGCTGAGGTCCCGTGCGAGTTCCTGGGACGGCTCGGCCCGCCGCAGTTCCTTGTTCAGCTTGTGGACGTGGGCGATGAGCAGGCGCGGGGTGTCCAGAGCCTGTACGGAGTCGAGACCGGAAGCCCGGGCTGCGTGGTCCTCTGCGACCCGGGTGAGGGTGCGCATGGCCCGGCCGCCCGGTGTGTTGCGCTGATCCCAGGCATCGAGGTGGGCGCTGACCTTGGCGGCGTGCCGGGCGATGAGGCTGGCGGCCAAGGTGGTGATCTTGGCCGCGTGGATCGCTGCCTGGGGTGTGGTCTCTGCTTGCTCGTTGAGGCGCGCGAGTACGCCGTCGACCTGCTGGCGGATGTCGCGGAGGGCATGCCAGTCGGGGTGGCTGTAGTAGTAGGCCTTGTTGTTCTGCGCGGTGATCAGCGCGTCGTAGATGCCGGTCAGATCGCGGGGGCCCGCCTGGGGTGGCGCGTCCGCGTCGTCCAGGGCACGCGCGCGGCGCAGGCCGCGCTGGAGGCTCATCAGGCGCCCGTAGCGCTCGAGCGCCTTCTCCGTCGTGGCCGCCGGTGCATCGGGGGACAGCGTGGGCACGGGTGGTGTGGGTTCGGTCTGCAGTGGGGTCGGTGTTGTCATCGGGATCTCCTCATCAGGTCTGGCTGGGTGCGAGTGAGGTGGGCTGGCCGGCTGCGAGCGCGTTCGCCTCGGCTTCCTTGTGCGCGGACTTGCGCCCGGTCTTGCGCACGCGGGATGCGGGCGCCGTGCGCTCGGCCGGGTCCGGCTCGCCTCGGGTCTCGCTGCGCTTTTGCTGGTCGGTGAGGATCTTGTTGACCATCTTGTGGATCCGGGCCTCATCGAGTGCGTCGGGATCCGCGCCCGGGGCGGCTGGCGCGGGCGCCGGTTCGGCGGCCGGTTTACGCAGGGCGGGCGGGGTGGCGGGCCGGGCGAGCAGTGCGTCGATGTCGGAGGGACGTGCCAGGACCGTCCGGGGAGCATCGGGGCGGTAGGGGCCGAGGATCTGCTGTTCCTCCAGGCGGTGCAGGAGGCGGTCGGCGCGTTCGGCGGTGACGCTCATGGTGCGCCGGAGCGTGAGCGGGGAGGCGTCCTGGTGGGACGTCACGATGAGGGCGGCCCGCCGCAACTGGGTGAGGGGGATGGGGCCTTGCGGGTCATCGCCGGTCGGGACGGTTCCGATCAGGCGCTGCTGGTAGGCCCAGGCGACGCCGTTGAAGAGGTCGGCGGTGGGGTCGTAGGGGCTGCCGTCCTCTCCGGTGTGCGGGTCGGTGTCGCGGAGTTCGACGACGCGGGCGGTGAGGCGGTCCAGCAGTAGGTCATGCGCGGCAACGGGGTTGGGGACGGGTGGGGCGCCGGCGACGAGGTCGTTGTCGGGCAGGAAGTCCGACTCCGGCGGCAGGCCGGTCAGTTGCTCGAAGCGGGCGCGCCAGCGGGCCCGGTTGATGATCCACTGTTCTTGGAGTTCGCCGCGTTCGGCGAGCGTGGTGGTGGGGGCGGCCATGCGGCGTTCGAGGTCGCGTTCGATGTGGGCGAGGTCCTGCATACGCCGGTCGGTGCGCACGGCACGCTCGGCGGGCAGGGTGTCGGGGTCCTGGCCGCGTAGGCGGGCGACGGTGCGTTCCAGGCGGGTGCTCAGGCCGGTGAGGCGGATCTTGGAGGCGACGGTGGCCAGGCCTTCGAGGACGCGGACGAAGGCGGTCTTGGCCCGGTTCATAAGCGGCTCGCCGCTCGGGCCGCGCAGGCGGCGCAGGGCGGGCTCGGCGGCGTCCATCTGGGCCACGAGGTCAGTGATCTTCTCGTAGATGGTGCCGGGCAGGCCGATGGAGTACGGGCGCAGTGCGGCGAGGGCTTCGTGGGCGCTGTGGTGGGCGACGGTGAGGTCGGCGGCCGGCGGTATCGGTTCCCCGCGGGAATGGGCGGCGGCTTCCTGGGTGATGTCGCCGAGCTCGGCGGACGCCTGGCGGAAACCGTTGTCGAGTTCCTCCCAGGTCTGTTTCGTGCCGGGGGCCTCCTCCTGGATCCAGGAGCCGTCGTTGCGCAGGACCCAGATGTGGTCGTGGGCGGCGAGGTGGTTCAGGGCGAGGTCCGCGTGGCCTGCGGTGTAGAGGGCGACGGCCTGCTCGGCACGGTGGCGGATGTGGTCGTCACTGGCGTCGGGGCTCTGGGCGATCGTGTCGAGGAGGTCGGCGAACTGGCTGGGGGTCGGCTGGGTGGGGAAGGTGGGCGGGATGATGGCGCGCACTGCGGCCCGCCAGGTCTGGCTCAGGGGGGTACCGAGTAGTCCGGCGGACTGGGCGGCGCGCCACTCGACCGCGGCGAGCAGTTCGGGGCCGGTCATCTCGATGAAGCGGCTGTAGGACAGGCGCAGTGAGTCGTTGTGGGAGGTGCCCAGCCACACCACGACGGTGGGGTCCTCGCTGGTCTGGTCGTCTCCGGAGGTGCTCAGTTCAACGCCGTGGACGGTGCCCAGGGCCAGGGGCTGGGGCAGCTGGTCGGGCTCCGGTGTCTCGGCGGTGTGCTGCCCCAGGCGTTCGTGCACGGCGTGGTGCAGGGCGTACGCCGCGGTGGTGCGGTCGGTGTGCTCGGTCAGCTGCCCGTCGACCGGTGACGGCAGGAACATGCTCAGGTCGAAGTCCCCTGGGACGGGGGCCGGTTCGGGGGCGGGGCGCGGGGAGGCCACGGGGCCGCTCGCGCGCGCTCCCGCGGGCCACTGCCCGAGCGCGGCGGGCCGGATGTCGGTGGCCGCGGGCGCCGTGCCCTGGGCAGGTGTGGGGCTGGGCGAGTCCTCGGCGGCCGCAGTTCCGGTCGGCCATTGCCCTGGGGCGCGGTCCGTGTCGCTGCTGTCGGTGCCGGGAGCCGCCTGCGCGTTGGGAGCGTCCTGCTTTAGGGCACCCTGGCCGACCTGGGGGGTGTGCGCGATGTCGACGCGGTAGGCGGCCAAGCCCCGGTCCGGGTGCTGCCGGATCGCCTCGTCGAGGGCAGGGCGGAGGTTGTCCGCGAGCTCGCGGTCGCGCTCGGGGGTGCCGCTGGTCTCCAGGGTGATCACTACCGTGCGGTCGGCGGTGAGCACACCCGTGGCGTCCAGGGTGACGCCGAGGTCGGCCAAGGCGGCGCGAGCCAGCCCCGTGAGCCGATCGACCGGGTCGGAACCGGCGGGCGCGGGCTGTGCGGGGGCAGGGGCGCTCTTTTTCACCGTGGCGCCCTGCTGCGCCAGGCTGTCGGTTGCGGGGGCCGGGGTGGATTGGGCCGGGTTGCCCGGGACAGCCCCGTCCGCCGCGGGGGCCGTGGGTGCGGCGGAGGCCGGCGCTGCGGCAGGTGCCGCAGCAGCCTGCGCCGGGGCGGGAGCGTACGACAGCAGGGGCCCACCGCCCTGCCCCCCGGCAGTGATCCACGCCTGTGCCGCCTGCCACAGACGGGCCTCCTCCAGCCCCTCCAGGTCCCGGCGGGTGAAGTGCACCCGAGGAACATCCGCCCCCTGGGCCAGGCTCAGAAGAACACCGCGGTCGGACTTCCCGTCCACCACCCGCGCATACACCTGACGATCCAGGACATGCCCGAAGACCGCATCCCCCGCATCGCCTCCAAGGAGAGCGGCGAGCCGCCGGTGCAGCACCGACCCTGCATCCTCGGCACGCAACGCGGAGTCCCCCGGCACATCCACCACCGGCAGCCACTCATCAGCCTCGTCCAGGTCCTCCCCACCGGCTGGTCCCACAGCAGTGCCCGACGATGCCTCCGGAGTGTCGCCCTGCCCGTCTCCGGAGCCCTCAGACTCAACGGACTCACCGGCCACTGCCGGATCCGGCGACACCAGAGCAGCAGCCGCGGGCGCAGCCTCTGAAGACGTCGCGCCAACCGTCGCACCCGTCTCCTCAGCGGGAGGCACCGGGGCGGTACGAGTGGTAAGGGGATCCCCTCGGTCAGACGACGGCTCAGAGCCTGCCGCGCGTCGCGGCGCACGATCACGGGCGCCGGCCTGCTCACTGACCGGCTCGAACCCCTCCGGGTCAGCGGCCTGACGTTCGGTCTCCAGCAGCTGCACCGCCTGCGTGCGGGCCTGCTCCAGTTCCCGCCGGTTGTGGAAGCCCGGACCTGCCAGAAGCTGGGTAGAGGTCTCTTCCGCGGGCAGTCCCCAGCCCTCCTCCACAATCAGGGCCATCCGGGCGATCACGACCTCGACCGGAATATCGTCCGTGGCCAGCTCGTCCAGGCAGTCCCCGATCAGCCGCGCTGCTTCCCGCACCGCCTCAAGACGGGCCTGCTGCGACGCCCCAGCGAACGAGCCGTTGTCCAACGCATGCTCGCCGGCGACCTTGTCCAGCGCAGCCGGCAGCGCCGTCTCCAGCAGATGCTCTGTGTCGGCCACCGCATCCAGCACCACCCGCGCACCATCACCGCCCGAGGCGATGTCGTTCTCGCGCAGCGCGGCCAGATCCTTCGCCCCGCCACCGGCCCGCGTGACCCGGCACTCGCCCGCCGTACCTTGCAGGGCCTTCCAGGCGCGGGGAGCGGCCAGTGCTGCACGGCCCGCGTTGTCGTCGTCGATGCACACGACCTGCGTGCGGCGGGCCTGCCCGCTGGCCGGATCCACATCGCGGATCGCCGTCACACTCTCCGGGGTGATGGCGGTACCCATCGGCGCGGCAAACACGGGCCGCTCAGCAAGCGGAAGCGTGGCGGCCGCCTCGCCGCCGGCGATGACGTCGTGCGGGCCCTCCACACTCACCGTCACCCCGAGACGGCCGTCGGCCTGCGAGGCGGCCTTGGCTTCGGCCTGCACCGAATGGAACAGCCCGAACACCAACTCGCCCTTGGAGAAAATGCTGGTGGTACGGGTGTTGTAGTACTTCTGGTCGCCGCCGCACCGGTCCTTCGCCTGCTCGGCTGTGTCCCCGGGGTGTTCCAGCATGCGGCCGGTGAATCCGACTACCGCACCGTGGGCGTCATGTACCGGATACATGATCCGGTTCGCGAACACGTCATATAGGACCTGCTTGTTGTTCTTGGCCCGCCAGGCCAGGCCTGCCGCGACGATCTCATCGTCCGAGAAACCCCGGCCCTTCAAGTGGGTGACGAGGGGCCTCCAGCGGCCCTGCGACCTATCCGCGGGCGCCAGACCCAGCTGCCACCTGCGCTGGGCCTCCGGCGACAACCTCCGCCCCTCGATATCCCGGGCCTCATCACCGTCACCGAGGTAGGTACGGGCCAGCTCCGCCTGCTCCGAGCCTTCCGCGTGCAGCGCGTCGATGTAGAAGCGGTGGGCGGCCGCACACGCAGCGATCAGCCGGTCCCGCGGCACATCCGGCAGGTCGTCCACGCCGGCGACCGCACTCCCGAGGGTGGACTGGCCGGGAGGGGCGGGCTGCACATCCAGCCGGAACCGGTCCAACCGCCGATCCCCCGTATCAGCCTTCGTCTGCCGCAGTTCCTCCTCGATGCGGCGCGCCGTCGCCCGGCCCGCATTGATGACGCTGGTGCCCGGATCAATGCTGACGACGACATGGTCCCCGTCCACGGTGATGCCCTGATGCTCGGCCAGGCCATGCGCCTCGAGAAGCGGAGACACCAGCCCCGCCACCGCACGCTCCACCTCCGCGTCCGACAACCTTCCCGCAGCAGAAGACGTCGGAGCCGTGGACGAGAGGTTCGTGCCCGCCGGTTCTACCGAGGCCGCACCACTGGTCTCGCTCTGAGACCTGGGTGCCGTAAATGCCGGAGGCGCACCGGGGGCCGGGGAAGCGGCCGGCGGCTGCGGCGGCCGTGCCGGAGAGAAAGTCTGCCCAGAGCCAGAGTCGGCGGTGCGGACCTGGGCCGGGTCTGCCTGTGCCGGGTTGCCCGGGACAGCCCCGTCCGCCGCGGGAGCCGTGGGTGCGGCGGAGGCTGGCGCTGCGGCAGGTGCCGCAGCAGCCTGCGCCGGGGCGGCGGCGGGAGCCGGGGGCTCAACGGATTTCTTGGGGCTCTTGGGGGCGATCGGTTCCGGCGCAGCGGCAGTCGGAGCGGTGCCGGTCGCGGCGGTCGGCTCGGTCGGTTCAGCCGCCGATGCGGGCTGTTCCGTCTGGGCCGGGGTCGGTTGTTCCCGGCCCTGCGTCGCCGTCACGCGTGCCGGGGCGGCAGTGATGGGGGCGTAGTCCAGGAGGGGGCGATTGCCGTCGTCGCCCGCGTGCACCCACGCGGTCACCGCCGTCAGCAATGTCTCTGCGGCGACCGCTGCGAGATCGTCGCCAGGGATGGTGACGGGCCGGGCATGGCCCCCTGCGTTGTTAAGGGCCAGGCCGAGGAGGAGTGTGGGGCCGAACCTCTCGTCCTGACTGACCATCGCGTAGACCGGGCGGCCGCGGATGTGGGCGAACGGCTCGACGGCTGGGCGCCCGCCGGCCAGGTGGGTCTGCGCGTGGGCGAGCAGGCGCGGTGCGGCTTCCTCGGCGGTCATGAAGGCCTCGCCGGGCAGCTCGAGAACGGGCAGTTGGATGTCGTCGTCCGGGTCCATCGCCATGGTGGTGGCCTCCTCTACCGTCGCGGGCGCCTCGTCGGAGAGGTCTTCTGTGCGGGCGGGTTGCTGGGTGATCTGCTCGTTGCGGTGTTGGAGGTACTGGCTGAGCTCCATCTCGCCGTCCTCGGTCTGCTGGACGAAGTCGATGAACTGGCCCTGGAACGCCTTGTGGTGGGGTTCGCGCAGATGCTCGGTGTTGGTGCTGCGTGCGGCCTGGCCGAGGATGAGCTTCGCCATGGTCAGTTGCGTGCACCGGATGTGGTGGCCGAGGCGCTGGGCAAGGCGAGTGCGCGGGTTGCCGTGGTCCGCGTCCGGTTCGACGGCGGCCTGCAAGGCGAGCAGATTCGTCAGTGCGTGCAGGCTGAGGGTGTCCGCTCCGGCCAGGGCGGCTGCGGCCTCAGCTGCTGCCGGGGTCTGCGCGAGCCACTGTTCGTGCTGGTCGAGTTCCCTCAGCAGGGCCTCGTGGGCGGCGGAGTACGCGCCCGCGTCCGGGTAGGGCTCAGCGGACTGTGGGTCCAACTGCACGTCGGGAGCCGCGGCTGTGGTCGGGGTAGCGGGTTCCTCACCGTTGTCCGCGCTCGGCGGCACACGACTCGCCACGCTGCCCTCATCCTGTGGTGTGGCCGGTGGCTTGGACGTCGAGTCGTTCCTGGTCTCGGGGGTGGCACGCTCCGGTGGGCCGCTGGGCACGGTGTCGGCCTCCTGGAGCTGGCCGGTGCGGGTCTGGGTGGTCCCGGGGCGCGAGGCGGGGTTGGGCCGGTTCTGCCCCGGGTCGGCCGGGGCTTTTTCCTGCGGCGCGCTGGTGCCCTCCGCGCCCATGGGCGCGGAGGCGGGCTCCGTCGCCTCATCCACAGTCTGCGTGGCGGGGCCGGGTGGGGCAGGCGTCGCCTCTTCCCGGGCAGGGGCCTTGCGGGCATCTCGCGGGGCGGGGGTGTTGTCGTTGGCCGCCGAGTCAGCCGGTGCGCCCGCCTTGGCCGCGGTGGGGGCGTGCGTAGGCGGCGCCTCCTCGGCGGCTGTGTCGCTTCCGGGATCCTGTGTATCCGCAGCCTGCTGATCGGGCCGGGCATCCTCCTGCATTTTCTGGGGCGATGCGGGCGCACCTGCTTCCGTAGCCGGCCTGATGCGGGTGCCCGCGAGGGAGATACCGAAGGTCTTCGCGAAGTTGCGAACCTCCCGGCCGCGCAGTGCCGCCTCGGCGAGCTGGCGAGACTGTTCCGTTTCGTCAAGGATCGCGATGGCTCGGTGGTCGTAGTGGAGCCAGACCCCGGAGAACTTCTGCAGCCCCACGGTGGTCAGGGCTGTCGTGCCGTCGTTCTCCTTGACCTCGATGACGAGCCTGGAGGTCCACAGGGCCCCGTTCTCCCGGTAGTCGTGGACCACATCGCCGGGCTTCACCTGGTCCGGCGCCACGGCGCGGTAACCGTCAGGCAGAGTGGCTGTCCAGGCCGGAGGCGGCAGCGCGGAGCCGTCGTCCTCGCGTACGTCCACAAAGCGGCTCTGGCGGAACTCGCGCAGGGCGCGGAACTCATGGCCGTCATCGCCGCGCAGAATCGGATTGATGCCCTCGCTCACCACGCGGGAGGTGACGATGTCGCCCTGGTCGTCTCGGTGGTCGACGAACTGGCCGACGCGGTAGGGGAAGTCAAAGCGGCGTTCGAAGCGGACCTTCTCGGCCGGGCTGACGTCCGGGCCGGGCGACGCCACGTCTCCGACGAGGGTGCCGTCAGCACCTGCTGGACCATGTTCATCGGTGGACGTGCGGTCGGCAAGGGCGGGGCGGGGCCCGATGGTGCGCCAGGTCTCCCGGCGGTCGGCCCAGGCGTCGACCGTGCCGGTCTCGCCCAGCGCGTAGTCGTGCAGGGCACCCGCCACGAAGCGAGCGGCGTCAGCGACTTCCTCGGCGGCGGGGAAGTACGCGTGCGCGGTTTGGTGGCGGAGGCTGAGCGGCTGCAGTCCGCCGTTCCAGCCGGCGGCGTCTTCGAGGACGTGAACGATGGCCTCGTAGTCAAGGCCGGCTTCTTCGGCGTGCGCGCCGATGGCCTGGAGGTAGGTGATGACGATGCCCCGGACGCGGTGGCGATAGGTGTCATCGGCCTGGATTCCCTGGGTGGTGCGCCACGCCTTGTCCATGGCCACCGGATCGGACCCGGCGGCGCGGATGCGTTGCACGTAGTCCTCTGTCGCCTCGCGGCCCACGGCCTCGATGGCGGCGCGCATCTTGTGCACGGCCTGCGTCGCGTAGGCGTGCGCGACGGGGTCGGTGAGGCGTTCCAGTGCGGCGGCGGCGTTCTCGTCGTACTGGGCCAGCGGGTACTGGCTCCGCCACACCCAGCGGTCGGTGCGGTCGGAGCCCGCTGCCAGTTCTTCCAGGTCGCGGGCCGTGGACCTGGCCGCCCGGGCCCGGGCCGCAGCCGCGGTTTCCTTGACCGCTTGGATGTTCGCCGCCTTCCGCGCCGAGCGGGGCAGCTTGTGCCAGTCGGCGGGTAGCGGGGCCGGCGCCGGCGGTTGGGGGCTTCCCGGCTGATCGTCAGCAGCCGGACGGGCGACCAGGGGGGTGTAGTCGATCGGCGGGAGCGCCGATGCGTCGAGTGCCGCGGTGTCCCTAAGACCGGTGGCCGGCAGCTTGATGTTGTGGTGGGTGAACCAGCCGGTGCCGTGCTTTGACAGTCGTATCTGCTGGCCCGCGCGTTCGGCCAGCCCCAATTCCAGAATGTCGGTGACGGCCTTCTGGGAGCGGGCCTTCGTGACGATGCCCCGCTGCGGGGTCCGCTTCATGAACACGCCGTCGACCTCGGTGATGTCGCCGCGTGCGATGTCGAAGAGGGCCCTCGTGCGTGCCTTGGTGAGCTTGGGGAACTGCGGCTCCACTGCGGTGGGGCTCGGCGGTGCCCCGTCGGCGTGCTGTTCGTTGAGCGCTGTGGCAGGAGGCTCAGCATCGGCGGAAGAGGCGGACGGTTCCGGTCCTTCCGGCTGCATCGTCTTGGTGTCCGGCTCCCCCCGAAGGCCGCTCCATCGTTGCTCGCCGAACTCCGTGAGCTGTGCATGCTGACGGTGACCGAGACGGCCGTGATCGGGCTGCGCAGGGGGCACGGTGATGAGGCCGAGTGCGCTCAGGCTCCACAGCGCCTGCGTGATCCAGTCGAATGCCGGCTCGCTGGCCCGCCCGTCCCGGCCGACGCGGTACCACTCCCCCAAGGAACGGAAGAT
Source organism: Streptomyces sp. 7N604 (assembly GCF_052245475.1). NCBI lineage: Bacteria > Bacillati > Actinomycetota > Actinomycetes > Kitasatosporales > Streptomycetaceae > Streptomyces > Streptomyces sp. 7N604. The sequence goes on along the minus strand of NZ_JBQQBX010000017.1, from coordinate 104,541 downwards.
GACCCCACGGGCCACCGCGTCCAGGGCCTGTTGCTCGGCCTCAGTCAGTCCCACCGTGTGCGGGTCGCGGGGGTCGGCATGCTTGGCGGCATGCCTGCGCACCATGGGCATGATGTCGCGTTCGCGGCTGACGGTCCCAATCTGCTTAGACTCCCAGGCGCGTGCTGGATTCGGGATGTAGCGGACGGTGTACTTCTTGCGGTCGAAGCCCGGTGTGCGGTAGCAGTACCGGCCGCTCGGCAGGGTGATGTCGTAGTCGCCGTCGAACCGGCCGGCGTACCCCTCGAAGCTCTCCCCCGCGCTCGGGTCGATCCCGAGGATTGCGCCTGCCGCCGCATTGCGGGACAGCCTCTCTCGCCAGCGTGCGTCGGGGTCGGCGTCGGGTGCCTCGTTCTCCTCCCCGGTCTCCGCCTGTGCTGGCGCCGGATCGGTGGCGGTGGCTGTAGCAGGGGGCGCCGGTGAGTCCTGGGCGGCGGGAGTTGCTTGGGGCGCGCTCTCGTTCTGCAGCCCGGGCTCGAAGAGTGCTGCGGGCGCCTCGTCATCGCCCCAGGGTTCGGCCGAGGGCGCGTCCGCCAACGCCGATGGGGCCTCGGTAGACCATTCGTGCGTCGTGGGAGCTTCGTGGGCGGGCTCGGGACTCAGGGTTTCCGCGGGCGTCGCACCCGGTGTGGCGGCCGGGCTGTTCTCGGCGCGCGGGCTGTCGGGGGCGGCGCCGGTGACCGGAAGCGGTGGGGCCTCGATGGCCTGGTGGGCTACCAGTTCGGGCAGGTGCGCGGTGATGCCGGCATGCAGCGTGTACTCGCCGGGGCGGGGGCGGCGTGCCCCGTCGCGCAACGACACCATCTTGGTGAGGCGTTGGGCCTGGTCAGGGTGTCGGTGCGGCCACCAGAAGCCGGGGATCAGCAGACGGTTCTCGCCGACGACGGCGGTGCCGATGGCCAGGTTGCCGCCCTGGAGCGGAGGAAAGTAGCCAGCCAGGCCCGACGCATAGTCCAGCTCGTCCTGGTCGAACGTGAACATCACCTCGTCGCCGGGCTGGAGGTCCGCCGGGGTTGCGGGGTGGATGTAGTCGAAGGCCGAGAACCCGTATCGCGAGAGGTCTTCCATCCAGCCGTACGCCGGTGACGTCTCGCGCAGCATTCTCAGCCGGTGGTGGAAGCCGAGACTGTCGTGGGAGTGGTTGCTCTCCACCCAGTCGTAGAGGAGATGTCCTCCCTGCGGCTCGTAGGGGGTTTGGGCGCTGGGGAAGTCGTCGGCGTCCCAGGGGTACGCTTTGCCGTCGGTATCGGTGAGGCGCTCCAGCAGTGCGGCATACCGGAGCGCGTGCCGACGCGACTTCACACTCCAGGGCACGATCGCGTCGGCAGAGCCCGGCGCGACCACTTGCCAGCCGCGGCCTGGTGAGCCGTGGATCGCCAGCCGCCCGCTGGGGGTGAGTTCCAGGGTCGGGTCATTGGCGAGTTGGCCCGCGAACTTCGCGCGGCCGCGCAGCTCGTGCCGGATGAGCCCTGCGGGGTCGGTTTCGATGTCGGGCAGGGGGCGCACCGCCAGGTCGGCCAGGTGGGCGCGGACCTCGTCGAGGTCGGCGAATCGTGGGGCGGGCGGGTTCGGATCGGGGGTGGCGGTGGCGGCCTCGACGCGCGCGGCCATGTCGGCGAAGTGTGCCCACTGAGCGGGGCCGGCCAGCACCTCGGCGACCGTGTCCTGTTCGTCCGATGCCACCGACTCGAACTCGACCAGGGCGTCGCCGAAGTCCCGTGCGCTGTCGCCCTGCGGATCATGCGGCGGGCGCGCGCAGACGGTGGCGGCCAGCGCGGCACGTACCCGCCCCTTCGCGCGGGCGCTGTTCACCGCAGCCTCGGCGGTGTCGATGGCGCGCATGATGGCGTTCATCGCGACCCGGACGAACGGGGCGCTCAGCGAGGGCTCCAGAGTGATCTGGAGCAGCTGGGCCGGGTCGCTTTCCGCGGTGCGCAGCCGCTCGGTGCTGTAGGCGCGTGCCCTCGCGGCGAGATCGGAGACCGTGGCACGGATCTCGCGGGCGGCGTTTTCCACCGTCGCGTGCTCGTCGGGGTGGTCGCTGAGCTGCTGCAGTTGGTGTTCGAGGTTGTCGGTGAACTGGGCGTAGGGGTCGTCCGGATCCAGTTCGCGGCGCCTGGCGGACAGCGGGGGGCGCTCTCCGGCGTGGGCGGCGATGGCCTGGCCATGTGCCTGTCGGCGCTGCTCATCCCAGACAAGATCCGGCATGCGGGGCACCGGCGGGGTGGATGGCGGCGCGACTTCGCCTTGGGCGCGCGGCGCGGCGGCGGGTGCGCTGAGCGCGGGGTGTCCCTCGACCAGGGGGCCTGGGGTCTCGTCGTCGTCCGGCTCGGGCTGCCGGCCGGTCAGCTCCTGCAGCGAGGGGAAGAGCGGCGCGAGCGGAATGGGCGGATCGGGGTCCTGTTCCGTCAGCTCGACGCTGTGCTTGATGCGGGCGGGCCAGACCGGGCCCCGGAACTCTCCGACGATGTCGCAGCGCCCAGGGTGACGGATGATCTCCGTGATCACTACGGGCTGGTCGCCCCGGTCCAGCACCATGCCCGCCCGGAGCTTGGACAGCGGTACGGACAGGGGTTCCCTGTCCTGACGCAGGTCGGGAAGGTAGGCGATCAGGCGGTCCAGGTCGGAGCGGACCGCGTCCGCCCCGGGCAGTTCGAAGACGGGTGCTTCGGTCAGGTCGAAGAGGGCAGCGTCTTCCGCCGCGCGGGGAGACCGCTTGCCCCGGCGCCCGGTGGGCACCGGCGTCGTCGCCAGGAACTGCACGACGCGGTCGAGGACTTGAGTGGTCAGCCGCTGGACCTGGGAGCGCAGGTCACGGGACAGGGCCAGCTCTCCGGTGGCCGTGAGCAGAGCGTCGCCGCGGTTGCCGCCCCGCAGGCGGGCGCCTGCCTCTTCGGCCGCATGCAGCAGGCTGAGCGCTTCGGGGGTGGTGGCTTCGCGCAGCCAGGCGCGGATGCGGTCCCAGGTCACGTTGACCGTCTGATCGGCGATCCGTGCTTCGAAGTGCTTAGCGTCCTTCTTGTAGCTGAGGCCGTCGGCGGGGGCGAGGTCCTTGTTGACGTGCCCTGTTCCCTCGCCGTAGTAGCGCATGTGCCGGCTCTTCCAGCGGGCGAAAGCCTCGTCGTCGTCCACCGCGGCCATGAGGTCGATAAGGGCACTGTCGGACAGCACCCCGCGCAGTGCCCAGGCGGCGGCCGCCGCCTCCGTGCTGTGCGGGGCGCCTACGTCGGCCTGGGGGAGGGTCCAGTCTTCGGCCAGCGCGATGGCTGGGGTGGACGCGGTCGCCTCCCCGGGCGGCTTCTGAGGCTGTGCCGCGGTTGTCTCGGCAGTTGGGCTGGGCAGGTTCGTGGCGGCCGGGCTGTCTGGGGCCGCCAATGGGGCGCGTCGGCCGGTTGTCAGCGGGGGTGGCGCGCTGGAGGGCATCGCAGCGGCACTCTTGTCCTGGGGCGCAAAGGGGGGAGTGGAGACGTCTCGGGTCGCCTGCTGTGCGGCGGCTTCCGGCTGAGGGGCGTCGTCTACGTCTTCCTCGCTGTGTTCGTCAGCCGTCACCGTCCCGGGCATTTCAGAGGCCATCGGAGGAGCCGCGTCCGGCCGGGCGGGCGTGTCCAGGGGGGCGTTGGTCGGAGCAGCGACCTGCTGTGTCTCCTCAGGGCGGTAAGGCTGGGCCCAGGGGTCGGGCTCGCCGGGCGGGGGTAGCGTCGAGAACGCCCCTTCGGCGGCGTGCGCCTGACTGCGGATGTTCGCGGCCAGGCGCTGCAGCACGCCCTGACGGCGTCGGCCTTGGGGCGTCGTGGTGCCCGTGTGCGCGGCGACTTCTTCTACGGCCGTGGCCAGGCGGCGCATCTGGGACGTGGAGATCTCCTGTGACCACTGCGCTGCCGCGGTCCGAAGATCCGGGTCGGCCACGGTCTTCCATTGCGATGCGAGCGTGCGCAGTTCCCGGGTCTGGGCGTCGGTGAGCGCCGAATAGAAGATCGGTGCCGTGACTTCCTCGGGCCGGATGTGCCGGAACGGCTGCCCTCCGCGCATGGTGTCGCTGCGGGCCCCCAGGACGACGAAGCTCGCCATGAGCTCGGCGGCGCGTAGGGGACCGCCCTTGTTGTCTTCGGTCCATGATGTGCTGCTGCGGGTGCCGCCACGAGCGTCCTGCCCGTACCAGGTTCGGCCACGGCGCCGGATCCAGCCGATGACCTCTCCGGAGTTGTCGAGAACCTCACCATGGCCCTCGTCCAGGTTCAGGCGGGCCAGACGCGCGTTGTCTCCGCGCAGTTCCAGGCCCTCGGGCGACATCGCGGCGGCAAGGTTTTGCGCCTGCCGCTCTTCCTCGGCAGGGTCCACTGGTTCGGGCGCGCGGTCCTCGCCCGGCCGCGACAGTTGCTCGGTCGGGTAGAGCTGGTAGGTGCCGCCTTCGTTGACGAGGACGCCGTCTGGCTCCTGACCGACCACGTAGCCCGTGCCGTTGGGTGTGACGACCTCCTCGTGCGCGCCGTACGACCGAGCCTGTTCTTCCCCCTTTCCTGAGGCGGTGTCCCGTCCCTGCCTGGGGGCCGGTTGAGGCTCGGCGTCGGGTCGCTCTGCCGGTTCATTGCTCGTGGGGTTGCCCGCTGCGGAGTCAGGTTGCGCCGGTGGCCTTCCGGTGTGATCCCGTTCAGGGGTGCCGTCGCCGGCAGCTCCAGGAGCGTTGGAGAGAGTGGGTGGGTCTGGGTCACCGCGTGCGTCGGCATCCGACCCCTGGCCGCCGGTGCTGCGGGGGCTGCGCGCCGTAGCGCGGGGAGTCGCCGTGACCGCGCGGTCGCCCGTCTGGTCTGCGGTGCCGGCATCGGTGGGCGCGTGCTGTCGCGGCGGGTTGGCGCGGCCACCCGGTGCAGGCCGCAGTTCGGGTGCGAGCGCGTACGGAACGTTGTCAGCACCGGACCATCCCGGGGCCGGATCGACGGCGGCAAAACCGGAGGGCGCATCCTCGTCCGTCCAGCCGGGGCGCGGTGCCCGAGCCTCGGGGAGAGACTGGCGCCGCGGGCCATCGCCGGCACCACCTGCGGAACGCTGCTCCGGGCTCCGGCTGGATGCGGGCTGTCGGCCACTGCGGGCTGTGGTGTCGTCGGCGTCGGGGTTGAGGGCCGAGGGAACCTCATCGGAAGCCGCCCATCCCGCGCCCGGCACGGGTGCGTCGAAGGCCGACGGAGCATCATCCGCTGCCCAGGTTCCTTCGCCGGGAGCGGTGTGCTCGGCCTTCGGCTCAGGATCTGCGGAGGGCTCAAATGCGGGTGGGACGTCGTCCTGGTCCGCCCACCCGTCCGCAAGGGCGGGCTCGCCGGTTGACAGGGCGAGCGGCACGTCGTCCGCGTCTGTCCATCCCCCGGGCGCCACGGCCCCTTCCTCGATCGCGGGCTGGAGGGCCGAGGGGACGTTGTCCTGACTCCCCCACCCCGGCGCGGGGGCCAACGCGGAGGGTACGTCGTCCGTATCCCACGCCGCCGCGGGTCGGGTTGCTGCATCGTGTACGGCTGGCGGTTCCGGCGAAGCATCGGATCGCTGTTCGGACGGGGGCACCGGAACGGCAGCAGCATCAGGGCCCAGGGCGGAGGGTACGTCGTCACGTGCCCAGGGGTGGGGCTGCGGGTCGGCAAAGGCCGAGGGCGCCTCCGTCGTCGTCCAGCCCGCGGAGGCAGCTGGTGCCGTCGGCGCGTCTGCTAGGGCAGAGGGCACCTCCGCCTCGTCCCAGCCCTCGGCCGCAGGGCCGGGCGGAGCCAGCGCCCAGGGCGCATCCTGCTGTGTCCATCCGGCAGTTGTGCCGTCGGGCGTGCGGGCTTCTGCGCGCTGAGCTTCGGTGCGCGCGGCGGGGTGGCCGGAGCCGGTCGGATGGGCCAGCGCCGATGGAACGTCCTGATCTGCGGACCAGGACGCGGGCGGGGCGAGCGCGGAGGGGGGCTCCTCCTGCGCCGTCCAGCCCGCTTCTGGGCCCGCATTGGAGGCGTCCATCAGGCGCGGCCCGGTGGCTTCGCCCGTCGGGCTCTCGGGCGCGGTCTCGAGGGCCGAGGGCGCGTCTTCACTTCCCCAGGCGGCCGGGGCGCTGGTCGGGAGTGGGAACTCTTCGGGAGCGGTGGCCAATTCGTCACCTCGTTGACGATCACGGTGGCGGCCGGGCCGCCTGCTTCCCCTGGATCAGGTCAAGTGCCTTTCGACGCTAGGGATCGCTGCCGGGGCGGGGCGCTGTGCGCCGTCACCCCTCCCGCCTGGGGGGATCCGCCGCGCGGAAAACTTGCGGCGGATCCCCCCAGGCGGTCCGTGGGCTTCACCGGCTCTGGGCAACGGCCGGTGTCGCCTGCGGTCCGTGAGCGTCTGGACGGGGCTGGCGCTCCTGCTGAGCCTTGGGTGTCGGGGAGGGGGCCGTGGCCTGGCGCGCCTCGGCCGCGGCCCTGAGGCGGTCGCGGGCGCGGCGGGTCCGCTCGGTGTCGACGCGGTCTTGGACGAAGGCCGAGCCGTAACGCTCCACGGCCATGACGACCTTGTCGTTGGTGGCGCCGTGCAGATCGGAGCGGGTGAACTGGGCGGCCGCCGGGCCGTTGGGGTCGAATCCGAAGCGCAGCACACGTCCGTGCTCGGGATGGGGCGTGACGGCCACGTACAGGTCCAGGGGGCTCATCGTGCCGTGCAGGGTGGGCCTGCTGGGTGCGGCGGGGTTGTCCATGAGCCGCAGCAGGTCCTCGCGGAGCCGCTCGGGGACGATGGGGGCGCGCTCGGCCGACTGCTGAGGCCGGTGGGCCAGCACGGCGTGCAACACCTGCTTCCCGCTGGCCCCTTCGAGATCGGCCACGGTGAACTGAGCAGCTGCGCGCGGTGCGTTGGGGTCGAATCCGAACTGCAGCACCCGGCCGTGCCGAGGGCTGTCGGCGACCCGTACGAACAGCGGAGTGTCGTCGAGGGTGGTGTGCTCGGTAGGCGTCGAAGGCGCCGTGGAATCGTTGACCAGGTGCAGCAGGCTCCGGCGTAGTTCCTCACCCTCGGACGGCTCGGGCACAGCTACGGTCGGCTGCTCCGGTTCCGGTGCGGCGTCTGGCTCGTCGGGCTCGGCCTGCAGTACCGCCTCAAGCGCCTGTTCCCATTCCCGCTCGGACTCCAGCTCCGAGGCGAGTTCCAGCGCCGGGTCCAGCCCCGCTTCCTCTTCCGGCCTCGGTTCTGGCGTGGGGGTCAGTTGGAGGGCTGGTCGGGGCAGCGCTGTTGCCTGCGGCTGGGTGGGCTGGTGTGCAAGCGGTGCACGCGAGGAGAGCCGGTAGACGTGCTCGGGCAGAGCAAAGGCAGTGAGGGCGAGCTCGGCGGAGGCGGGGTGGACGACGGTGCCGTCTACGACGGTGGCGTCCAGAAGGTAGGTGCGCTCGCCGCCGCCGTGGGGGTGCTGGTGGGTCACCATGGCGCGGCCGCGGATGCGGGTGGTGTCGTGCGCGGGGGTGCCAGCAGGGCCGGTGGGCGCCACGGCGGATCCGTCCGCGTCCAGGTCGAACTCGATGATGTCGTCGTTGAGGACGAAGCCGGCGTCCAGTCGCAGACCGATGGGCTGTCCATCGGTGTCGAGAACGGTGTCTTCGCCGGGGTGCTCGACGGGGAGATTGCGGGGGAAATGCCAGGTGCTGCCGTCGTCGAGAGTGAGGGCCACGGTGCCGAACTCGGTGTCGGCGCGGTGGAGGATCTCCCAGGGCTTGAACTCGTCGTTGATGGTCATCCAGGCCCATTCGCCTTCGGCGAGTGCGTCGGCCCAGCGGTGGCTCTCGGTGGGGAGCTCGGGGCGGTTCGTCTGCTCTTCGAAGAGGCGCCACAGCGCGTCGCTGGGCGAGTTGTCGTGCCCGTGTGCGCGGTCGTGGTGGGCGCGTTCTTCCAGGATCGTGTGGCTCAGGCGGACAAAGTCCTCGCCGCTGAGGCGGGTGCCCAGCTGGGGGTCACTCCAGTCGAGCGCCGACCCGTCCGCGAGGGTCAGCTCGGTCAGTCGGCTCGCGAAGTCGCGGGCCTCTTCCAGGGACGGCAGGCCCTCCAGCGGCTCGGGGGTGACGGCGAGGTCACGCACGGACTCGGGGGTGAGGTAGAGGTCGGGCAGCAGTCCGTCGAAGGGCAGGCCGCTGCCAGCGGGGAGCACTTCGTAGGTGTCGGTGGCGGGGTTCTGCCGCAGGGCGAACTGCCCGTCGGCGGTGAGCTCCACGAGTTGCCGGTCCTTAGCCAGCTTGCGCAGGTCGCTGCGGCGCTGCGGGGTCAAGCCGGGGATGTTGTCGTAGATCAGGTGGGTGCGGACCTGGCCGAGGGAGGCAAAGCGCCGCTGCGCCGCGGCCACTCCCCCAGTCGGCGTTGCCGACTCCAGGGGCGCGGCCACCAGGACGTGACTGGTGGAGCGGATGTTCTGCCGGTGTTCGCCGGTGGCCGCGTCCAGGACCTGGACCCAGCCGATACTCGCGCCCTTCTCCGAGGTGGACTCCTGGACCCGGACGAGGACCGGAACCTCGAGTGGCTCAAGGGCGGAGCGCAGCTGTCCCTTCTGGTGCGGGTTGTTGACTTCGCCCTTCCACCAGAAGGTGCCGTCCGAGGCGGCCACCTCTCCGATCTTCTTGACGGTTGTGATCTCGAAGGCCTCTGGGCCCGGCATGGAGGGGTCGGCCTGCTCGGGGGCGGGGCTCGTGGCGGCCGCGGTCTGGCGGGCGGGCGCGTTCAGGCGCTGGCCGGTGCTCTCGTAGTACTCCTTGGCGTAGCGCCCGTCGCGCTCGTCGAGGCCCTGGGTGACCAGGGCATGCAGGATCGCTTGCTTGATGTCGTGGCCGTGCTCGTCTTTCCAGTGGATGGCCTTCATGGGCAGGGCCCGAAGGGTGGGGTTGGGCATGTCCCAGGGGAAGGGGCGCCCTTGGGCGTCGCGGATGCTCTCCAGTGCGTCCGCGATGCGGTTCGCCCGCTCCCGGGTTTTGATCTGCTTGCCCCAGGGGCCGAAGACGCGGGTGAGCCGGTCCGGAGCGCGGACCTCGTAGCGGTCGGGAGCGACCGTGATGATCGCGAGGCGGCCGCCCGAGCTCAGATGGGTGCCGGCCTCGGGCTTGCCGTGCTTGTGGCAGAGCTCGACGACCATCTGCTGGCTGCGCTGATCCGTGTCGGCTTTGTAGCGGACGACGCTGCTCAGGTGGGCCTTGAGCAGCATGTTGGGCTCGGCGCCGGGGTCGGCCTTCTTGTCCTCGGCGGTGAGGACGAAGCGCGGGGCCGGGAAGGGGGCGGGCTCTGCCGTGGGCGCGGTAAGGGGCTGGTTCTCCGGAACGCCGGCCAGGAAGCGGCTGAGCGCGACCGCGGCGCCCTCGGGGCTGGCGTAGGCCGTGCCCTCGGCCAGGGCCAGCTGGCCGTCCGGGGCGAAGTGGTAGCCCTCGGCGCTTGCCACGATCGTGCCCAGGAGGGTGCCGTTGCGCGTGACGTCGCGGGTGCCGCCGGGGTCGGCCGGCTCCAGGGTGAGCGCGTCCAGGTCCTGGCGGAAGGCGTCTTGGCCGCCGAGCTGTTCTGCGTCCGTCTGCTGGTGGGTGCGCTGTGCCAGTTCGGCGCGCAGCGCGTCGCGCTGTGCCTTGGCGCGGACACTCGCGCCGGTGTCTTCGTGTGTGGCGTACGCGTCGAGCCACTGGTCGAGGGCTGCGGCTTTGGCTTCGAGCTCGGCGACCTCCATGCTCTGCGGCGCGCGGGAGACCAGCGGGGGCTTGGGAGCAGGCTCCTGTACCAGGACGGGGGTCGCCGCGCCGGGGCGGGGCGCTCGCTCGGGACGGTCCAGCAGGGTGACGAGTTGGGTGGCATCCCGCCAGGCCAGCACCTCTTCGAGACCGTGGTAGTGGCCGCGCTCGTCCCGCAGGGTGTGCGGTCCGACCTCGACGGCCTGGGCCCATTCGCCGCTCTTGCGCAGCAGGACCTCGATGCGGGTCCCGTCCTCGCGCGGCTCGAGTTCGGCCACGGTCCAGCGGCCGACGCGCTTGGCGTAGGGGAATTCCTGCCCCCTCAGCTGCCTGAGGAGAGCGGCGGACACCTCGCGCGAGGCGTCCGGCTCCCGGGTGGGGGCCGGGAGGGTCGGCTGCGGCGCCTGGGAGGTGCCGGTGGCCGGCACCGCGACGACCTGGTCGTGAGTGAAGGTCAGCGCACGGCCGTCCGCACTGGTGCCGGTGTAGGAGGCGCCGTCAGCCGACTCCACGGTGACCGTGCTGTACAGCTGCTGGTCGGTGGCTGCGTGGGCGGGGTGGTGCGGATCGAGGATGCGGACCTGCACGCCCACCTCGATGGTGGGCTGGACGCTCGGGTCGGCGGCTATCCAGCCCTCGGGGGCGGGCTGTGCGCGGTTGAGGCGGTCGTGGGTGGCTTCTTCGCCTTCCACGGTGCCGCCCTCGACGGGCGTCTCGATCCGCCCGTTGAAGTGGACCTTGGCGCCAAGGGTGCCGGAGACGTAGACGGACTGGTGAAGCTCGACCTGGTCGCCGCCGACGGGGTTCCAGGCCACGAAGACCCGGGTGCCGCCGGTGCCGTCGCCGACCTGGACCTTGACCAGCTGGTCGGTGCCGCGGGTCTCCTTGGCGATGACCTTGCCCAGCTTTGGGGCCAGGGTCGGGCCCGGACGGTTGGGCAGCACCTCGCCCGTCGTCGGGCCGAGGGCCGCCCGATCGGGGGCGGGGACGCGCAGTTCGGGGGCGAGGGCGAGACTGCCGCGGATGCGCTCGGCGTCGTCCTTGTCCGCGAAGAGGGCTTCGTAGGGTTCCTCGCCCGGGCTGCGGATCCAGATGACGTCACCGTTGGCGCGGTCCACCACGGCCCAGCGCCGGCCGGCGTCGGTGGCGCGGGCGCTGACCCGGTAGGCCGGGGCGTCCGCCTCGGGCCGCTGCGTGGCCGCCTCGTTGCGCTTGGGCGGGGTCGGGTCTGTGGGCGCGTCCGGCCCGTCCTTCGATCGGGGCGCGCGCTGCGCAGGGGTTGGGGCGGCGGTTGCGTCGGTTTCGCCGGTGGATCGGGGCGTGCGCGGTGCGGAAGGCGAGGGCTCCTTCACGGCGGGTGCAGCTGCGTCTTCGTTCTCGGTGGGGGCCTTGGGACCGGGCTGGTCTGCGGACTGGACCGGGGCGGCGAAGAAGGGGGTGCCGGTGCGGATCCGGTCGATGCGCTTGCCGGACTCTGCGTTCTCAACATCGACGACACCGTGCGACCCGAAGCGGAGCCGGACGAGCACCGGCTGCTTGATCGCCTTCTTCCGGCCCGCTGCCCTGCCGCCCCACCACAGCGTGCCGTCCGGGGAGGACAGTTCGCGTGCCTCGCCCGGCTTCATCGAGGTGAAGACGGGCTGAGGCGGAGCCTGAAGCGAGGGCGTGGTCTCCTCGGCGGGTTCCTGCTTGCCGATGACGCTGGGCGGCGGCAGCTCACCCGGCCCCACCGCTGGCGGGAGGGCGCGTTGTTCGGCCCGGATCCCGGCAACCGACGACGACGAGGTGCGCGCGTGGATGGTTACCGTGCCCTGTACCGGGTCGTTGAGTGTCAGCCTGCGGTAGCCGCTGTCCGTGGTTTCCGCATCGACCACTTCGGCGCCGCGCAAGCCATGCCCGCGGGTCGCGCCGTGGTGGTAGATGCGCCACGATGCCGACATGACGGCGTCGCCAGGCTTGAGGCTCGTCTTGGGTATTTCCTCCACCTGGTAGGCGGGGTGGGGCGGAGTGTTCAGGCGGCACACCATGCCCTTCGCGGGCAGGTGAGAGAGGTCGAGTCCTCTGCGCAGCAGGGTTCCATCGAGGCTGTGAATGTCCGTGTCGACGAGGGAAAGGCCCGTGCCCTGCGGGTCGGGTGCCACGTAGCCGCGCAGGATCAGCTGCTCGGGCAGTGCGCCTCCGACACCGTTGGCGGCCCTCACCTCGGCACGGCTGCAGTGCAGCTCGATGTGTTCGCCAGCCGCAACCTCAACGGCCCGCACCTGCACGCCCAGGAGCTGGCCGGCGAAGTTGTGCACGGGCCGGTCGACCGCGTCGGTGAGTTCCACCTCCTGCGGTTCACCGGCATACAGGTGCATCACGTCGCCACCGCGCAGGCCCACCTCGGCCGACGTGTAACCGCGGCTGGTGAAGTTGCTGACGCTGCGGACGGACTCGACGACGGCGGGCAAGCCGTCGGCCAGGATCCCGGTACCTGGGGCAAGCTCCAGCACGTCAGCCGTGCCGGTCGACGCGAAGTTCTCGGTCTGCTGCACCGGAGCCGCGGTGCTCGCGCTGCGCCGCCGAGGCCGCTTGGCGTATTCGGCCAACGGCTCGGGCAGCGTGAGGTGGTCGAACCTCTTTGCCAGTTCGTGCAGAAGCTCCCGGGCCTGTGCTTCATCGGCGACCGGCGTCCGCTGTTCCTCGCCGCCGGGCCGCAGAGTGGTGCCGAATGCGCCCTCACGCACGCGGCGCCAGACGTCGACGGGGTCGGTGTTGTCGGCCTCCTGGTCGAAGGGGTTAGGGGGTGCGGTCTCCTGCGGCATGGCGACGACCATGTCCGGGGAGAAGTCGATGGTCCGCCCGTCGGCGCACTGGCCCGAGTAACGGATGTAGTCGCCCCGGTCGGCGGCGCTGGTGATGGTAACGGTCTCGTAGGGGACGGAGAGACCGATGCGATGCGGGCTGCGGTGGTCGGGGATGCGGACCTGCTCGCCCAGTTCCAGGTGGTGGCGAGGTTCGAGCAAGGTGACAGCGAAGCCTTCGGGGATCTCGATGCGTGCCGCTGCCGCCGCCTGAGCGCGTTCCAGGGCCTTCCCGGCGCGCGGGGCGACCTTGCAGCGGGTGACGACCGTCTCCTTGCGGCCCTTGTACTCCTTGTGTTCCTTGATCTTGCCGCGCAGCCAGATCTCGTCGCCGATCTCGAACTCGTTGAGGCGGTAGCCCGAAGCCCACCACACCAGCAGGTTGCCGTCGGCAGTGACCATCTTGACCAGCGTGGAGGTCCGGATGCCGTCGTAGGTGGACACGTGCAGGACCTCGGCGGCCACGCCGCGTTCGTCGCCGGCCACCCCCTCCAGGGACTGCTTGGGCTCGCCGACCCACTGCGACTTCTCCGCGAGACGCTCGGCCACCTTGCGGCGATCCCGTGTCTGCTTGGCGGCTGCGGCGGAGATCAGTAGCGGCAGGTTCCGTACGCTGACACTCTCCGCGCCTGCGACCGCGCGCAGGTTCATGGCCCACTCGCTGTCGCCGGTCACCTCCAGTGCCGCTTCGCGCAGTTCTTCAGCCTGGGACTGCATGCCCTCGGCACGCTGCCGTGTCTCGCGTATCCAGGCGCCGACCTCCGGCCGCGGGTTCCTCGGCGGGAAGAGGATCGTGTGGACGGCGTCCGACGTGCTGGCCTTGTTGGTGAACTCCACAGCCGCCTTGGACTTCCAGCCGCTTTCGGCAACGACGGCTGCCGTCAGCGCCAGGACGTCCAGCGTGTTGAACCGGTCCTGGTAGCCCCGCCCGGCTGCCAGGAGGTCGCGTTCTTCGTCGGGGCGGGTCAGGTCCTCTAGGTCATCCCACCCGAGCATCCACAAACCGGTCGGGCGGATCCCGAGGAACTGCTGCAGGCAGTTGGACCCGACCTGGGTCTCCTCACCGTCCGGGCCGCGCACCACATAGGTGTCCTTGCGGTCACGCTTGGTGTGGCAGACATCGCACTCACAGGCACGCGGCCGGTGCTTGAGGGTCTCCCCGGGCATGGTGCGGGTGACCAGACCCGCTTCAGGGTCCCAGGTCAGCGTGGCCACGAAACGGAAACCGTCGTGCTGGACGGTGGGACGGTTCAGGTGGAGGACGGCGCGTTCGCGGTAGCGGGTGGTGCCGTCTTCGTCCTCGTACTCCTGCTCGTAGGTGCGCACCGTGTGGGTGAAGCGGGCCTCGATGCCGGCGCGTTCTGCCCGCCGGTTCGCGGCCGCGATGCGTTTTTCGGCTTCCTCGACGAGGAAGGCGGGGATGTCGTACTCGACAGCCAGGGATTCCAGCGTGTCGTCGGGGTCGGATGCCTTGGAGGACTCCGCGGCCGAGGGGCCGGTCTGTTCCGCTGTGGCAGGAGTCTCAGGGGCAGCCGCTTGCTGCTGGCGGGCGGCGTCCTGCTTGGCTTCCAGGCTTTCGTAGACGGGCAGTTCACGCCCGCGGCCCACGATGATTTCCCGGAGTGCGTCGACCGTTTCGGTGCGCTTGGCGTACGACCAGTTCGACGGCAGCGCATGGCAGTACAGGCCGTGCTGCCGGTGGGCCGCGTCGATGGTGCGGCTGTTGAAGCCCTGAGGACCGCTGACGACCTCGAGCGCGAAGATCAGCTCACGGTAGTGCGGGGCAGCGCCCCACACGATCGTGCGCTCCTGGTTGTGCTCGATCCAGACGTCCAGCCAGGTCTGCGCGTTGGGCAGGTCGGTGAGCTCGGTGTGCACGTCCATCAGGTGCTGGACGGAGTCAGCGATCGTGTCGCGGCCCTTGATGGGGCTGCCGCCGTAGGTGGTCTTGTGCTTGCCCTGGCCGAAGGTGCCGTTCTCGACGGTGCCGATCACGTGGTTGTCCGGCCCGTAGATGCGGGTCCCGGGGTAGCCGCTGGCCTGGTGGTAACCCGGGTAGCCGGGCACCGGGGTGGCGTCGTCGGGCAGCTCGCCCTCGGGGGTGGGCTGGGACTCGGCGAGCCCGAATTCGCGCTGCCGGGCCTCGCGCTCCTCGCGGGTGACTTCCCACTCGTCGAAGGCCTGGACGACGAGGGCGACCGCGCCCGCCACGGTCTCGTAGGGCTCTTTGGTCGTCCAGTTCTCGATGGTGGTGGCTGCGTAGCCGCCGGTGGGCCGGGTGACGACAGAGCCGATGACCTGGCCGTCCATGATGACCGGTGCCCGCACGAGTTGCCCGTCGGCCTGCAGCTCCCCGATCCTGGCGCGGGCCGCCAGAGCCTGTGCCCTCTCGCGGCCGCCGAGCCGGAATGCGTCGTAGACCGATACCGGGTCGCTGGCCCAGGCATCGGGAGTGGACTCAGTGTCCGGGGCGGAGCTGGCCGACTGCCCTGCCGAGGCAGCCGCAGCTGGTTCCTGGTCCTGCGATCCCGATGCCGCGATGCCGTCGTCGGGCAGGTCGGGCGACGTCTCTTCTCCCGGCTCGGCGTCGCCGCCCGCCGGGGCGGGGGTGTCGAGGGCCATCTGTCCTTCTGGGACCGCCTCCTGCTCCGGCGCCGGGGGAGCTTCGTCTCCCGTGAAGTCCTCGCGCCGCATCTCCGTCCAGGGCCGGCCGACCGGACCCTCGGCACGGCCGTCCTCCGCCTCAGTCACGTCAGCAGGGGTCTCCGGCGCAGCAACGGCGGGTTCGGCGGGCGCCGCTGGGGCGGGCGTTGCTGCCACACCGGACAGCAGGCGGGCGGCGGCCGCATCGAGGTCCTGGAGCTGCGCGGCCCAGTACTCCATCACCTCCACCCCGGCACGCGCTCGCTCCGGCATCACCTCGACGCCGTCCGCAGTGGCCACCTCGGCCAGACGTGTGAGGGCGCCGCGCGCCGTGCGCACCTGCTCGCAGAGCTTGGCAATCGGGGTCGGCCTGGTCTCGATCGCCTCGGCGGCGGCGCGGACAGCCCGCATGCTGCCCATCAGCTCGTCGTGGCCGATCACCGGGAACAGCACACCGTTGGTCGGGTGGTCGAGCGCCGCGAGAAGGGCAGGCCGCGCCGCTCGGGTCACGACGGTTTCCGGGCGCAGTGCCAGCTCGCCCACCGCCTCCCGCAGCGGACCGGCCTTCGCCATGGCCGCCGTGAGGTGGTAGCTGACGGCCGTATCCTCGCGGGTTCCGTCCACGGTGACCGAGCCATCGGCTGCCCGGCTGATGCTGGTCACGGTGAGCGGCGGCGACCAACTGTCCGGAGTCAGCTTGTTGCCCTGGGGTTCAGGCAGTCGGATGGTGGCACCGGGGGTGATCTGCGCCCACGCGCCGCGTCGCCAGCCCTGAGGTGCGGCGTCGTGGAGTCGGTCCTCCCAACGAATCGCCCAGCCCTCGACGTCGCTCTTGCGCTCCATCGCCCTCAGGGCATTGCCGTCAAGATCGACGAAGATCCACTTGTGGCTCTTGGTGGAGGTTGCCGGGGGATCTGGCAGTTTGTCCTTGTTGAGGACGGCTCCCAGAGGTTCGCCCAGCTCGTTGAAGAGTCGTTTGCCGCTGAGGCTTTTGAGTTCCTTGTCGTTGGCCAGGACGGCCTGCAGGGTGGCCCGGAGCTTCTCCTTCTCCGCGAGGATGCCAGCGCGCCGCTCCATGGCGGCGGCGATGTGTTCCTTGCGGGCCTCGATGAACGGGCGGTGCGCCTCGTCGGCCAGGGGGAGGTCAAGGCGTGCTCGTTCCTCTTCGAGAAACTCCGTCGGTGCGTTGCGCAGGTCGATGCTGCCTGGCCGCGCGGCGGTGGCCTCCCCCACCGGGTCGGCGATGGTGATCAGGTCCTGGCCGCGGCGGCGCGCGAGCACCTTGCCGTAATAGACGCTCTCCAGCTCCAGCGTGAGCTGCTCCGGGTGCACCTCGGTGACGGTGTGCCACCAGGCCTGCGTGCCCGAGAGCAGGACTTGATCGCCGGGCTGGAACTCGATCGGGCTCCAGTCCCGCCGCTGCTGGGGGGCGAGCCGATCGAGTTCACCGCGCTGGTCGAGGCCGATCTCCGGCAGGGTGGTGTCCGCCGGAGCGCCGTCACGGCTGTAATGCACGGCGATGCTGCGGCCCAGCTTGAGCATGCGCCGCACGAACAGGCCCGTCTTGTAGGCCCGTGTCTCCGGGCGAGTGCCCTTGCGCTGGACCCAGGCGCCGGCGCTGGGCATGCGGATGAAGTCTTCGGCCTCCAGAGCGGCCAGGGCGTCCTTGTCGTGTTCGGCGACACCGAAGACGTAGGTGCGGGTCTCCTCTCCGTGGTCCCGCTCGTGGTGGATCCACACCGTTTCCGCGGGCCTGGGTCCGGTGACGAGAGCGGCCTCCTGCAGGGCCTGGTGGCGTTCGGCGATCTTCTTGGCACTGGCGGACGGGGTGCGTTCGCCGGGCATGTTGTCGGTGCCGACCGCGATCCGCCACTTGACCGTTCCGTCCCAGCTGTTGGGGCCGTGCCCGTGGCCGATCTGCTCGGTGCCGTAGCCCACGGTGATGCGCTCGACGTCGTCGCGGGAGCTTTCGCGTGGCGGCTCCAGTCGCCACCAGTAGCCGGGCATGCCCGCCACTTCCTGCGCGTCGAACGGCATGGCGGTGTTCTGGTTCGGCTCGGGTGTGGCGCCGGGCTCCTCGGCCGGTACCTGCTGCGCCGCCTCCGGCTGCCCGGCGAAGGCCCCAGGGGTGACCGTCGGCTCGGCCGCAACCGCCTGCTCAGCAGGTACCTCGGCCTCTTCCTCGACGGGGGCGGGCGTCGCCGCGTAGCGCTGCATGGCGTTCAGGGCATCCGCGATCGTGGGGTGGGTCTCGCCGCCGCGCGGTCCCTTACGGCCGTCGGGCCACAGGGCGAAGGACCGCTGCTTGTCGGCAGCGAACTTCCCCTTGCGCGGGTGCCACTCCAGGCTGAATCGCCAGTCGCCGACCACGGTGTGGGCTTCGAGTTCGACGTTGAGGCGCTGGCTGGCAAAGCCGGAGTCGGTGGTGCTCCGGGTCATGGTCCAGCCCTGTGCCTGGGCGGTCTTCCACAGCTGAGCAACCGTCTCGGGGACGGGGTAGTGGGGGTCCCAGACGCCGCCTTCCGTCACCGGTGGTCCGTCGTCGGTTGCGGGGGCGGTGGTCGTCTCGGCCTTCGTTGCGGGGGCGGTGGTCGTCTCGGCCTTCGTTGCGGGGGCGGCCGTCTCGGGCGTCGGGGCGGCCGCGGGTCCGGGTTTGGGCGTGGTGCGGGAGTCGGCGAAGGTCCGCAGGCGTCCGGGCATCTCGTGGGCGTGTCCGGACAGCACCCGGACCAGCCCGTAGAGGTCGCTCGTGTGCAGGTGCTCGTTCTCGAGCTGAGTGCGCAGCGCGCGTACGGCGGGGGTGAGGCCCTCGATAGCGTCGGCCTTGGTGCGGATCTGGTCGTTGCCCAGCTGAATCCGGTCGTGCGGCTCCACCCGTTCCAGTGCGCGCAGCACCTTCGCCAGGGCGGGCTGCTGGCTGTGGGTGAGCGGCCAGACGCGGCGGCTGGCGGTGCGCAGCGCGCCGGCGAGCGGCTCGAGCTTGGCGAAGGCCCAGGACACGCGCATGGCATCGGGGTAGGTGGCGTGGCCGGGCAGAGGCTGGGCGTGTTCCTCGGCCCAGACGCGCAGGGCGTTGAGGACCGCGTGGTGGAAGTTGTCCGGCCCGTACGGCTGCGGCGGCAGGATGGTGAGTACCTGGTCGGTGTGGTGGGGCAGGTGCTCCCCCATCACGGTGTGCCAGCCCGAGCCCTCCTTCACCAGCGTGGCCACGACGGTGTTGTCCGGGGTGCGCAGGGTGTAGCTGGGGCCGTTGAAGATGCCCGGCGCCTCCAGCACGGTAAAGCCGTCGGTGCCGGGGACCGCGTACGACAGCCGGTCGGGGTGATCGGCGTGGGTGATCTGCTCGTAGGTCTGGTTCCCGGAGGCCTCGTGGTCGCCCAGCGGCTCCATGGCCTGCGCCGGGGTGAGAAGCGGGCGCGGGTCCGGGTAGCCCAGGCGTGGCAGCAGGAACGGGTCCTCGTACCAGAGTTCCAACGTGGACGGGAACACCTGCCGCCAAGTCTCGCCCCACGCGGTGGCGGCGGCACGGTCGGCGTGCCGACGGGCGTGGTCAGCGAGCGTGGCGAAGGCGGGCCGTACCTCCGCCGGCAGACCCTCAAGGAGGTGGGTGGCCTGCTGGGTGGCCCGGGCCAGCAGCAGTACCGCGCGGACTGCTTCGGAGGGGGTGGTGAGGCTGGATGCCCGCACGGCTGCGCTCGCCTCGCGCAGCTGCCGGGTGCGCGGGTCGGCGGCCGGCCACTGCGGGTGGGCGAGCAGCGCCCAGGACGCGGTGATGAGGTCTGCGGTGGCGCGGGTGAACTCCTCAAGGCTGGTGTAGGGGCCGCCCTCGGGGGTGGTCGAGTCCAGGTCGAACAGGGAGTCCGCTTCTGCCTCCGGCTCGGGGGCGCGGTAGCGGTTCCAGGAAGCGGCGAGGGCTTCGGCGGCGGGCGCCCCGGCTGCCTGCAGGGTGTCCCAGACCACCTGCTCGGCGGCGTTGAGCCGGGCCCAGGCCGCATCGTGCTCCGGGGTCGACCGGGTGGCGGCCGTGTAGGCGGTGTCGGCGTCCAGGAGTTCGCGGCGTTGCTGCTCGCTCAGGCCCAGGTGCACCCAGGCGGGGAGCTCCTCCCAGCGCATCACCATGCGCATCGCGGGCCGGGTGTCACTCCCCTGGGTGGAGATCAGGATGCCTTCGGGGGCGGGGTCGAGCCGTTCCAGGGCGCGCAGGTCCTCGCCCTGGCGAGATCCGCCGAGCCAGGTGCCGCGGCCGGAGGCGACCAGTTCGTCGCGCCATGCGCGCCACTGGGCGGGGTCGTCCATCCGCCGCACGAACGCCGCGAGTCCTGATCCCGGCTCGGTGGCACCGGAGTTGAGCGTGCCGAAGTCGTTGATCAGGGTGCGGATGACGGCGTGCTGTTCGGCCAGGGTGATGCCGGGCACGTCGGAATCGGCGATCTCGAAGCCGTCCGGCTCGGCCGGGGTCTCGGCGTCCGGGCCCGTGGTTGCGAAGGCGGGCTGCACCTGCGAGAGGCTGGGGCGGGGGACGTTCTCGAACAGCGTGTCCCAGGCCGTCGAGGAGGCGGTGGCCCGCCAGGCGGTGGCGAAGGCGTCGGCGGCCTGCACCGCCTCGGCCAGTGCCTGGGCGGCGTCGTCGGGCACCGTCGTGTCCGACCAGGCGTCCTGGACGGCGGTGACGGCCGCGTGGATGGATTCGACGGCCGCGTGGAAGTCGCCGGGCTGGCGTAGGGAGACTCGGGTGAAGGTCTCCAGGGCCTCGCGCAGCGCCGTCTCGGGCCCGGTCTGTGCGGCCAGTTTCTTGAAGTGGGCGGTGCGGGCCAGTGCCCGTACGGCCTGGTTGAGCGCGCGGCGCGGTGCGCTGATCTCCTTGCGGTGGGTGAAGGCCCCTGCCGGCACCGGTTGTTCGTCCGCGGGGTGTTCGGCGGGCTGTTCGGGTTCGTCGTTGCCGCCGGGTGCGGGCGGCGGCGCGTTGTCGCGTCCGGCGCCGCCCCCGGCGGCGGGAGGCATCGCCGAGGGCTGGTCGTCCTCGGCGTCACGTTCGGCGCCGGCGTCCGGGCTGTCCTGCTCGTTCGGAACCTGGTCGGGCGCGTCCTGCGGGCGGCCGGTTGCTGTTTCGGCGCCGGCAGGCTGCGGCTGTGCAGCGGGCGCGGGGGGCTGGGTGAGTTCCTGATGGCGGGCCAGGACGCGGTCTTCCATCTCCGAGCGGGTCGGGCTCGCGGACAGGTCGGGCTCGGCGGCGCCTGCGTCGCCGATGGCGTAGGCGCGCAGGAGGCGGGTCAGGCGGGCCGCGCGGGCGTGGACGAAGTCGTCGGCGCCGTCCCCGTAGAGGTCGACCAGGGCGCGGTCGACGTCGGTGCCGTACGCGCCGAAGGAGTTCTGCAGCCGCTCCAGGACGGCCCAGGCGCGGGTGGACTCGATGGCGGCGCGACGTGGCGAGAGGTCCAGGACGCGGGTGGGCGGGTTGGTTTCGAGGGGGAGCTGTGCGTCGATGGCGGCGAGTTCGTCCCACATGCCCTGCACGTCTTCAAAGGCGACCAGGCCGGGGTGGTGGTCGTGCAGCAGGGTGAGGATGTCGGTGAGCTGGTTGTGGAGGGGGCGCAGCGCCGCGGCCACGGTGTGCAGCCGCACGTGGGCGGGGCGGGCCTGGGCGGCGGGGGTGTGTCGGCCGATGGGCACGGCCCCCAGCGGGCGGCGGACCACCAGGCCGCCGTCGCTGAGGCGTTCGGTGAGGTATCCGGAGCGCTTCAGATCGGCTTCGGCCGTGATCCGTGCGTGCACGACCACGGCCGTGGCCAGGCTGCCTTCGGGGAAGTGCCGCTCGTCGGCGGGCCGCACCTGGAAGGTCTCCGTCGGGTCCAGGCTGGAGCGGTAGGCCGCCAGCAGGGCGCTGATCTCTCGGGTGAGCTGCCACTGCTCCGCGGCGCGGCCCTGGGGGAGTTCGACGACGACGTGGCGGGCTTCGCCGCGGTGGGCGGAGCGGGGGTTGTCCTCGCTGACGGTGGTGACGCTGTAGCCCAGGGAGTACAGCTCGCCGATGCGTGCGTCGCGCTGGTTGGGCGCCTCGTACGGGAGCATCGTCATGGTGATTGCGACGGTGCCGTCCAGGCGCGGTTGCAGGGTGTAGCCGCCTCCGCCCCAGGCGGCGGGCACCAGGCCGCTGTGGTCCAGGGCCTGGGCGACGGTGCGCTCGGCCGCCGTGACGGTGCCGGTGGGTGCGGTGGCCGGCGAGGGCGGACAGAGCGGGACCTCCTCGCCCTTGCGGAACAGCTTGGCGCGGGCCGTCTCGTCGTTGCCGGAGGCGATCCAGTCCGCCGCCAGGGCGTCGGCGGCGGCCACCGTCTCGGCGATCACCGCCTGGTCGGCGGCGTCGACGTTGCTGGCGGCGGCCCGCTCGGCGAGGTAGCGGGTGGCCCGGGCCAGCGTGAGGGCGCCTCGGTAGGCCTCCTCGCGCCGTTCGGCCTTGGGGTCCTCGCGCAGGAACCGCATCGCGTGGCGGAAGGCCGTGGCGCCGAGGTTGCCGTGGTGCGGGCTGGAGAGTTCTCCGCGGACGGAGTCCAGGGCCAGGACCCGCTCGGCCTGGGCCAGGAGCGGGGTGTGCTGGTTGCGGAGCGCGGTGATCGACCGGCGGGCGGTGCCGCCGGGGAACTCCGCTTCCAGAGCTGCGGCGATGGCGGTGGGGCGGCCGGACTGGATCCGGCCCCACCACGCGGCCAGCGGGCCGCTGCCGCCGGGGACCGTCCCGGCGCGCGCGATCGCGTCGGTGATCAGAGTGATCTGTTCGGCGGGCAGGTCCTGCTGCCAGGCGGTGCCGGACAGCCACTCGGTCAGCGCCTGCTGGGCGGCTTGCGGATCGGCGCCGGGTTCGGCGTGAGTCATGAGCTCGGGGCTTGCTTCGGCACGGGCCTGCAGTTCCAGCAGAGCGAGCTGCAGGCGCGGCTCCGCATCGCGGGCGGTCGCGGCCAGGTTGAGGGCGTGTGCGTGGGCGGCCTGGGCCGCGGCTTCGAGTTCGGCGCCACCGTCGATGCCACGGCTGCGGCGGATGTGGGCGGCTTCGCGGGCCTCTTCGGCGAACTCGGCCAGGGCGGCGTGGTCGGTGTAGACGACGCCCCAGTCGCGGGCCTTGAGGAGTCCGGCCAGGACCACCGTGGCCAGCCCGATGCGCTGCGGCTGGTCGGCGTCGATGACCACCGCGCGCACCAGGGCGAGGAGTTCGTTCTGCGCGGTGCGCGCGTCCTGCCCAGTGGGGTAGGCCTTCGCTTCGGGCCCCAGCGGCAGCAGCGGTTCGTCGACGGGGGCGGGGATGGGGGCGGGTGCCGGGCGCCGCTCGTCGGTCGGCAGGGTGGTGAGGTGACGGCGCAGCCGCTCGATGTGGTGGGCGGTTGCGCTGTGCAGGGCCTGAGCCCACTCGGCGCGGGCGCCGCTGGAGCCGTCGGCCAGGGCCTTGGCGGCGCTGGCCAGCACCAGGTGCCGGTTGAGGTCCCCGGCGTATCCGCCGACACCGCGGTGCCCGCCGACCAGCCGCACGGCCGCCTCCACCTGGGCGCTGAGGTTCTGTGCTTCGGGGTCGAAGGGCGCCAGGTGGTCGAGGAGGTAGATCTGGGCGGCGATCTTCTGCTGGTCGCGGCGCAGCTCGTCGGGCGTGAGCGGCACACCTTCCGTGGGAAGGTGCACCGGGACAAGGCGCTCGGCCAGCTGCTCGGCGGCGCGCTCGACCAGCTCCAGGGCGTGGTGGGCGGGCACGGCGGCGTACCGGCTGCTGTGGCGGCCGAGTTGGGCTTCGAGGATGTGGCGGGCTTGCTGGGCGGCTTCCGCCAGGCGCCCGGCCTGGGCGGCCTGCGTGCGCCATTCACCGGCGCCGCTGCTGATCCGGGACAGCGCCTGGTCGAAGGCATTGACCTGCTCCTGCTCCAGGTGCGGCAGTAGGAGGTGGACCGTGTCCCGGTGGAGCTTGCCCAGCGCGGCCGCGGCCGCATCGAGCTCTGCTCCGGTGGTGAGCGGCCCGGTGGCGGTGGCCGCCTCGAAGGCCTCGGCGAGTTCCTGCAGCGGGCTGCCATAGGGAAGGCGTCGGCGCAGGTTCATGGACTCGTCGTCGCCGACGGGTGTGAAGACGTGCCGCTCGTCGTCCCGGGTCAGCAGCAGGACGCCGTTGTCCCACTGGGGCGCGCCGGTGGAGGGCTTGACGGCGAGGGCGTACAGTTCGGCGGCCGTGTAGGTCGCGCTCTCGTCCCAGGTGTCCGCGCGTGCGGTGCGCAGCAGTTGGGAGGCGGGCATGTGCGCGTCGATGTTCTGGGCCGTCTCCCGCAGGTGGCGCTGTGCGTCGCTCTCGCGGCCGGCCGGCCAGGTGCCGCCGCTCTCGGCGAGCTCGACGGCGGTGGCGTGCATCCGGGCGACGTGGTCGTAGGCCGCGTCGGACAGGTTGTTCGCGCTGATGTGGCCGCGCCCGTCGTCCCAGAGCACGCCAGTGAACTGGTAGGCGAGGTCGACGAGTTGCTGCGCGAGACGTGCGGCCTCGGCGTGGGTGCCGATCTGGTCGGCCAGGGCGTCCGCCCACAGCGCGGCCGCCGCGGCGTCGGTGATTTCCTTGAGGGTCTTCTCCGCGGTGTACTGCCGGCCTGTCCAGGTGCGGGTCCACTCCCCCAGTGCCGCGACCAGTTTCAGGGCGCCCTCGCGGGCGGCGGCCTGGTCGGGGTAGGACTCCTCGGTCTCGCCCACGCCCTGCGGGTCGGCGAGTTGCCACGCGGCCGGCGCGGGTGCCGCCACGGCCGCCGGTGCCGCAGCGCCCGATTGGCGGGCGGCGTCCAGGCGGGCGGTGACTTCCTCCAACAGGTAGGTGTGCAGCACGTCGGAGGGGTGGCTGGGCGCGTCGCTGTTGTCGAAGTACAGCTCCAGCAGCCCGGCCGGAACGTGGCCCTGGAGGTTAGCGATGTGTTCCTCGGTGAAGCGGCTGATCAGGTCGTCCGGGTCGTCGCCGTGGCTGCCGTCGAGGCGGATACGCAGGTCGATGTCGCTGCTGGCCGCATCCGCGATCGCGGCCACCTGTTCGGCCCACGGCTGCCACATCGCGGGCAGGTCGGTTCCGGCGGCGGGCAGCGGGCTCAGGACCGGTGCCGCGGGGGCCGTCTCGAGCAGGGAGCGCCACATGGTGCTGAAGAGGCCGACGAAGTCGCCCATCGGGCCGATGTCGCTGTGCAGGGCGCGCCGCAGCCGCGGCGACATGTCCTGCTGGCGCTGTTCCAGCCACGCCCACAGGGCCGGTGCTTGGGGCACCTCGGCGGAGGACGAGGCGGCGTAGCGGATCGTGGCCAGCAGTTGCTCGTCGGCGCGGGCCTGCGCGGTGAGAGCGGCGGCTTCTTGCTGGAGCTGCGGGTCGGCTTCGTCGACGAGGCTCTGGGTGAGGCGGGCGTGCCGGGCCGCGGTGTCCGTCAGGCCCATCAGCATCTCGCCGTGCCGGAGCAGGCCTTCTTCGGCCTGCTCGTGCCAAACCTGCCGAGCCAGCTCGCTGATCGTGTGGCACAGGGCGGGCAGCGCCGGGGACAGGCCCGCATCGAGGTCGCCGTGGCCGGTGGCCACGGTCTCGATCAGCCGGAGCAGGACCCGCTCGCTGTGCCGGTCCTCGGCGCGCAGGGCGTCCGAGTCCTGGATCCGGCCGAGGAGTTGGATGAAGTAGGCGTGCCGGGCGGCGAAGTCCTTGCCGTCGGTGGGGGGATTGGCCGGGGCCAGCTCGGGCGGCGTCAGGTGCAGGATGCCGATCTGCCTCGCTGCGGCTGCTGCGAGGTCCGGCTCGGCGAGCATGGTTGCCGCCCACCGCTGCCGCATTTCCTCCACGACGCCGTCGAGGGCCTGCCAGCCGAGAAAGCGGTCGGAGACCTCTGCGGCCCTCAGGCGCGTGAGGTCGCCCACCTGGGCGAGCAGGGCATACCAGCCCTTGGGCATGGCGCCGGGCTTCGGCTCGTTGAGCAGGGCGGACAGCGCGATGACGGTGTGCCGTTCCGCCGCGGGCAGGGCGTCGAGCGGGCCCAGCTCCTCGGCCCACGTGCGCCAGGCGGTCTGCAGGTCGGACAGGGCGGCGACCGCATCCTCGGGCCGCGCGTAGATGATCTTCCCGGCAGCCGCACGAAGACGGTTGCGGTCGAGCTCGGGCAGGCCGCGCGCGGCGGCGCGCGCCAGGTGGTTGTCGCTGCGGCGCAGCAGCACGTTGAGCTGTTCCAGGGCCCGCTGCACGGGGTGGGCTTGCCTTTTGGCGGTGACTTCGCCGCGCAGGAGCAGCAGGTGCTGGTGGGCTTCGGACATGGCCAGCCAGTGCTCCTCGGGCCCGCCGTTGCCGCCCTCATCGGGGATGCTCGCGGCGGCGTCTGCCAGGGCGTCCTCGGTGGCCTGGGCGTGCCACGGCGTGATCTCGTCGAGAGCGGCGCGGTTCTCGGCCAGCCACGGGCCCATGTCGTGGACGAGGAGGTCGGCGGTCTGTACGGCCTGCGAGCCCGGCGGGTAGGGGACGGGGTGGAGGACTTCCAGGTCCCACTCCCCCGCCGCGGCGACCGGCACGACCGCAGTGGTGTCCGGCGCGCCGGCTTCGGTGGCGGCCGTGGGCGCGGTCGCGGCGTAGGCGACGAGCGCGCTGCGGGTCGGGGCGTCGAGGTCGAGCAGGGCGGGCCAGGCGGTGGCGTTGTCGTGCAGGAGCGCCTGCGCGGCCTTGGGGTCCAGGCCGTGGGCGGCGGAGGCGAAGCGGGCGGCATCGTCCTGCGCGGACAGCGCCTCGAGGGTGGCGTCGCGGCCGCTGTCGCGCGACCACAGGGTCCACGGGCCCTCGCTCTGCCAGGAGATCCGCAGGCCGGGGGTGTCGCGGAGCCGGTCGGTCAGCTCCTCGCCGCGGCACACGAACAGCTCGCCGCCGCGCTGGACGGCGTACAGGGTGCCAGGTTCGGGCAGGAGGGCGAGCCGTGCGGTCTGCGCGGTCTGCGCGGTCACATGCACGGCCAGCAGGTCGATCGCGGCGTCGTCACCGAAGAAGGCATCGATCAGGGCCGCGTCCTGCGCTGACCCAAGGTCGCCGAGCTGCCGGTAGACCTGATCCTGTATCCATTCACGGACCAGGTCGACGACGAGGCCGTTGAGGGGTTCGTTGCTGACCACGAGCCCAAAGGTGTTCGGGTCAGTGGCGGCGGCGTCCAGGAGCCGGTCAACCTGGTCGGCGTGCTCCTGCCACTGGGGCGGGATCGGCAGTCGGCCGCCTGTGCGGGCGGCGTGGGTACCAGTGGCGTGCTGGCCGAGAGTGTGGGCCAGGCGTGCGAAGGCGCCGGTGAAGCCGCGCGGGGTGAAGTCGGCGTGCAGGATGTGGCGCAGCAGCGGGCTCATTTGGTCCGCGCGCTCACTCAGCCAGTTCAGGAGCGCCGGGGCGTACGGCACGGGGGCGTTGCTGGTGAGCGGGTGGGCGGGGGTGCCCATCACGGCGAGCAGCTCGGGGTCGGCGAGTGCCTGCTGGGTGAGGGTTTCCAGTTCGGCGTCGAGGTTCGCGTCGGTCTCGATGAGGGTGGCGTGCAGGCGTCGGGCGTGGCGGGCGGCCGCGGTCGCGAAGTCTTGGAAGTCGCGCTCCCTGTAGGCGTGGTAGCCCTCCTCCTCGTGTTCGCGGCCCACTTGGCGGGCCAGCTGTGCCGCCGCATCGAGCAGATGCGGCCATGCCAGGTCGATCTGTCCGTCGGGAGACTGCAGGGGGCGGCGGTCGAGCTCCTCCAGGAGCCGGGACAGGCGCCGCTCGGTGACCGCCTTCTTCGGCCGGCTCTGCGCGTGGGCCCGGCTTGCGGAGCTGACGATTGCGCTGTGCGAGCGCTCCAGCCCTTCTTGGTCGAACCGTCCGTCCGTGTGCGCGTAGGGCGCTGCCGGGTCGAGATCCCGGTAGGCGACCTCGAGGGGGCGCGTGCCGTGGGCGAGGAGGGTGTCGGCCAGGTCCGGATCGGTGAGCACCGTCTGTGCGAGACGTCCGAGATGGGTGGGGAGCTTGCCTGTTGCGCTGCGCAGGTCAGGAAGGCCCGTGGCGCGGGCGAGGCCGTGCATGGCCATCAGGTGGGCGGTGGCGCCGCCCGGTGTCCGTGCGGCTTCCACCCGGGCCTTGAGGAGGGCGATCTGCTGTGCGGTGCGCCCTCGTCCGTCGGGCGCGGTGCTCTGTGCGGCGGCCTCCTCCAAGGCGTCGAGTGCCCGCTGGACCTCCTCCGCGCTCGCGTAGGGTTCGTCCGCGAGCCGGGCCGCATCGCGCAGCCAGGCTTCCTCCGGCTCGGGCGGCGGGGTGTGGGCGAGGCGGTCGACGTAGAGGGCGGCGGTGCGTGCGAGGTGGCGCAGCCGGCCGGTGCTGCGGCGGTCGGCGGGAGCGAAGTCCGGGTGCACGGCGAGCGTGTCGACGGCCAGTCGGATCCGGGTGTAGGCCTGGAGTTGGAGGGCCCAGTCCTCGGCGGGGGTCTGCCGGGCCTGTTCCCAGGAGTCGGTGAACTCCGCGAGCGCGGATCGGAGTTGTTCGGTCGGCGCCTCGGGCAGGTCCTGCCCGAAGTCTTCCTGCCACTGGTCGTGCAGCGCACGCAGGTCGTCGCGCGCTCTCGCGGCCGAGTCATGCTCGTTGGTCGTGGCGTACGGCGTGGGCCGGTCTTCGCCGAGGATCCAGTTCTCCTCGGTCACCGGGTTGCCGCTCGTGCCAGCGTCTTCGCCGGGCACGGCAGCGGGGGCCGGGTCGCGGTCAGCTGCAGGGGCTTCGGGGGTGCCGTTGGCGGTGGGGTCGGCCGCGGCGCGGGTGCGCACGGCGTCGTCGTCGCCGTCGCGGATGGCCTGGATGAGGGGCGGGTTGTCCTTGCTCCCGGTGGCCATGAACTCTTCGAACTGGGCGCGTGCTTGGGCCTCGATGGTGCGGGCCAGGTCGTTTTCGCCCGCGTGCTGGGCAAGGGTGGCGCGGTGACGTTCGAGGAAGGTGCGGGCGAGGTCGGTGAAGGCGCTCAGGGGCGCCTGCATGGTGGTGCGGTCGCGGCCCTTGAGGGAGCGCAGGAGCCGCTCGGCCTGGGTCAGGGAGTTGGTGAGGGAGGCCTCCGTGTCGTGGCCGTCGCGGTCCTCGTGGGCGGCGACCGCCTCGAACAGGGCGCGGCGCAGCTGGGTGAAGGCCCGGGGGATGTCCGCGCGGTCCCAGGTCTGGTCGGCGGCGCGGCTGAGTGCGAGCTCGGCGGCTTCCACCTCGGCGAAGGCCTGGTTCCATTCCCGCTGGGTGGTGAAGACGGGGGCTGATGCCGCAGACGGCTCGGCGGCGGCTGTCTGCTGTGGCGCCGCCGGGCCGGGTACGCCGGTGCCGGCCGGGGCAGGGGCGGGCTCGTCGGCTGCGGACGGGGTGGCGGCCGCGGGCGGCGTGCTGGTCGCGGTGGGCGTCTCGGCGAGGTCTTCGGCCGGGCTCTGCGCTGGGCTCTCGACGGTGGGGGCTTCGGCGGCGGAGGGCGTCGCGGCGCGGCGGGCCAGGCCGGTGAGGCGGGCGTCGTTGGAGACGGCTTCGAGGCGGGTGCGGTCACGGAAGTGAGCGACGAGGTGGCGGCCTTGGCTGCCGATGGCCAGCAGGGCGGGGGCGTCCTCCATGAGGCGGCGCAGCAGTGCGTGGGCGGTGAGGGTCTCGTTGTCGGCGGTGTACTTGCCGCCCAGGCCGAGGTCGTCGAGGCGTACGTATTCGCGGCCGTCTTCGGCGGCGGAGGGGTCGGGTTCGGGTTCGGCGGACTCTTCCCACTGGGCCAGGGCTGCGGGGGTGGCCAGGGTGGCTGTCCAGCGCTGTTCGTGCAGGTCGGCAAGTCGGCCCAGGCGCTTGAGGTCTGTGGCCAGGGGGTTGTTGCGGCCCAGGGCCTTGGTGGCTTCGTCGATGGCGGTGCGCCACCACTGGGGAGACACGATCGCGGCGGCGGCTGGGAGAGAATCGGCGTCGAGGCGCTGGCGGCGCAGGTCGCGGCTCTCGTCCAGGAGGCGGTCGACGGCCTTGGCGAGCTTGCGGCCGCCGGGGCTGGTGGCGGCATCGGGGTGGCTTTCGATGACCGCGGAGAGCGTTTCGGCGAGCAGACGCTCGGCGATGAGGGTGCCGAGCCGGTCGGTGTAGTGGGGGTGCTCCTCCTGGGGCTCGTCCGCCGGTGCGCCGCCATCGGCGGATCCAGCAGATCCGGCGGAGCTGCCGGTGCCCCCAGAGCGGCTGCGGGAGCGGCGTGCCCCGCCTCCCCCTCCACCACCGGAGCCGGCCATGACCGCCCCGTCGTCGGCGCCGCCCGCAGTTGCGTAACTGGGCACGGCTCCGGCCGGCCCGCCGCTCTGGGCGGGCGCTTCCGCTTCCAGTTCGGCCATCAGGGCTGCGACCTGGGCCTTGGCCTGCGCAAGGTTGTCGTCGTCGTAGTACTCGGAGCCGACGTGGGCCCGCGCGTTCTCGACCTCTCCCAGCGCCTCCGCCCGGTCCTTGCCCGCCTTGACGAGGTCGTCTTCGAGGTGGGCGAGACGGTATTCGAGGGACTGGATCGTGCCGTAGACGGAGCCGGGCTCGTCGCGCAGCTTCTTGGGGTCGACCGGGACGTCCTGCCCGGCGCCGAAGTTCAATTTGAGGTCGAGAAAGTCCAGGCGGGCGTAGACGGGCACGCCGCCCAGGACGGCGACCTCGACGGGCGGGTGGCCCACCTGTCCGCGCAGTTCGTCGATGGCGTCGGCGAGGCGGAAAGCGAGGGCGGCGGTGGCGGACTTGCGCTGCGTGTAGGTGCGCCCGGACACGGTCATGGAGAAGTCGGTGCCGCGGGTGGAGCGGCGGGTGCCGGGGGTGGTGCCGTCGCCGATGATGGAGGTGAGCAGTTCGATGTCGGCCTGGAGGCGGTCGGCGCGCCGGCTCTCAGTGTCGAGGGTGTACTGCAAGCCGGCCTGGGCGGCGTTGTGGGCGTGCTTTTCGGCCTCCATGCCGAGGATCTCGTTCTGGAGGCGCCCGACTTCCAGCAGGCGGGGGTCACCGGCGCCGATGCTGACGGCTTCGAGCATGTGCTCGAAGTCCTCCATGGCGATGTCTTCGATGGTGCGGTCGGTGAGCTTGCCGCTCATCAGCTGCTGGATGAACTTGGCCTTGCCCAGGACGAGCTGCCACACGTAGGCGTCGAAGCTGTTCTCGGTGACGTAGTTGTAGACGTGGACGGGCCGGCCGAGGTCGTAGTTGAGGTTCTTCTGCCTCACGACGCGGCCGTTGCGCTGGTGCAGGTCGACGGGGCGCCAGGGGCAGTCCAGGTGGTGCACGGCGATCGCGCGCCGCTGGACGTTGGTCCCGGTTCCCATGGTCTCCGTGGACCCGATCAGAACGGATACTTTGCCGTTGCGGCAGTCGCGGAAGAGCGCGGCCTTCTCGCGGTCCGTCTTGGCTTCCTGCATGAAGCGGATGCCGTCCACCGGCACACCGCGGGCGGTGAGTTCCATGAGCAGGCCGTCGTAGACGGTCCACTTGCCCTGCTTGAGGGCCTCCTTGGAGGGGGTGCCGAGGTCGGCGAAGACCAGCTGGAGGCTGCCGGGCAGTTCGTCGGGATCGGCGTCCTTGGGGCCCTGGTAGATGTCGTCCTTGTGCTGGTGGTACAGGGCGGCGATCTTGTCGGCGGCGATCGAGATCTTCGTGACCTCGTCGGGATCCAGGGCGTAGCCGACCAGGCGGGGGTCGAGCGCGGCCTGCCGCATCCAGGACGCCAGCTTGAGCATGTTGTCTTCGTCGGGCTCGACCGCGCGGGAGCGGATGTCGGCCGCGCGCCGCTTGGCTATCTCCGCTATCTCCGGATGGACGCTGGTGACCGGGCACTTCACCATCTGCGGCCCGCCCTCGACGATGTCGGGGACGGGCAGGCCCAGGTCTTCTGCCGTCTTGACGTCGGTGGGCACCCACCAGGCCGTCAACAATTCGGGCATGTTGGTGAAGCGGGCAAAGCGCGACTTGGTCTGCAGCCCGCCCTCGGGCGCGATCTCGATCGAGGTGTCGATCTCGGCGTGGTTGGCGACCCAGTCATCGAAGCTCTCCAGGCCTTCTGCTGCGAGGATGTCGGGGCGCAGGAGCTTCATCCACACGTACGCCTCGGCGATGGAGTTGACCACGGGGGTCGCAGAGGCTCCGGTGACCACGCGGGCGCCATAGGTGCGCCGCATGTATTCGAGCTTCATGTGCAGGTCGGTCGCGCGGATCGACCCAGCAATGGACAGCCCGGCGTTGTTGGACGGGTTGTACAGATTCTTGAAGTTGTGGATCTCGTCGACGAACAGGTAGTCGATGCCGAGCTGTTCCCAGGACAGGCCGGAGTCCCGGATGGAGCGCATGCGCTGCTTCAGCGCCTGCTCGCGGACCAGCTTCTTGCCCTCGACCTCCTTGACGGTGTCGTCGTCCTCGGGGTTCTTGCCTTCGGCACGGAGCTTTTCGCGGCGGCGTTCGAGGTCGCGGTCGAACTCGGCGAGCTGGGCGTCGATGTAGGTCTGGTGCTCGGCCGCGGACAGCGGGATGGCCTTCATCACGCCGTACGTCATGATGATCGCGTCCCAGTCGCCGGTGGCGGCCTTGGCGGCGAACCGCTTGCGCTTACGGCGTGAGTCGAGGTCCTTGGTGGAGGCGGTCAGGACCTTCGCGCCGGGGTAGGCCTGCAGGAACTCGCGCGTC
This sequence comes from Streptomyces sp. 7N604, assembly GCF_052245475.1. NCBI lineage: Bacteria > Bacillati > Actinomycetota > Actinomycetes > Kitasatosporales > Streptomycetaceae > Streptomyces > Streptomyces sp. 7N604. The sequence goes on along the minus strand of NZ_JBQQBX010000017.1, from coordinate 72,700 downwards.
CACTGCTCGGCCATGTGGTTGGGCACGACGATGGCCGGTTTGCGGGCCAGCCCCAGGCGCCGCAACTCCATGGCACCCATGGACATCTCGAGGGTCTTGCCGGCGCCCACCTCGTGGGCAAGGAGGGCCGCGGGTTCGTTGAGGATCCGGGCAACCGCGGCCTTCTGGTGCGGGCGGGGTGCGAACGCCGTGGACAGCCCGGGGAACGACATGGCCGGGTGGTCGTCATAGTTGCGCAGGACGATGCTGTTGAAGCGGGTGTTGTAGAGGTCGGCCAGGGTCTCGGCGCGCTCGTCGTCCTTCCACAGCCACTTGCGGAACTCTTCGTTGATGCGCCCGGCCTGCTTGTTCGCGATGGTCGTCGCGGTCATCGCCTCGGCGCGCAGGCGGGCCTTCTCCTCGCGAGTGGCCTCTTCGGGGAAGGTGGGTGTGATCCGGATCGGCTTCTGGTTGAGCAGGGCGGTCACTATGGAGATCGCGTTCATCTCCTCGGTGCCCCACACCTGCGTGTTCATCACGGTCTTCTCGCGGCTGCAGGTGACCGTCCATGTCGACCCGGCAGCCCGCTCCACCTTGATCGACTCGTCCCGCAGCAGCTCACGCAGGAATTCCTGCACATACGGGGCGGCCACCCAGGGGGCGCCGAGTTTGACGCGGATTTCGTGTGGCGGCACGTCCTCGGGCTGGACCCGGGTGAGCTCGGCGACGTTGACGGCGAACCGGTCATCGATGTCGGCGGCGTCCTGGGCCTGCGCGAGCTTGAGCCGCACGTTGCCCGACAGGTACTCGGCGGCCGGCACCAGACGCCCTGTGTGGGGCTCCTCGAACACCGCAGTGCCCAGCGCGGCGCGCGCCGCGTCCCCGTCCGGCAGGTCCAGCAGGCGGGCGACGACGTCGAGACGGATCTCCCCGTGCTGGTCCAGGCTGATCGCGGCGGCTTCCTCGGCCGTGTCTGCCCGCTCGGGAATCTGCCGGGGCGCCGCGACGCGCTGAGTGAAGATCTCGGACTTGCGGGCGGTGCCCGTCTCCTCGTCGTACTCCTCCAGCGCGTAGACCAGAGGAGCGTGCGGGTCGTCGGCGAACCCGCCCTGCTTCGGCGGCACGCGGGCCCAGACCTTGAGCTTGCCGGCGTCGCGCAGTTCGTCGCGGACCTGCCGCAGTTCCGTCAGCGGCTCGCGCAGGGACCTGGGTGCCTTGGCCGGATCCCAACCGAGCAGGAGTTTCAGGTCGGCGTCGTTCATGACGCCGTCACCGAGGTTCTCGATCACGGCCCGCTGGTTGGCGCCCAGCCGGTGACCGCTGACCTCCAGCGCTGCGTCCAGGAGCTGTTCCGCCAGCTCCTCGGGCAGGTCGTCCCAGACCAGCGCTCGGTTCCGCTCCCGCCGCTCAAACCGGCTGACCGGCCCGTACTTCTTGACGTAGGCGTCGTAGTGGAGGTTGAGCTGGCTTCGCAGGAAGGCCAGCCAGCCTTCGTCGGTGTCGGGTGTGGTCTCGGCGTCCAGCAGCGAGCTGACCGCATCCCTGATCGCTAGCAGCGCCTTCAGCTCGTCCCGCTGGGTCTTCGGGCAGGGGTGCGGTTCGCTGTCCTCGATCCGCGCCGACCAGAACGACCCGTCCTCCAGTTCGATGATCCGCCCGTCGAAACGCTCGGCGTCCGCGCCGAACTTCTCGTAAGCGTCCGGGCCCTTGACCTCCTCCTCGCGGCGGACGGGGTTCTCGGTCATGGTCAGCCCGGACTTCACCGCCACGGCCAGGGCGCGCTGCAGCGCGAAGTCCAAAGCTGCGGCGGTGTCCCCGCGCCTCGCGGTGACCTCGGCCCGGAACTTCTCCCCCCTCGCCCGGCCCGGCGTCAGCTGGCCCAGGACGTTCATCTCATGGTCGACGAAGTACTCGTTGACATCCATCGACTTGCCGTCGACCTGGACCTCTTTGGTCTTGGCGAACGCCGCGCCCTGCCGGTTGTGCGAGGGGGCCTTCCGGCGGAAGATCAACAGATCGGTGGCGACATCCGTGCCGGCCGCCGCGGCGTGCGCGCCATTGGGCAGCCTGATCGCACAGATCAGATCGGCGAGTTCGGCCATCTCGGCACGGGCCGCCTTGGACGATTTGTCCATCGTTCCGGTCGAGGTGATGAAGGCCGCCACTCCCCCGACCCGCACGCCTTCCAGGGCCTTGATGATGAAGTGGTCGTGCATGGGGAAGTTGCCGGGATTGTGCCGGGGATCCGTCAGCCGGGCGGCATGAAACGGCACGTTTCCGATCGCCGCGTCGTACTCACCGGGCTTGATCCGGGTGTCCTCATAGCCTTCGTTGCGGATCCGCGCGTGGGGGTAGAGGGCCTGGCTGATCGCCGCGGTCACCCCGTCGAGTTCCACACCGGTCATCTCGGCGCCCTCGGGCGCCATCCCGATGAACACCCCGGCGCCGCTGCCCGGCTCCAGGACCCGGCCTCCCTTGAAGCCCAAGGCCTGCAGAGCGCGCCAGATCACCCGCGCGAACGCGGCGTCGGTGTAGTGCGCGTTCAGCGTGGTGCGCCGCGCGGCGGCGTACTCCCTCTCGCTGAGCAGCTGCCGCAGCTCCGCCTGCGCTTCCTCGTACTGTCGGCGTCGCCGGCCACTCTTCTCATTCGACGGGTCGAAGACGTTCGGCAGAGCGCCCCATGACGACCAGCGCGCCATGGCCCGCCGCTCATCGTCGGTGGCAGTTCGTTCTTCAGCTTGGAGCCGACGCAAGACACGCAGGGCCTCGAGGTTGGCCTCCAAGCGAGCCATGGGCGCAGCAGGAGCGAGGTCATTCTGGTCCTGGGGGCGGAAACCACCCTCGTCGGCTGCCATCTACAGCAGCCCCTGGCGCCGCAGGGCCTCGTCCGACAGGCCCGTCAGCTCCAGCAGGCGCGCCGGAGCTTCGGCCCGCAGTCGCGCCCGCTCCCCCGCCGTGAAATCCGCGGGCGTGCACCGGCCAGCCAACAGCTCCTGGAAGTGGTGCTCGCGCCACCGCTCCTCAGCAAACTCAGCACTATCCAGGTGTGGGTCGTCCAGCTGGTCCAGGTCGTCCTCGGCCGGCAACAGGACCAGCTCACGAAGAACCGCCGACTCCGCTTCCTGCCGCATTTGCTGGAATCGCGCGGCTCGCTCGAGGAAGGACTCACCCTCTACAACAGGCGCTGCCACGCGCTCGGCGGTCCAGAGGCTCCGAACCTCGCGCTGCACGTCGTAGCCCAGCTGCGCGAAGAACGCCTCCGGGTCATCCAGACCCGCGACCCCGTGCGGACGGAACTCCTCCCAGTGCCGCTGTGCGCGCCGCCCGTACCGATTCACGTCCACCACTCCCCACGTCCGGTGGGCAGCGCAGAGCGATCACGAACTCACGTGGGTGCGCCCTCTGCGCCGCCAGAGCCGATGCTCTGTGCGCAAAGGAGGGCAAAAATGGCCGCGGCCTCGTTCGTTTCGTGAGGCGGGACGATCGGGCGAAAGATCTTGCTGAGCGTCCTGCAGCACGGGAGCGGCCCCGTGGCAGAAGAGAAGGCGATCGGCGGGCGTGCAGTCGGTAACCGTGCCCGCGCGGCTGAGGGGCTCGCGGCACACAAGACGGCCCCTGTCAGCGCGACGAGGGCCGTGGCTGCGCACGGCGATGAAGGGCCTCAAGCTGGATACCGCTTTCAGCGCGGCGAACCTCAGCTTTGCCGTTCCTGCCGCTCTGGCGGGGCGTGCCGTTGCAGGAGCCCAGGCAGCCTCCGAGCAGGGTGCACCACAATGAGGCTGGTGAGTACCTGGACCATCAGTGGGCTGCCGTGGGGGTGCGGCTTACAGCGGGAGTTGTATGCCGAGTTCCTGCATGGCGAGGGAGGGCGGACCGCCTTCGGAGCGTTCGGTCTTCGAGCCCTTGATGCGGGGCTCGAGGGTACGGGGGTCGACGGCTTCGGCAGGGGCACTCTTGGCGTACAGGCCGGTGGGCTGGCTGTCGCGGTCGTGGGGCAGGAGCCAGAAGACGCGGCGGCGGAAGGTTCCCGAAGCGTGGGAGGACTTGGCGTTGGGGCCGAGGATCGCGTAGCCGACCATACGGCCGTCGCGGTGGTACGCGGGCTTGCCCTTGCGGGTGGGCAGCCGGTCCAGGCTCTGGCGCACGTAGTCGAGCTGGTCGGTGTCCTCCAGCCACACGAGCTCGGTCTCGTGGCTGATCTCGTCCGCGCTGATCAGGGAACTCATGCGCCGGTGTCCCTCTCGTCGTCGGTGAGCAGTCCGATGCCCGGGTAGTGCTTGCGCTGATTTGACAGGATCATCTCCTTGGGCGAAGCAAGCCCGACGAGTTCCCGCGTGCGGGAGGCGAACGCGCGCGAGGACATGACCAGTGCGCCTTCATTGTTGCACCAGTCCTTGTAGGCGGCGTAGAGCGCCGTCTGCTCGGCACGCAGGTCTGGGCCCAAGCGGCAGCACTCCTCGTAGAACCGGCCCGTGTGGTCCTCGGTTTCGGCGTAAGCGGTGGTCGCGATGCGCACGCGTTCGGGGCCGGTGAGGTCGCGGTCGCCGGCCAGGTACCGGCGAGCGCCGTCGATCAGCCAGCTGAGGATGCCGGGGCCTTCCTCCGTGACGAGGATGTCGGCCAGATTGTCGATCTTGCGGTCGTCCGGGACGATGCGCTCGAAGGGGAGCAGACGCATGCGGCGCCAGAACGCGAAGCCGCCGGTGCCGACTTCGGGGCGGGTGTTACCCAGCAGCCAGAGTTTGTGAGTTGGTTCGAAGCTGAAGGGGTCCTGCCGCATGCGGCGTGCTTTGATTCGATCGCCGCCGGTCAGCAGTTTAACCCGGGCCTCGTCGAACTTGTCACCGGGCTTGATCTCCGAGCAGACGTAGATGCGACGGCCGTGGAGTTCGGCGAGGTCGGTGGGGTGGCCTTCGAAGGGCTTGGCCATCAGGAAGCCGGGCGGGGCTGCGTCCGCGTAGTCGCCGAGCAGCTTCATTGTAACGTCCAGGAGGACGCTCTTGCCGTTCTTTCCCTTGCCATAGAGGAAGGGAAGGATCTGGGCTCCGACGTCGCCGGTGATCGAGTACCCGAGCAGCAGGTGCAGGTAGTCGATCATTTCCTGGCCTCCGGCGTCGTCGCCGAAGGTGTCGGTCAAGAAGCGAAGCCAGCGAGGAGTGGCCATCTGCTGCGGGCTGACGGTGGTGGAGCGGGAGTGGAAGTCCTTGCTCGGGTCGGGTGCCGCCAGTAGCCCGGTGCGCAGGTCGACGACCCCGCGGGGGGTGCACAGGGCGTAGGGGTCTGCATCCAGACGATCGGGGCTGAGCGACATGCCCGGTGCCGACTTAGCCTGGGCGAGCATGGCGTTGATGCCGGTGGTCGACAGGGCCCGGCGACGGTGTTTGTCCAGGGCAGTGTTGGTGAAACGGCCCCGCGGGTCGTGGGTGGCGATGTTCTCGGCGAGGTCGCCGGCGGCCCACAGGATGGTGTCGTCCTCGTCCATCTGCCAGCGGGTGGTGTCCCACCGGAACCAGCCGATCCTTGACACGTGCCGGTAGTCGGAGGCGTAGAGCTTGACGAAAAGCTTGGCGTTGCCGCGGTCGGTCAGAGTGTCCGGCAGCAGGCCGTTGGCGGTTGCTTCGCCCAAAGGCCGTTCGGTGGCGGCTTGGGCGGGCAGCGGCACGGAGGCGGCCTGGTGGCGGATCTGGTCGGCGACGGCTTCGGCGTCGAACTCGAAGAGGGTCTCGTTGCGGGGCGACGTCATGGGCGCCTCCCGCTGGCGTGAAGGGGTCGTTTCATGCCTGCGGCGAGGCCGCTACGGATGATCTGCTGGATGCGTAGTTCCTGGCCCGGGCGGGCTGCGGCCGCGGTGTCCTTAAGGGCTTGCTCGGCTTCTTCGGGGAGGCGGCCAGCCGCGATGAGGCCTCCGAGGGTGTAGGCGGCGCGGTTGAGGGTGTCGGAGAAGCCTGCGCCTTCGGCGACCTGGCCGCACGCCTCGACGGGCGCGAGGATCGTGGCGAGGGTGTGCCCGGCTTCCTGGCGGCCGCCGCCGGCTGCGAGAACAGCCTGCTGGGCTCGTGGCGGGACGGGCCGGGGAGCGGGAATGCTGGGTGCGGGCAAGTGCCCGGTGCGGTCGAGTTCCTGAGCCAGCCACAGAGGCAGGGCGGCGGGCTCACGTGCCTCGCCGAGGGGAGCGTAGGTGCCGTGGCGGGTGGTGGTGCCGGGCGCGACAATGTAGCCGCCGTGGGCGCGGATGTCGACCTGCCAGGCGAGGGCGCGGCCGGGGGTTGAGCCGACGGAGGAGAGCCATTGGCGGTTGCCGGTGGCCCGGTACCAGACGTGGAGTCCTCCGGAGGGGGTGCGCACGCGCAGGGTGGTGGTGTCCTCTGCGGGGCTGCGCTGTCCGCGGAGGGCCGCGAGGACGGCGAGGCTGTGGAAGCCGGTGGCGAGGCCTGTGAGGTCGACCTGTTCGCCGATGGGGATGCCGGGCAGGATACGGTCGCGAGCGGGGGGCTCGGCGGAGTGGGCGTCGATGTCGAGGACCACCAGCCCGGCAGGGCCGCAGGAGACGCCGATGCCGAACTCGGGATTCTGCCCCCACCACTGCTGGATGCGCTGCTGGTTGAGGGTTGCGGCGTAGAAGCTGTGGCACCAGCGGCCAGCGCGCACGCAGGGACAGTCACTTGGCGCGTGGGCGTCCTCTCGGCAGTCGCTGCAGTTTCCAGCCGGGGACTTACGCCCAGGGGCTAGAGGGTGCACAGGCCATCCCCGGCGGGCGCACCACTGCGCTGCAAGAAGGCTCGGTGCAGCGACTGAAGCCGCGGGCACAGAAACCCATGAGTCACTGCGAGAAAAACGCAGCTCAGCAGGCATCCACACCCCCTATCAGCGACCGAAGCGACTCAACGACGGACACAGACTAGCGAACGGGCCAGGTGAGGGGGTGGAGCACATGCGGAACATCGGTGACACCGTCCCGAGGACGCGACTAGCGAGGACACTTCCAGCGACCGAGCAGAGAGCACAGCGACCCTGGCCAGTTCGGTCGCTGTTCGTCAGAAGACGCCAAACAGCCAGGTCAGAGGGGCCTGTGAGCCCAAACAGCGACTGAAGCGACTGAAGCTTGCGATATGTCACGCACACGCACACACCTAAGCCGCTCATATATGCAGAACCCGAGTCGCTTCAGTCGCTGCAGCCACAGCACAACCCGGCTGACCTGCACTTTTACATCCCTGGCGTGGTAGCGACCGAAGGTCGCTTTGGTCGCTGACCGTTCAGTCGCACCCCCATGTCGACCAGCGACTCGAGCGACCGAAGCGACTGAACCTCGGGCACAAGGAACCGTAGTCAGTCGGGGATGGCACGCCCCATCGTCCCCTCCTAGCGGGCGATTGCCGGGAACAGGGTGAGGGGGCAGGCTTCGACGTACGCGACGATGATCACGGTCAGGCTCGGTCCAGGGCGTGGGTCTCGGCCTCGTCGCTTGTGCGGTGGCCAGCAGCACAGCAGCCGGTAGCCCCGGTGAGCTGGCTTGTTCTGGAGGAGCAGAATGAAGGACGCACACGCCATCCGAGGTCAGGCTCACAACCTCGCAGTCCTCGGTCAGCTCCAGGCGCTGTTACGGCTGACTGTCCTGGAGGGCTGGCTCGGAGCGGGGGTATTGCCCCCTCCCGGCAGACGAGTTCGGCGACGTTGCGGTGGCCTGACCGCCAGATGGCGGCCATCAGGTCGGCGCGGTCGGCGGGCAGCCGCTCACGACGGGCGGCCGCCAGGCAGCGCGGACAGGGAGGGCCGGGCCATGTCCGCCTCCTCGTAGGTGCGGCCACGATATCCCCGGGATCACCCCGCCCCCGCGTCAGCCTGGACGAGGCCCGGCGGTCGCGCCGGCGGGCCAGCAGTGCCCGGGCGCCGTGAAGGCGGGGTTGCCGGACGCCGTCGTCGGCGGGTCGGCAGCGGCACGGGGCCCGAGCGGTCGAAGGCCATTCGTGACAGCGGCTGCCTGGTGGCGGCCCCGGCGACTGGCGCGCCTGTTCTGGGGGCGGTAGTGCTTGTCGAGGCAGAGGGTGAAGCGCTCTGCCTCGACTCAGGTGCGCGGCGGCGGTGTCGGCGAGGAGGCTCAGCGCCGTCGGACCGAGGGGCCGCGCCGTGTGGTGGCAGCGGGGGCGTTGGAGTCGTACGAGGTGGCCCGGCTCCGGCGCGGCATGACCATGTCAGCCCCGACCCTGCTCGACCCTGCGACGTTGGCGTCTTCCCCGGCGGCCAGGCTGGTCCCGCGGCACCAACCAGAAGCCTACGGGCGGTTGTCGCGGCGCGGGTTCAGGGGCGCCCGCCGAGGGTGGGCAGTCCGGCCGAGGTAGCCCGCACGCTCCGGCCCCGGGCAGGGCAGCAGCACGTCCTCCGGTACAGCCAGCGGGGCTGGGCGCCAGGACGCCGCCCTCAGGCGCCGGTCCTCGGGGCGTACCCGCACGCCGATTACCGGCCAGGGGTCGCCGGTCAGCGCCGGGTGCCGGATGTCGGTCTTGGCCACCTGTGCCTCCTGTGCTGTCGGGTCGGTCACCGCAGTATCGCCGCCGGGCCCGCCGCCGCGCCGGGATTGGCGGACACCGGCCGTCCGGACGGGCCGGGGTGTTGCTGCTCCCCCGCAACACCCCGGCCAGGCGGCCGGCCTCTGGGCCGGCGTTCTGCGGCGGGGAGCAACGCGTACGGGCGCCCGGGGTGTTGTCGGGCTCGCAACAGCAGCGCCCCAGCCAGGCCGGGGCGGTGGGCGGGCGCGGCGGGCGGCGAACAGCCGGCGGCCCGCGGCGAGACGGGCTGGCCGCGGCCGGCCCGTACGGCCGGACGCGGACCGGCAGAGCCGGGCGACGGTGGCGCGCTCTGGCAACCTGCCCGGGAGTTCAGGTGCCGCTGCGGGAGCCACCTGTTGGTGGGAAGTTGCGGCGAGGGGCTTGGTGAAGGCGGTCGCCAGCACGTGCCCGATCAGGTCGGGATGGTCGATGCCCGCCGCGTTCGCCATGGTGGCCAGGTTCCCCCGGTGCGAGAGGCCCGGAGCGTGTTGATCTCCAGCAGGGCGGTGCGGCCGTTGGGGGTGACCAGGAGGTCCACGGGGGACGCCGTGGGCGCCGATCACGCGGTGCGCGTGCAGGACCTCCTGCTGGAGTCGCTGGTGACTTCGTCGGGGAAGGTTGCCGGGCAGTGATCGATGTGCTGGTCGGGGTGTGCTTGGCGGTGTAGTCGTAGAAAGCCCGGCCGCCGGTCACCTCCACCTCGAGGACCGGCAGGGTGGTGAGCTTCCCGTCGACCTCGAGCAGGCCGACCGTGCACGGACGCGGCTCGGGCTGAACTCCTCGACCATGTACTGCTCGTACGGGTGCTCCCGAGTCGCCTTCAGCAGCTCGATCATCTGCAGCTCGGTGCGGACCACGGCCCCTTCGAGGCTTCCGCCGCCCGAGGAGGGCTTGAAGAACACCGGCCAGCCCAGGGTGTAGTGGACGGAGGAGGCCATCGCAGCAGGCGACAGCTGTGAGTTGATGACCATCCACCGCGGTGTGTCCATGCCCTCGGCAGCGGCCAGCTGCTTGAGTGTTGGCTGGGGAGTGGAGCTCCGAAGGCAAGATGGCAGGGCGGCCGCGCGAGGGCCGCTGGAACGAATGGGCCAAGGACGTCGCCCCCATGGCCTCCCTGCGGCGGACTGCTGGTCTTCGGCGTGAGCGACGAGGCGCAGCTCGTCGGCATTGACCCAACCGTCATCGAGCAGCAGTTGGCGCACTGGGTGCGCAACCACGTCCAGCCGTACCTGACCGACCTGTATATCGACATCCTCAGCTCCAGCGACGGCCAGACCTCGGTCCTCCTGGTCGACGTGCCCGCTAGCGAGATGGCCCCACACTTGGTTTACGGCACAGCCTCGACGGACAAGGAGCAGCGGGCCCGGTCGTGCCATTCCGGGATGTCCCGCCCACCGGCTGGATGCCGAGCACCAGCTCGCCCGCGCCTACCAGGAGCGCTTCGCCCGCCGACAGCGGGCGAGGAGGGGCTGCGCGAGATCCTGGACTTCGCGGCCGACACGGCACTCGCCGAGTCCTCTCCCAGACGGCGTGGTTGATCATCTTGGCGCGGCCCCATCGGCCACTCCCCCGCAGTGGGCCGGCGCTCGCCCACGACGATGCGGTACGCGGTGTGAACGAAGCGCCGCGGCCTGACAGCTTCACTCCGCAGGACCGATGGTCGTCACTCCTGACGTGGCAGAGGCGCTGGGCCCGTCAATTGCCAATCCTCGTACTGGGCTGCGCCGCTGGGTGGTGAGTAACGTGCTGAGCGAGGTGGACCCGCTCTTCAGGCGCCCGGTCATGGTCGAACTCCATTGCGATGGGGACGCGGGTTCTGGCCGCCAACCTCTCGTGGAACTGGAAGCAACAGCTCCAGGACATCGAGGTACCGCTGCCGATCATTATCAGGTGGTTGAAGCCGCCGTTCTCGGCGCCGTGGCTCTGACCGAGCGCTCGGCCGGGTCGTACGCCGGGACGGCGGCGCGGACCTCACCGCGCGTATGGTCACGTCCGACACCGCAGACTCGTTCACACCCCTCGCCCCGGACCACTCCGGGGACATCGTGACCCGTCTTACCCCCGGCGGCCGCGGCGCCCTTCAGCCAGCAACCACTGAGCTCCCCGCCCGTACGGACCCCGATGTCCTGCGGGCGGTCGCACGGGAACTCGCTGTGGGCATCCTCAACCAGTTCTGGCTGAGTCCCACACGACTTCCTTGACTTGATCGCGCTTGCCAGGAGCCGGGCGCGCCGGTGCTCGGCCTGCGTAAGTCTCGTGGCCGGTAACGCCCCAGGACGAGCGGGAGCGACGCTGTCCGGTCCAGTGATCGCCACGCATCTCAAACAGACGTACCAGGTCAAGGCCCTGAGGGCAGGCAGCAGCGACTGAAGCGACTGAAGATTTGGGAAACGCGAGGGCGCGGGCGCGGCCGAGGAGACCGGAGTTCAGGAGGCGAGTAGAGGTTGCAGGGGCGGAGGGATGACCGCTGGATGGACCAGGAGGTCCCACTGCCCGTCGGGTATGGCTCGCCGCAGCATGCGGAAGGACTCTCGCTGCATCAGCAGGAGCAAGGTCGTCAGGGCGTCACCGGCGGGAGACGGGTGTCGCTCGCGGAGCATGGTGATCAGCCACGTTCCCGCGGGCCAGGAGCGGGTGTCGAACCATTCCCGCACGGCGTCGTCGTCCAGCCGCCGGGCGCCCAGTGCCGTTTCGGAGCGCTGGCACAGGTCCACTGCCCAGGCGCGGGTGTCCTGGGTGGCGTACCACGCCGCTTTGAGGTCCTCCAGCGCGGTGGCATTGGCGATGGCACGGAGCGCGTCACGTATATCGCCGACGGGGACGGTGCCCAGCCCTGCTTCGGTCGAGAACACGGTGGCCGCCGCGGGGGCTTCGAGGACATGCTCGGTCAGGGACGCCATCGGGTTTACAGGGCTGGTCGGTTGGAGGGCCCGAGCGATCTGGCCATGCTTTCGGGCGTGACGGCGGCACCTCCTCGCAAGAGGGTGATCACTGCGACAGTGCTGAAGTCGGCGGTGGTGAACCGCTCGCCGACCGTCGGCCCGCAGTCGAGGCGGTCCAGGTCCTGCGGTGGCCATGCTCCGGCCGCTCGCAGGTGCTGAGCGAGGCGCTCATCCAACCTCCGGATGCGAGCGGGCAGCATCGTCCCGCGCGCACCCGCGGCGAAGGCCCGGGAAGCGATCTCGGCCGCCTGCTCATCATCGTCTCCGGCCGGCGGTGCCTGGAGGTCTTCGAAGGCGATGCCGTTGAGGGTGATGGCGTCGACCGCCGCGAGGTAGGCCCGGCGCACGGTGCGCTCCGGAACCGGCACGCCGTCGGCGAATGCCTCCAGTGCGCGATCCAGGGGCCGGTGCCCCCAGCCGACGTGGCGGGCCAGCCACAGCGTCAGGGAGAAAGCCTCCGTGGCGGCGTGGAGGTGCCGCCGCGTCCTCGTCCCAGCGAGACGCGCCGGTTACCCGGCAGGAGTCCTTCACGCCGCGGGACGCGAGGGCCGCATCACCCTGGGTAAGGGCGGCCGCTACTTGATCGGCGACGTGGACGCGTTGGCCGCCGAGGCCGACGGCGTCGTTGGCGTCCTTGAGCGGCCCGTCCTCCGCCGGGCCCTCTCCGGCGCTTTCAGGCAGGGGGAAGGCCGTTCGCATTCCACAGCCCAGGGCGGGGCCGGACGGAGCTGGCACGCAACACTCTCGCGGAGCACCGGCCAGGCGCGCAGCCGGCGACGCGGGAGAGGCCCCTCGGTCGCCCACGGCTAGTCAGTGAGACGTGAGATACGAGCCGTTGGGGCCACAGGGCCCACGCAGCCCGTAAACGCCCTCAGCGCCTCCCTGGCGGCCTATCTCCCCTCCCCAAAGGGAATCACACCGGGAGGCCGGAGATCGTCCAGCAGGCGGAAAAACGGCAGGTCAAACGGCGTCTGAGCGGAGCGAAAGTCATGGGCAAAACGGGCATATGTCTCTGCTCCGGGACCGATGCTGGCGCCCTCCCCTGCCGGCCGCGGTCCGCCGCCTAGCTCCCGGCTTGGTGTTAAGTTGCGCACTCTAAGCCGGATTCTGAGGCGCCTTACCACGCCGGAGTTGCAGGGCTATCTTAGCCCTCTCCCCCGCCATGCAGGCAGGATTCGAGGTGCTCCGGTACGAGGCGGCTTCAGACGCCTCCGTATCGGTGACTGGAGCAGTCATATGCTCGAGCTGCCGGGGCCGACGTGGCATCACAGCCACTCCCCCACACCCATCACGTGGCTCCCGCTATGCGCGTCCCTCGGCTGCAAGGCGCTGCGCTTCATCATGGCCGGTGAGCCCGCTCGGACCCACCGCGTGATCGCTTGTCCTCCAATGCCCATAGGCCGACTGTGAGAGTCCGCTCGGTCACCCGCGCGGGTGGATAAGCCTTGGTGAGCGCCGCTCGAAGCCTGGAGTACGTTTCGGCTGACTCCGTCGGTCTTGCTGGATCACGTTTTCAGGCCCGCACTCCCCGACCCGCCCGTCCAGATCATCTTCGCCGCAACTGGGAGACAACGCTTTACAGCTGCTCGACGGGATACCCCTGGATTGGGGGGTGCAGGGCGCAGGTCGGTTCAGCAAGTCTGGTTGTCTCAAGGCGAGGTGACGCGACCGCAGGCAGCAGGGTGCCCACGAGGCAGCCACTACCGCAGCAGCGGCAGCATTGGGGGAGTATCGGTCGACTGGGGTCGGCGGCGCCTCGAGCACTACTACTTGCCGACTGCGGGCTCCACACGCGCTCCTCGACCGGGGCCTCATCCCAAGCTTGACCCCTCCTCTCCTCGTTTGGGACACGAAGGGAGAGTGCTGGTCGGGCCCCAAATGAGACCGCCCCTGTTGGTTGAAGCATCGGTTTGGCCAGCCCACATGTTCGACGCTTCCGCCGAGTTTGCGCGCGCCGTTCACATTGAGGCGATGGCAGGCGTGATTGTGAGGCGGAGAGTCATGGGGCGTCCGTCCCCCGCCTGCCCCTCCGCGATGAGTAGCGAGCGAGCGACGCCGCCGCCCCTCTCAATTTGGTTTCGCTGTCCCCCACAGTTGCGGTCAGGGAACCTCGGGCCCTAGGCACCCACTCGTCGCTGGTGTTTCTGGAGAGCGGGAAACCTACCGGCACCTGCTAGTGACAGAGACCACCGCAGACCGTTGGTACTGAGGCCGAGCTTGAGCCTGATGGGCTTCACGCGGAGGATTCAGCAAGCTCGCCTCGGGCGGCGCGAGAATTCAAGGCAGTCGGCACGGCCGCCAAGGCGCTGGAGGCGCCTCTGGCGGCTCAACTGCCGGTCCTGAAGGGAATCACCCCGCCGACCCCCCGAGAGGCCCGCACAGCGCATTTCCGCAGGTCAGAAGGCCTTTCGGAGGATGCGTCAATGCACATAAATAGGAGATTTCGACTTCACGGGTGATGGCCTAGGTGACGTCGCTATTGCTGCAGCAACCTCTTGTGTAAGTGAATTTCGAACGGCTTCTATTCTATGGGAGTGCTCTGTGTTGCACCGTGTTGCGAGAACAATGTTGAGCACCGTTTTGACAAGTGGTGTTGTGCCTATTTTTCCAGTGGGGTTAGTCATTCCTCTTACTCATGCGCTTAGGCGAAGGGTGTCTCTATGTGCTCCAATTAGCTATATACGCCAGATTCCATGTCAGGGAGACATGGAGAGAGCGCGGAGTGCGAGTTGCATGTTAAATCATACTCGACCACTTGGGAACCTAACTGATGAGAAGGCTAGGGTTTCGCTAGCATTAACCCCCATGCGTTGTTGGCGATCTTATCAACCCTCATACAGCACGGTAGAACGAACGGAGTGAATACTAGAGTGCGGACGTATTAGCAATAGCGCAACACGCACTCGACTCAAGACTGATAACGCTGGTGGTGCACGACTAGTAGAACTACTGGTAGGCAGGCCGTTTAGACATCGCTTAGAATTCAGGATAAACCCCAAGTGATCCTAGGAATCTGAACCTTGGTGATGATCCAGTGGTCTCACACCGTGGTCAACGAAGTGAAGCGCTAGGTCAACAAGACGGATGTCACTGAAGTGCAGCACCATAGCGTCATGCATCTCATCAAGCTGGGTGAGTCGCTATGACTGACCTACTGAAGCAGTGGGTGTGCAGACCAAGTTATCCCGGGTTGGCAGAAGATGGGCCACGCCATCTGTGTAAACCCAGGCCAACTCCAGTGCTCACGAAGAGTGAAGACTCTGGGTTAGACGTCTGCTAGGCCACAGGTGTTGATGCATCGGGACGCGTCCGTCTAGCAGAACCAGATGCAGGAAGTGATGCAGGAAGGCATGCAGGAAGCAAAGCAAGGTGTATGGGCAGGTCAGGAGCGATGTGGACTACGAAAAGTGCTCACAAACTCTTACGCAAACGTTGAGCAGTAGCGGGCCACCTAGGACACCTCCAAGCGGGAAGCGTGCGACTACATCACGTGACCAGATGGCGTCGTGCGCCATGCCTTCGTGGTTGTGTAGCAAAGGTGCGTCACAGTGCTGCCTCCGGAGGTGAGGTACGCATGATGCGCGAGAGGATCAGCGTGTTGTGCATACAGCAGCGTGATCATCGTGGTTCAATGCTCCCTGCGTACCGCCGCGACTAGCGAGAGGTCCGGCTGCACGCATGCCCACCACCTGGAGCGGTGTCTCTCCAGGACCGAGCGGAGGTTGATGAGTTGAGCCTGGCACTGCCCCAGAGCTTCGTGCTCAGTAAGTTCGATCCCTACACGCCGGTCGAGGTTCCGTGGCTGGATCTGTGGCACATCTACGTCATCGCGAATGACAAGGGCGGTGCGGGGAAGACCTCGGTGACCGCGAACCTCGCCCTGATGCTCCTCAAGAAGCTGCGGGACGGGGATCCGGAGAGGGACGTCCCGCCAGATCCGGATGCACGGGTCTTGGTGATCGACCTCAACGCGCAGGGCAACCTGACAATCCACGAGTTCGGAGCCCCTGAGGAGCTCAACGATCATGGCCGAGGGATCCTGGACTGCCTGAGAGACGGCACTTCACTCAAGCCGATCAACGTGCGCCCTGGTCTCGACCTAGTGCCCGGGGGATCGGAGCTCAAGGAAGACGTCACCCCGCTCTACAACAGGCTGATGCAGAAGTACACGTTGAACGCGGATCTGCGCCTGCTGCAGTGTCTCCTGCCGATCGCCGGCAACTACGACTACATCATCATCGATACGCCGCCGGAGAATCCGACCCTGCAGCGCCTTGCGATGGGCGCTGGGCGATGGGTGATCACTCCCGCCAAGACGGACCGAGGTTCCCTCGATGGCGTCAAGGAGATGAAGAACCAGTTCGAGACCACCCGCAATGTGAACCCTCTGCTGACTCTCCTCGGGGTGGTGCTCTTCGCGACGGGCCGCAAGTCCACCCAGATTCACGGCAAGGCTGAGAAGCGCCTCAAGGAGATCCTCGGGCCGAACTACTACAAGTTCGAGAAGAACATCGGTCACAGTGAGGCCGTTGCTCAGGAATCACGTGACATAGACAGCGAGCCACTGGTGGCCCTCTTCGATCGCATGGAGCAGGGAGACGCCAGCCTCCCGGACACGGTCAAGGCGGTCTACGAGGACTACGAAGAGTTCACCGAGCAAGTCATCACCCGTTCGGCTGGACTCAAGCAGCGCATCGAGGAGTCCTGATAGTGACTACGGAAACCACGGGACAGACCGACGCCTACGCTCCTCCGTCCCTTTCATCACTGAGCGGACGGAAGAAGAAGGCCGCAGCCGCATCGCAGACGAGCGGGCAGCATCAATCCACGCCAGGAGCAGCGGGGCCATCTGGCCTTGTCAGCCAGCCACTCGATGAGCCTGCAGTCGGGCAGCCCCTGGACGAACCTGTTGGCCAGCCAGTCGACGAGGAGGAGGCACCGGCACGCACGAGGCGGCGCACCAGGCGGGCCCCGGCTCCGCGCTCGACCAGCGATCAGACTGCTGAACCCACAGGCGTGCCAGTGAGCTTCGCTGTATCAACCGGCGTAAGGCGTCGCCTTAACAGGGCCCAGGCAAAGGCGCTGACGACCGGCCAGAAGCGCAAGGGGCACCTCGAGTTCATCTTTGACGCGCTGGAGCATGCCCACGAGGTCGGCTGGGACACCGTCGTCGCCTTCGCGCTGCCGAAGGCGCCGTCACGTCGGCGGTTTGGAGCGAACCGCGCGCCGAAGGACCGGGAGTACGCCGGTACGGGATCCGAATCGGTGTATGTCCGTATGACCGAAGAGGAGTTGGACGAGATCGAGCTGGCAACCGCCGAGGCCAAGGTTCCCGACCGGAACAAGCTGGTCGCGATCTCCCTGAACTACTATCTGCCCGGCCGCAAGGACAGGCCGGAAGGTGCTGGCCGCAGGGATGGGGGAGAAGCATCCGGAGCCAAGGGCAACGGCTGAGTCCGTGTCGCAGCAGGTGCCGCGAGGCCCCGCGGCGCCGTTGGAGTCCAGAAGGTGAGCTAGCGGGAGCCACGTGACTGAGGCTCTCGCAGCTTCCAGCGCGTAGCCCCGAAGTGCTTGTCGCGTAGGTCGCGGTCAGGTTTTGGGCTCCGAGCGGCTCGCGAGGCCCTCACAGTCTCCGTCGCCGCAACATAGCCAGCTGGGGTTCCGACCGCATCGACGCTCAGGCACACGACGACTCCATCGACGAGCTCTATCCAATGGATTCGATGGACGAGGAAGACACCCTCGCGTGGCAGCGCGAGTCGATGTTCTTCGTCGATGCGCAGGCACTCCACAAGTCGGGGGAGGGCAAGGTCCAGCAAGCGGACCAGGAATGACGGGCAGCCGCCCCGGGAGAATGCCTGCATGGCTTCCCCGATCCCACCGCGTACCGTCTCCGGCCGCTGCTCCGCTGCGCAGGCCCCGTTGTCGCGCTGCGCGAACGGGCGACGCGAAACTCTTCAGAGAGAAGGACAGCATGAAGGTCCGGGTGGACCGACCGTTCCTCCTCGGAGTAGCGGCGCCAGTTTCCGGCGGACTAGCGGTCTGCGCTGTCGTTGTCTTGCCGGGCCAGGACCTCAGTCTGCTGCGCCTCGCGGTAGGCGCGGTGTCGTTCCTGCTTACATCGATCGGGAGCAGTGTCCTAGCGAACTGGCTGATGGCCAGGGACGGAAGCGCCGGGCCCATCGAGGGCTGCCAGCCAGCCCGGATGGGAAGGAGACGTGCCTCCTGATCGGCTCTCTCATGCGGCAACTCCCACCCACCACGTATCGCCCGTAGTCGGGTAATCGGAAGGCAATGGCTGTTGAAGCTCCTCTTGGTGCCAGATCCATTGGCCATCCGAGGCGACGTACAGGCCGTCGATGACTTGACCTGTGGCAGGGTCGACGGCGCAGCCATCAGCGCGGACGTGTTCGCACTGTGCCACCGCGGGGTGCGGGCTCGTGGTGGTGGTACGCCGGTGCTCGGCAAGGCGGGCCTGCTCGTTACGCCAATGTGCCCGCTGTGCCTCGTGGCGCTTCCTGCGGAGTCTGCCCACACCGCGGGTTCCGAGTCGTTGGGCGGCATCGGCCCAGCTTGAGACGGGTTCCGTGCACTCGTCGGTCCGTGTGCCGATGCCGTCGAGGGCGGTGGGGGAGAGGTGGTAGCACTCGCCGTTCTGCGAGACCAGGCCGAGGGACTTGAGTTTGCCGAGCCGCCGGTAGGCGGTCGGGCGGGACACCGAGGCGGTGCCTTGGAGTTCCGCGAGGCTCTGTCCGTCGCGTTCGCCCAGGGCAGCCAGAATGGCGAGGCCGCTGCCGCCGAGTCCGTGGTGGGAGAAGGCGTCGAGGTGCATCACCTGGGCCGCCGCCCGGGAGTCGATGTCGGCCTCGGCGTTGGGCTGTCTCAGGATTGGGCCACTCATGGCCCCCCCAGCCTTCGGCCCTTTGGGGGTGGCCCAGAGGTGAGACGTTGTGCGGGGGACATGGAAGATGAGCATCCATCGAGCGCCCTCGGTCGGGGAGCCGTTGTCGATCTGGCGGAGCAGCTTGGCAGCCAGGAGGCGCTGGTTGGAGTTATGGGCGGTGGTGCGGCTGCATCCCATTCGCTCGGCGAGGTCGCGTTCTGAGACCGTGTGGTCCCAGCTTCCAGATTGTGTGCAGATCCCCATGCGGGCGATGAGGTTGCGCATGTCGGTCTTTCCCGCGATGCCTTTCCAGGGGGTGCGCTCGATGCTGGCACGGAATGTGGCGAGGGCGGCGTGGAAGTCCTGGCGTGAGGTGATGGGGTCCGTGGACTTTACGTAGTGCCGTGCGCCGTCCCAGGCCCGGCTTACCCATGCGGCCGCCCGGTCGTAGCCGCGGCGGTGCTGGAGCATGCGGGCGTGCTGGCCGGCCTTGTACGGGCCATCCAGGATGACCTGGAGGAACGATGCTCGATCCCATCCGACCCGGACAGCGTCCGCGGCGATGGCGCGGGTGACAGCCCAGGCGTGGTCGGAGGAGGCGGTGTTCTTGCCGCCGCGCTGCAGGTTGCCGGTCGCGTACGCGGTATCGCGGTCACCCATCACGAGGAGCTTGTGCATGCGTGCCGACAGGGGAGGAAGGGAAGCGAGGAGCCCTGTGCGCTGCTGGGTCATCAGTGCTTGGGTGGTGCCGCTCAAGAGGTCACCCCCGCGGCGAGCGGGGTCATGAAACCTCCTGCGTGAGGCAGGGGAGGTCGGCGCGTGCCCCGCCGAGCTGCGGAGGCGCTGCGCCGGGGCAGCCCGTGAGTGGCGCCAGCAGCCTGTTGCGCGGCCCTTGGGGCGCGGTGCAGAGATATGTGATTGGCCACTCTTAGGCTGCCCTCGGGGTGGCCTGCAGCGCCGAGGCGCGGGCGGCCTGCCGGTTGTGGGGCGGGACCGCTGAGAGCCGTGGGGCCGGCGCCCGGCCGTGGTGGCCACGGGTGTGCCCGGGCTGAGGAATCGGGCAAGGCCGAGTGACAAACGGCAGCCGTCTGCTGCATCATAAACACGATCCGTTCCAGGTCTCATGGAACGTCGGAGCCCCCAGCCGGGGGCACGAGCTCCGGATTGGGAGTGATTTCGCCCGGCCTCTCCCTGGCAGGAGAGGTAAGGCTCGCTCGACCGGCACGTCGGGCGATGACGTCAGGGCCGCACGGTGGATGGGGTGGTGGCTCACCGCATCCGACGAACGGCCGGGGCGGCCGAGGTGCGTTGGCATGCGCACCCAGGGCCGTCCAGAGGCGGCGCTAGGTCATGGCGCACTCCTCGGGAAGATCTCTGCCATAGTCAGCGGACACGTCATCCTCCTTGGGTGGGGTGTTGCCTCCTGGGGAACCGACGCGTGCGTCAGCGCCCGCCAGCGTGGTCCGCTAATCGGGCGCCTGAATGGACGATCTCCGCATCGGCTGGTCTGGGAGTGGCGGCCGGGAACGCTCACGCTGCCTGGGCCGCGGCGAAGTCCGGGCGCGCGATGACTACAGATGTCTCGATAGCCGTACGCACCGTGATCTGAAGCAGCTGTCCGTAGGCGACGAGATGGGCGCCGTTGGACGGCCCCGGCGCCAGGATGCTTACAGCTGCGACAACTCGGGGCTCTGCCCCGGGAACTGCCGGTGCTCCAGGAAGGCGTCGGACCGGTACGGAAACCAAGCTCCAGCCGGGGAGCGGGGACTCGCTGCGGGCGAGTTGGGCATGCCGGATCCGTCGCAGGTCCTCGCGCAGCGGCACGTCATGGCCGGTGAGGTTGGCGAGCATGGCCAGGCCCGGGGCGTCGGAGTCCAGCGGCGCTTGGCGGAGCAGGTCGATGGCCCCAGGCGTGAGTGCCAGCTCGCGGCGGAACTTGGCCTCGTAGTCGCCGGCCGCTCCTATGCACAGTCGCTCGCCACTCAGCGGGAAGTAGGTGTGGAGCAGGACCACATGCTCCGTGCGCCGGTGTAGCTCGTCGAGGAGATTGGCCACGTCGAGCAGGGGAGTGGTGGTGGGAAACACAAGGCCGGGTGCACCGGTGATGTCGGCCGTGGTGGCGTGGAGTTCGTAGTACCCGTGGCTGGGCCGGTGGCACAGTTTGGCGTCCATGAGCTGCAGCAAACGCCGGTGGACTTCGGAAACGCTCAGGCCGCTGCGGTCTGCGATCGTGCGGAACTTGTGCGGCCCAGGCCCCAACTGGAGCAGGGTGTGGAGCACTGCGTATGTCCGGTCGCGATTTTGGCGCTGACGCTGCTTGGGGGACCGTGCGTGGGTATCCACATTTCCTCCGGATCGTGCGAAACAGCACTCCACTCAGGGCAATTGGTGCTGTCGGGTATCTCGAACACGATCTCTACCGAGGACAGGAGAGGTTGACCAGGAAACGGCGCTTCCGGAAACGGCTCTTCCGGTGACCCAAAGTGAGATCACTCACGCAGTACGTCACAGAACCACCGGGTATCAACGGATTGGTGGTTGCTCCGCGTGCGGAGATGTGGAAGAAATCTTCACGACCCGCTTCTGAGGAATGTCGATAAGTAGTCAGCCACTGGCCCCGGTGAGTTCCTAGCTGCCGGGACGTTGAGCCGTGAAGATAAGGGCATTCCAGGACGAAAAGGGGTGCGGGATGCGGTGGCGGGCACACCGGTACCGCGCCGGAGGTCACCTCGCACCGGCTGCGCCGGCCGAGATCACGATTGGGGGAACCCATGGCGCCGGGTACTCCCGCAGATCTACCTGATCCAGGACGGCGGCCACAGCTTCGTACACCGTACGACACAGCGCTCTGCCTGCGGCATCCTCCCGGCTCCACCACCGCGACCCCTGGTACATCGTCTCCACCAGCTCGGAGAGCTCGACCCCGGCCAGGACGACGGTCACCAGTCCGTCGTCGGCCACATCGCCCATGCTGTCCTGGAAGTGCGCCTGTCCGTACCGCTTCGCACACCTGATCACGAGAGCCGACCAGACCGACGGGGCGCACACCAGCCGGATCCTTGCTATTCCGGCAGCGGTCCGCAGACAATCGCGCCTTCGCCGCCAGCCCATCCCGAACCCTCCTGCTGTCGCTTGGCCACAACTCCTTCCGTGCCGTGAGCGACGGCCGACACCGGAGCATGCTGGTCAGGCAACGCCATCTCGGTGGCTGCGGAGCCACCCGCATGGGCAAAGTGGCCTCAGGCGGGAAGCTGGCCCACGAGCTGTCCCCCCAGTCGGGACATCAGCCTCGGGTTCAGTCGTGCGCGTCGTGGCGCCTGCACCCTTTGTCCTGGCCTACTGCGCCCAGACCAAGGGAGGGCCATGCTCGACGCGAGACATCCCACCGAGGGCTGGGTACGGCTGGCTGACCGGGTCATTCCGCTTGCGGCCCTGCGTGACCGCCCAGCCGGCTACGCCCCGCTCTTTGCGCGGGCCAAGGCCGAACTGGGACACGGAGATTGCCTGTGTCGGACCCCGCCTCTCCGGCTCGTGGTCCGCTGCACCCGGGCAGGGCGCTACCACTTGGCCGGCTGGCCGGGCGAGGGCGACAAGCACGACCCCGGCTGTGCCTTCCACAAGCTCCTCCCAAGCGACAGCGGCCGTACCGGCTACACCCGTGCGGCCATTCAGGACATGGACACAGGGACTGCGATCCGGTTCGAGCTGGCACTGACACGTCAACTCTTGCAGGCACGCGGTAGTTCAATGCACCGCGAGACACAATCAGGCCCCAGCCGCGCGGCCGTCTCGCCGCTGGGACTGCTCCACTGGCTATGGGAGGAGGCGCAGCTGTCTTCATGGAACCCTCGATGGCGGCATCGGGGGTGGGGTGTCTGCCACTCTCGGCTGCGCCAGCAGGCTGACAGCTGCCTGCTCAATGGGCAGGACCTCACCGAAATCCTCTACGTGGTACCGCCGTTCCATCCCGCATCGGCGACCCGGAACGCACAGACCTTCGAAGCCTTTCGAACCCGTCTCCAGCATCAAAGGCAAGCAGTACAGAGAGGCCTCGTCCTTGGCGAGATCAAAGAGTCCGCTGCCACACGGTATGGCGTGCGATACCGCCTCGCCCACCTGCGAGGTGCACTGTTCGCCTCAACCAAGCTCCATGAGCGCGCATGCCGCTCCTACCGCGCTGCCTTCGCGCACACCGCGAAGGCAGGCACCCGTCGGGTGGGCCTGTTTGTCGTCGAAGCCAGCCCGAGGGGCTACCTCCAGGTCCTCGATCTGGCCGTAATGCTCTGCTCACGGCTGTACATCCCGGCGGACAGCAGTTTCGAGGCCCAGATGGCCAACCAACTCGCCGCAGCAGGCCGGTCCTACCTCAAGCCGCTTCGCTATGACACGAGCGACGCCGTTCTCCCGGACTTCCTCCTCGTCGACGTCACCCCTTGGCAGGTCGTAGAGGTGTATGGCATCCGCGGACGTGAGTCATATGAGCGTCGAAAGCGCGCTAAGCAAGTCATCTACCGGCAGCGGGGCGCCCCTCTGCTTGAGTGGGATGTCGCCCAGCCGATGCCTGATCTATCCCTTGCCGCGACAGGGCACCCTCCGGGTAGTCGACTGCCGCACCAGGGCGCCTGGACCAATTGAGGCGGGCCCCTCATGAAGAAGCCGATTCCCCAGAGCCGTTGCGGCGGCGAGCGACTCCATCAACGGCGCGCAATGGCCAAAGGCAGAGAGCACAGTCCGGGCAGAGGGACGGCTACTCAAGTTGCCTCCCACCCCACGGGAAGGCCCCCGATGGCCGGGCTCCCAAGGTTCCCGCGGCGGCAGGCTGGGCGAACGCCGCCCGTCGCCTCATGAGGAGCTCCGCCCGTGTCCCGATCTGTGTTCGCCCGCCCTGGTTCCCCCCGCGCCCTCGCCGTAGCAGCCGTTGGAGCCGGGCTGACAGTTGCCCTGACCGCGTGCGGTGGCCCGCAACCGGACAGCGATCGCGCCGAGGGCCACAGCCGAGCCGCCACTAGTCCGTCGCCCAGGGGCGTGGTCACCAAGGCAGAAGCATCGAAGATTCTTGACGCGTACCAGTCAAAGAACAACCGCGCCAATGCGACCCGTAATCGCGACGTCCTCGCCACGGTGGAAGGCGGGCAGGTTTTCGAGCGCAGCACAGCCGACTACGAGCAGTTTTCCACGTTCTCCGCGGAGAAACGCAAAGACTACGGCACACCCTTCTTCTACACTCACCGCGAGTACTTCATTCCGTCCGGTACTACCTGGTTCGCCGTGACCGCCCAGACCAATGAGTCGAAGAAGAAGCACGTCTTGGTCTTCGACAAGGCAGGCGGTTCCTGGAAGATGACAGCCGCGGTCACTGCGGATGACCCACTCCCCGCCATCGACACCACACGCAGTGGCGTGGCGACGGCCGTGCCTGCCGATCAGGCATCGGGCACGCTCACACCCGAGCAGGTGGGTCCGGCGTTCGAAGACTTCTACGCCACCGGGGGAAAGAGGAACGGTAAGCAACTCGACCGCACCACCGCCGCGGCCAAGACCGCCGTGAAGATTCACGACACACGCAATGACAAGCTCGGCCCCCAGGGCGGGAAGGTCACCTATTTCGCGACCACGCCAGAGCACACCAAGATCTATACCCTGAAGACTGATCGCGGAAGTCTGGCGCTCGTACCGCTCTCCCACAAGGCGGAAATCCTTGTGACCAGGCCTGGCTTGCAGGTCAACCCGGCCAAGGACGAAGCGGTCTACAACCCGCGTCCTCGTCCACTCATCGTCAGTGACTACCATGGCCAGGCGCTCGCCGACCTGCCGACCGCGGGTAAGCCGAGCATCCTTGGTTTCGAGTACGCCTTGGTCGACTCCCACTAGTCCGCTAGCATTCGGGACAGTCCACCTCGCACCCCCAGCCGCGCGGACACGTGACTGTGAGCCAAAGTACCAGCGCAGACAGCCGTGGTCCGGACCGAAGTCCGGACCACGAACGAGTGACCATCCCAACTTGTGAGAGTCACTCGCAAACTGCGAGCGTCAGCTCTGGGAGCCATCGGAGCGCTTGAAGGAGACCTCCACGCGACGGTTCTTCTTCCGGCTCTCTTCATCCTTGTTTTCGACAATGGGATACCGCTCACCGTAACCACGGATCTCAAAGGTGACGGTCGAACCGAGATCCTTCGCCAGGACCTTTTGGACGGCTTCAGCACGCTGCTTTGACAACACGTCACCGTGCGCTGAGGAGCCCAGGTTGTCGGTGAAGCCGAAAACGCGGACCTTCTTGGCGTCCTGCTTCTTGATCTCCTCGGCGAGCTGCTTGATGCGGGAATTCGCCGCGCTGCTGAGCTTCGCGCTGTCCTTACTGAAGAGGATGCCGGCCGGGAGAGTGAACTTGACATCGGAGTTGCTGTCCTCCCGAGTCTCTTGCCCGCCTTCGTCTCCTACAATCTGTTTGATCTCGAGTACCTTCGGAGGAGCCAGCGTTGCGCCGTCCGGCAGCCGGAGACCCGGGTCGTTGGTATCGACCTCGGTTGTCGCGACCGAAGTCGGTGAGGGCGTGGGGTCCTCGGCGAGCGCCGAAGGACCTGCGACAGCAACCAGCGCCAGGGCGATTGATCCGGTAGAGACCAGCCGTTTCATCGGGATAGTCGTCCTGATCGGCATGCGGTCACTCACCTTCCTGAAGCTCGAGGGTGGTGGACTCAAAGGTCGGGACCTGCAAGTCGACCTCGGCGGTGCTCTCCGGAGGAGCTGGGAATTGCATGTACACAGGCGTCTCGGAGTTCGCCTCGATGACCGGGATCCCCGTGGTGGACAGTGGCCGGTTTTCGGTGTCGCGCAGGATGTAGTAGCGCTTCTTCTCGCGTTGATCCACCAGGGTGGCGCCGCCGAATGAGCTCCCTCCGGAGCCCTTCAATATTGCGAGGTCGGGACCGGCCCAAAAAGATGTGCCATAAAAGCTTTTGTTGCCCGAGTTCTTGACTATTCCCTTGATGGTGACAAACCCTCCGGCGTCACGGACGGCCGAGGTGAGGGCCAGTGTGATGTCCTCGTCGCCCTTGAGCGTGGCGATCACGCTTTCGGGCTCCTGCGGCGCAGGGCTCTGCCTCTGCGTCTGCTTCTCCGTCCGCTTCTGCGTGCCGTCCTCCTTAAATGAAGAGGGGGAGGAGCCTGACGTTTGCTCGGCTTCGTCGCTGCTTCCGCAGCTGGCCGAGGTAATGGTGAGGGCCACCGCCAAGGTGACCGTTGCCGCCACGCGGCGGGCGTGTGGGATATGCATCTGCTTTCCTCTGTTGGTTGTTCGCTCGGTAGGTCGGTCAGTCCGCGCGTACTCGTCCGCTGTGCTCGGCGACGATCCGCCTCCCTTATGCGGCCAAAGATCAGGGGTTCAGCGTGCCGGACCTGTTCGGGCATGCGGGCCAAGGGCTGTGAGATTGCCGGGCTTGCTCCCGCCCCGTGCAACGGGAACTTCGTTTTCCGTCCCGTCAGGCGGAGAGGTCCGACGCGGCGGAGCCGACCCCGTCCATCAGCCGCCGGCGAAGGGAAGTGGTCCCGCACAGCACCAACGACCACCGCTGACTACGAACGCGAACTCGCCACTGCGGCTCCGCCGCCCTACGTCAGAGCGAGAAGGAGGCCGACGGCCAGCAGCAGCGTGAAGATCCAAATCGGACGACAGCGATGACACCGAAGATCGACGAGCCGTGGCTGCTGGAGACCTTGGCGGTCCGCCGCGGGTCCTCGGGCTGGTAGTGCACCTTCACCGGACCGCCCTCCTCCTGGTGCGCCGCCACCGACTCCTCGAACTCGACCCACTATCCGCACTGCGTGGTGAACCCGAAGACGTGATTCCGCATCGAGGGGCCGTAGTTGGCCACCTCGAGGCCCGACTGCGTGAAGTAGACCCGGACGCAGTGCCTCGTGGCGACGAGACCGGTCCGCGCGGTCCGCACCTTGCTGCCGAGCTGGCGCGGGTAGACCACCGTGAAGAGGGCGAGCACCGGCAGCATCATGATCAGGAGCCCGGTGCCCGTCAGGACCTGCCGCTCCCCAGCCGGTCAGCGAGGAAGCCCAGGGCACAGCCCGCGAGCAGCACCCCTCAGCTGGAGCATCAAGCTCATGAACGTGAGTGAGTCCCCCTGCGAGAGGAAGAGCGTGAGCTGGACCCCGACGGCGGGGCCAGGGACGTGGCGAGGTGGCGGGTAAGCGAGTCACGGGAGTGCTCGCAGTGGACCCTCGCCGCCGGCCAGGTGCCGAGGGCGATACAGACCGCGGCCGGCACATGCAGCAGCAGAACGGTACGGGCAGCAGAGGCCATGGACTGCGGGTCACCGCCCGCGATGACGTCCCAGACGAGCACGGCCACCGGCCCGTACAAGCAGGGCCGACGGGTGCGGTCGGTGGTGGCGCTTCGGGTGCCGCCTTCGCCGCCGAGCAGCAGGCCATGGAGCAGCACACCCGGCACCAGCGTGGCCGCCTGGTGGCGGGGCCCCGCCTCGATCCGGCCATGGGCCCGGCGAGGGTGAGCAGGCTATGGTGCTGCTGCGGACGGTGTACCCGTATCTCGCCGAGGACGTCGCGACGGACGGGCTCGGCCCCGGGCCTCGGCGCGGGTGCGGGAGGCGCGTGCGCCCGCCCACACTTGCTCTGTCCGGCCCCATCAATCATGACCAGGTCGCAGGGGTGTGGCGGAGGGGCAGGGCGAAAGTGGCGGACGACAGCAGCGGGCGAGATGTCGTACGGCGGATAGCTGATGACTTGTCGGCGCAGATCGCCAGAAATGTCTATCCCGTGGGGAGTTGGCTTCCGCCAGCCGAGGAGTTGGCATTCCGGTACGACGTGCCGCAGGGCATCGTGCGCGTCGCATTGAACGAGCTACGCAAGAGGGGGCTCACGCAGGGCTACCCGCGGGGCATCCTGGTTCTCGCGCAGTCGGCCGTGGTCGGCGCATCCCCCATCCCCGTACCGGGATGGGAAGTTGAACCGCCACCGAGCCGTGCCGGGGGCGTGCAGGCGCTGGACGCGTCCCCCTCAAAACCGCTGGCCTGTGGCACAGTCCCGCCACCGGCGCTCCCGCAGACTGCACCCGCCGTGGCGAAGGTGACCTGGGCTGATGTGTGGGAGCGCATCATGGAAGTGCTCGACAAGATGGAAGATCTTGTCCGGCGGCTGGAGGCCCTGGTCGCGTCTCTCGAAGCCGAACGGGTGGCCGCCTCCTAGGGACCGTGGCGTTATGCATCCGCTGGCGGTGCAGGGCGATGACGATGCCCGCCCACGGCCCAGGGCAGCATCAGATGCAGGAACCGGGGGCTTCTCCGATGCGCCGCCGCGGGCGAACGCCCCCTGGCCTTGGACGCGGGACATGATTGCTACTCCACCTGTCGCGCCCGGAGGCTACTTGACGCTGATGGTCTCGATGATCTGCTTCCGGTCCGCCGAGCTCAGCTTGCCCTGCTGTGCGTCGATACGCACCGAGAAGATCTTGCCCCTGGAGTCGACGCCCGTGATGACCGAGCCCTCGACGGTCGCTCCGCGCTGCGGGGTCTGGTTCTCGCCAGTGGACCGGTAGCTCAGATCGACCTGCTTGGCCGCGTCCGTCCCTTCGACGGTCACGTCCGTGGTGTCTTTGAGTTCCGCGGTCGACTGTACGGATGCCTCGATCGCGATGGCGGCTTCTTCCGCGTCCTTGACCTGCGTGAAACCGCTCTGGATCGAGATCAGCGCCACGTACCGACCGCCCTCCTTGAGGGTGGCGACGGCGTCGTTCTGTTCACTGCGCTCCGCGTCCGACTGCTCGGTGAATGCCGTGGGGTAGCTGAGCGACAACGTCGGCCCCTTGAGGGTCTTCCAGTCCTCGGGAGCGGCGGAGGAGGCGGAGCCGGAGTCCGCGCCCCCGCAGCCGGTGAGCAGCGCTGCACCGGCCAGGAGGACGGCGGCCAGCATCGGCGTACGGCGGGGTGGGCGTTTCATGATCGTGGCTCCCTAGAGGTCCTGGCTTCGCACAGTAGCTGACACGCAAGAGACCGCGACCAGCTTCCTCATGGAGAGGAGACTCCAGGGGCCGCCGTGGGTTGGTCGTGACGACACCTCCCGATAGCGAAGGGGAAGGCAGGGGAGGCAAGAGACTCGCCAGCAGCCCACAATTGCGTGTCGACGCCCCCAGTCCGAGCGCGACGAGTTCATCGGTGACGTGTCATTGCGGGCACGGCGTGGATGCGTGGATCAGCACCCGTCCCGGCGTGGCTTGTGCATTGTTGATGGTGCAACCGGCCGCAGTTGTGCACGTCCGGAGGCATGACTGTGCGTGCGTGATGGGTGCCATGCCACCGATTGTGCATGCCCGCCGTAGCAGCCTTGGCCCAAAGTTCCCTACCGTTGTGGAGAGTTCCACCTGGTCAGAGAGTTGCTATCTGAGGGTGAGGTAACAAGACGTGACGCCGCTGCCGGTCGTCGCCGTGCTCGCTTCTGCCCCTGTGGTCTACAGGGTCACGGATGGTCTGCGCTCGGTTGGCTGCTCAGTTCTTTCATGGGTTCTGCCCGATCAGTACAGCGCGGTAGACGCGGCGGCCCTGGCGGCGGAGGCGGGTGACTGGGCCGACATGCTCTCCGAGAGCCAAGTCGTCGTCACGGCATTCGATGACCCAGCGATCCTCGAGGCCGTCGTCGCCCCGTTCGTTCTTCCCGCCCTGCCGGAGGATCTGCTCTGGCTACAAATGGGGCCACAGACCGCCGAGCAGGCTCAAGCCCTTGACACTCTGGCCGACGAGGCCGGGGTCACGGTGGTGCACGCCCCCTTGCACTGGTCTGCTGACCGCACCGCAGCCTATGGTCCGCTGCCCGCCGAGCTGATTCCGGGAGCGCCATACCTGCAGGCGGACGCCGACTTGGTATATGGGCTGACCTTGACAGCACTTCTCAAGCCCGGTCTCGGGCTCACCCCGCCCGCGCCGATACCCGCCAGTCTCGCCGAGGACCTGGCGCAGTGGGAGACCGAGCTGACAGCCATACAGGCCCGCACAAGTCCGATCTCCTTCGCTCGGGTGGGCCCGCAGTCTGGCTTACAGCCGCTGTCGGAGACGGCGATCGCCGAACTCCAAGCACGAGGGTTGGTCGACCCCTCAACTCTCCCCGGCAATGGGTCTACCGGTGGCCGACGCAGCAGACAGACGTAAGAAATTCGCCTAACAAGAACAGGAACACAGCGTGATCACCATCGACGGATTTGAAATCGCCCACATGGAGGACATCCCCGCACAGGAAGTGGCCGACAGGATCACAAAGCGCACGCTGCGAGAGAGAGGAGACGGGGGGCCCGAGATCGAGCTGTACGAACTCCAGGCAGGCGCACCACCCGTCAGGGATCCTCACCTGGTCGATTCAGTGCACTGTGTGCTCTCCGGCGTCTTTTATGACGGCCAAGATGAGTTTCCCGACGGGCACTCCGAAGGAACCGTGATATTCGGGCGCGCTGGCTCCCATCACCACCCCCAGAACCCCGGCGAGAAGCCTTGCCGCCTTCTGGTGATCAATCTCTAGTTGCCGCCAACTGCTTCGGCAGACCGGCATCGCGGCTTCCCGCCACACGCCCCCGGGGTGCGGCCGCTGGTGAAGGGCGGCCTGAGCTGGCCGAGCCCTTCACGGAGGCTGCCGAGGATGGAAGCTGCGCGGCGAGCTTGGTGGGGCCATCGATCCGGGCCGGCGCAGGACCTGACTCTTGTTAGACAACTACGAAGGGGCGCTTGCGATGGCGAATACGATGCTGAGTCGGCACTCGAGCATGCGTCCTGCAGGTGCGTTCTACGGCCAAGCACCTCGAGCTACTTCCCATCCGCAGTCAGCGGAAGGGCAACAGCAGCAAGGGGGAGACGCATTGGAGAGTGAACCAGGGGCCGAAACGGCTGATGCCATTGACACGGTCGAGATGGCCGCGGCAATGCGTGCCAAGCGCCTGCAGGAATTCATCAAGGGGCGACGCGATCACCTCGAGCTGAGCCAAGAGGATGTGGCTGCCCGACTGGACATTAGTGCCCGCGCATACGGGAACTGGGAACGAGGACGGGTCAAGGAGTGGACCGACCGAAAGCTCTGTGCCCTGGCGGAAGCGCTGGAGATGACCGAGTACCAGGTCGAGCGGCTCTTCCGGATAGCCGTTGAGCGAGCTCCTCAGCCAGACTTGCACGCCCTGCTCCTCAAGACCCTGCCGCAGGATCCGGCCACGACAGCGTTCCTGGACGACTACCGCGTCATGATGGACGCCCTCTCCCTCCCCACCATTCTCATCGACCATCGGTGGTACTCGAAGATCGCGAACAAGGCGTACCGCGATCTGTTCAGCGGAGTGCGACCCCACCCCACAGCCATGCCCGCCCGGAGCTTCCTGAGGTTCGGACTCTTCCACCCAGACGCGCCGTCCATCCTGGCCGACCACACCAACTGGCAACTATCCATGCTTGCCCAGCTCGCTTCGAGCCTGGAGAAGCACGACCAGGACCCCGCTCTACAGGCCATCCGTCGAGAGGTCTACCTTCACCCCGCACTGCACCATGCCTACATCAACGACATGCCGAGCTGGGTCCTAAGTGCTGGCGCCGATCTGGTGCACAACGAAGGAGCCGTTCGTGCGCTGCGCCACCCCGATCCGCAGGTCGGTCTGCAAGGCTGCCGCCTAGTCGAGGAAACCCCCAGGTCGCTTCAGGCCCTGGGCCTGACCCGCATCACTTTCGTACTCACCGAGCTCGACGACGACTTTGGCCCCCAGGGCTGCACACAAGAGCGCGGGCACGCGCACGATCGCCACGCCGCGTAGAAGGCTGCTGAAAGTCTTGTCGTTGCGGCTGTCCGGGCGTGGGGCCGGGCGGCCCTCTTCGCTATGCGGTGGCCGGGGTGAGGTGCCAGGTGGTGCCGGTTCGGGTGAGTCCGAGGTTGATCAGGCGGCGGAGGCTGACGGCGGCGGCGCGGTGGTGGAGCCAAATGTTGCTGGCGATGATGCCGCGGTGCGGGACGCGGCGGTTGCCCTCGGCGACCAGCCAGGCGATGGCGCGTTCGACCGGGGGCCGCCATCTGCGGCATTGAGCCTGCCAGGCCGGGTCGGCCGCCTCTCGACGGGCGGCGGTCAGCAGTTCGTACTTGGGATGGACATGGATGGAGGGTACGTCCGGTCTTGGAGGTGGTGCAGCGCCCGCGCAGGGGGCAGTCGGCGCAGAGGAACTGGGCGGTGCGGGCACCGTCCGCTTTGACCTAGCCGAGGTTGGCGCTGCGTCCGGCCGGGCAGGTCGCGGTGCCGGCGGCTGGGTCGATGCGGAAGTCGACGATGGTGAAGCCGCCGGGGACCACCTCCCGCAGCGGCGGTGTCTTGATGACCAGGGTGTGGCCCGCGGCCCGCAACCGTTCGCGCGGGTCGCCGGTGCCGTAGGCGGAGTCGCCGAGCACGGTCAATGCGCCGTCCTCCCCGTCCAGCAGATCACGGGCAACGGCCGGACGCGGAGCCCTAACGACACCCGGACACGTGAGCCTTGTCTGCTTGGGTGGCGGACCGGCGGCGACTTCACCGAGCGGTCTTGCGCAGGGTCTCGCCGAAGATCTGCTCCACTTCGCCGAGTTGCTGACGTACGCCGGGCCGTCTCGGCGCGGGTGTCCGCGTCGTCGCTGGCGTGGATAGCCAGCTCGGCTGCCGCGGCCCGGCGCAGCGCGTCCAGGTCGAGCGGGCCCCGGGCAGTGTAGCCGTGGATGTTGCCGCTGTAGCGCAGGAGAAGCTGCTGGAGGGACTCCGGCAACTCGGTGTCGGCGACGAGGCGTTCGGCGGCGTCCGCAAGCCGCAGAGCCGAGGTGAGGAAGTGGACTCGTTGGGTGGCGGTCCCACCAGGCGCTGTTCCAGCGGCCAGGTACTCAGGGCGAGCAGGGCGCGGGCCGGTGAGAGCAGATCGGATGTCAGGGCGGGGCAGATGTAGTAAGCGCGGGCGTAGGGGCCGGATCGAAAGGAGCGTTCCTCGTCGCGGCGCAGGGTGGTCAGGCGTGCGGTGTTCAGCGGGCCGGAGAAGAACGCCTGGTGGACCTGGCTGAGCAGTTTGGGCGCGGCAGGGACGGTGAGGAGGGTCAGCGCCTGGTGGACCTGGTCGCGTACAGGCAGGCCGCCCTGGCCGGGCTCGACGGCTGCTGGCGGCGCGGGCTCCGGCTGGGCTGTGTCCGGGTCGTCGCCTAGACCGCACAGCACATTCCAGGCGCGCTGCGTGCGCTTCAACTCCTCGCCTAAGATGCTCGTTTGGGCGGCGTCATCCTGCGCGAGCGCCTGCCGGATCGCCTGCTGCAGCTGCTGCATGTGTCCCTCGAGAGCGACCAGATGCTCGTGCATACCGGCACGCTAGCAGCTGCTTGGATACCCCAGTTTTTCTACCGTGATTTCCTGTCAGCTCGCTAGGCGCATCTGCCCGCTGCCCAGCTCACAGCGGTGGCTGAGTCTTGCTGCACAGGCCAGTGCCGCCGCGGCGTATTCGCGGCGGTTGCGCTCCATCTGAGGTCGCAACCCCATAACAGCCAACGCTCCGTACACGGTGGACCCTCGCCACAGCGGCACACCCAGCATCTTCCAGTCAGGCAGCGGCGACTGCGTCAACACGTACCCCTCAGACCGAATCTCGCGCATCAAGTGGCTCTGAGGTGCACCGTCGAGGTGGGCGAGGATCGCCAAGCCGGCGGCATCGGCCGTCATTGGCGAGTAGCGCAGCGCAACCTTCGCATCGACGTCAGTGTGGTTGAACGCCGCCTGGAAGTCGGAGCGTCGGCCGTAAGAGTGATTAAGCATCAACCGTCCGGGGGTGTCATCTATGAGCACTGCACCGAAGGCCATCGCCACCTGCGCGGTCTGCCGCTGCAGTGTGGTGGTCTCGCGGTCGAGCGCGCTGTCGTGCGCGAGTGGAAGGTGCACGCTCGCGTCCGGACGATGGTTCGCCACGTCGGTAGCGATGCCGTATCGACCCGGGGCCCGGTGGATAAGGTGCTTGGCCGCCACCCCAGCGCTAAGGATCCGGTGCACCGTGGACTTAGTCACGCCTGACTCGTCGATGATCCGGCGGAGGGGATGCAGGCCCGGGCCCATGCTGTGCAGCGTCTGGAGCACGAGGTAGACACGAGTGTGCGCGGTCATTCCGTCATCCGCCGTGTCCGGGGCATCCACAAGATCGGAGTCGATCATCGACAGTCCCTCCTCGTAGGCGATGTTGGCCCTAGGTCCCGCCTCTCGGGTCCCGCCAGGCACAGCTCTACCGCGCAAATGCGAAATTGTGGAGGAACAGCCTTTTCCAGGAAGAGGCCCTTCCTATGGGCGCACAAAGGTGCGTACAGATACGCCGAGTTGACCAACACGAGCGGCGTTTCTGCAGGTCAACATCGCTGCCCAGAAGGCCCGACCATAGGTGCCACCCCGGTGCAGTAACCGGTCCCGACGAACGATCACCCAACGTGCTGCTCGTCGGCTACTCAGGGCGATCAACGGCCTGACCTGCGCTTTTAACCGGATGGACCATGGTGCGGACCGCGTCCCGCCAGCGGAGAACGGTAATTCAGTTCACGTCCCGCTAGGTGACACAACGAGCCCTAACTCGACCGCTACCGGGGAGACGCCGGGCGGGGGCATTGCCCCTTCACGAACGCGCAACGAGAGTGAGTGCACCGCCCTGGATCTCCCACCAGCCGACGCATCCACGCCTACACCTGGAGTACCGTCGTGAACACCCACTCACCTCAGCGTGACGCCAACAGCCCTCCGGGACACCTCGTCGTGCTCGGCAGTGGACCGCGAGCTGACTGGGAGCAGGCTCTGCGACGCCTTGCTGCTGACGGTCCACTACTCCTGATCGACCAGGCAGAACCCACCTGGCAGCGGAGCCACCTCGTCGCCGCGCGTACTGCGAACCTCCTCAACGCCCCTCAGGTACTCCAGGTGGCCCAAAGGTTCGCCATCGCCTACCCCATCGCCGGCGTCATCAACTTCAATCCAGCTCACCTGCGGGCGGCCGCCCTCGTGCGCCAGGAGCTCGGCCTTCCCGGCCCAGCCGCCGGGACACTCGAGGCCACCGCACTGCGCCACCGCACGGCCGAACTCCTCGACCTGGCCGGCATTGAAAGCAGCGCTAGCCAACACGCCGACTCCTTCGACCAGGCCCTGGAGGCCGCCCACCATGTCGGATTCCCCCTGATATGTAAACCCGCCTCGCCCAAGCGACGCTACGCAGCCCGCATCGTAGGCGCACTCCCCGAGCTGGCAGAGGCATTTGCCGCCGCCACCGCCGCCACCTGGCCCGAGACGGGCACCGTCATCGAGCCGCTCCTCGAAGGCATCGAGGCCACCGCCTACACCTATGCCAAGGGCTCCGGAACCCGTGTCATCGCCGTCTCCCACACCACATTCGATCCGCAGGCGGAGCCAGCACTCCTGCCTGTCGAAGTGGTGGTGGACGCCGACGACGTGTGCGCCGCGGCAATTGAAGACATCGCCAGGAGAGCTCTCACAGCTATCGGACACCATCAGGGCCCCGCCCAGATACGCCTGCGTATCACCGCCACCGGCCCAAGAGTCATCAGCATCTCGACCCACGTGACCGATCCGCTCGTCGCCCAGCTCATCGAACAGGTCACCGGCGTCGACCTCATCGCAGCCAGCGGGGCCCACGCCCGCGGCCGCACGCCGCACATCGAGTACGCACCACTCGGAGCGGCAGCTGTGCGTTACATACAGGCGACGGGCACCACCGCGCCTTCCACCTCCCCACAGACCCACCCCCACATCACTCCCTTCACCGACCTTCACACGTACGAGCCAGAGGGCCGGATCGGCCCACTGCGCAGAAGCGGACACCTCCTGGTCACCGGAACCGATTACCCACAAGTCATCGCGCGGCTCCGCAGCGCCGTCGCCCAGCTGCATACCACCCGCCTCAGTGCCTAACCCACAGGTGTGACTGTGGGATCCCAGATCTCGTGTCCTTTTCCCACCGGCGATGTCCATCGTGTGGCCAATCGGACACGGGAATGGGAATCCGCAGGTGAAGCTCCGCCTCCCGAGCCGGCGGTGACGCACGGGCCGAGGAAGTGGACACAGCGGCGGGACGAGACCCCAGGGACACCCGGTGGGATGGCTACGGAAACCGCAGGTCAGAGCGATGCCAGTTGACAGCCGGACGCCGAACCTACAGTGACCGAGGGTTGTTGATGGCGGGGCGAGCACGCCGTGTGGCGGATCTTGAGCCTTATCGACAGCCGAAGCTCTCACCTGCGGCAATGTGTTCCTGCTGGGCGCTGACCTCCGCCAACTATCACGCTCAAGATCCGCCAACCAGCTCCTCTGCACGTCCGTGACCTGCACCGAAGTGAGCATGATCCGCCAACTACCACCCTCGTTCACAACAGGAGACTCCCGCATGTGCTCTCGGGCCTTCCTCGCTGCAGAACTGCCGCGCCTGCTGCCGCTGGCTCATCCCGCGCCAAGCCCGCGGCTACTGGATGGCGCCGCCACACCTACCCGCCACAGGGCAACCGGACCAAGGACACCGGCGGCATCCTGATTCCACTCCCATATGGCCGTGCCGAGCATGAGCCGGCGGCGACTGCGCATTACGCTGCAGTTGAGCGCCCACCCGAGAGCGCTCGACGGGGCCCGCTTCCTTCGCACGTAAAGCGGGCCCCACCATCGCCACGAGAGCACCGCCTTCCGTGGGATCAGTCTGAGACCCCGCTACCCGGCTTCCGTGGCCCCTGTGGTTTCGGGGCGACGTGGCCGTCGGCACTGGTCGTTGGGGAGAGACGGCCGAGTCGGACCCGAGCTTTCAGTGCGGCCGGGTGCGCTCGATTGGTCAGCACCGCCGCGACGAGGAGCCTCGTGTGATCGCCCAGGAGCCCCAGCACCCCCGTACCATTCCGGTCGTGCCGTCCGCCCCCGGAGGGGCGGACAAGAGCGTCTTCGAAGACGTGCGTGTGCTCGGCCTCGACGGCCAGGCGTCCGCCGAGCGCTGGATGCCAGTGCTCCTCGACATCCTCGTGCCCGCGCCGAACCCCCGAGACTCTAACCCCCGCTGACCCGCGTCTTAAGAAGCTGGTGGTCAGCTCCCCGGACCATGGTCTCCATGGTGGACACGGCCCCCGCCTCAGCTGCCCAGCGCTTCCGTTTGAGTGTATGAAGATCTACCCGCAGGACGATGGAGAGCCACCGTGGCACTTGCGGCGGGCCAGGGGAGTGGAGGTTGCGGCGATTGTGGACCTTCGCGTGCAGACGGCTCGCGCTATCGGCGCGACCACCACGTTGAACCCGATCCTCGATGGACAGTGGGGAGTACCGCCACCACTACCGACTCGGCTTTCACGGACTGCCGTGCCTGCTGACACGGGCGGAGTCAAGGCACGCGTTCACCCGCGAGACATTGGGGGAGGACGAGGAGAGTTCCGGGGCCGGGTGCGGCTGCAACCACAAGGTGTCGGGCCGGGTGGCGCAGACCGGACTCGCCCGGATGAATGCCGTCGAGGGCCCGTACCCGGTCGGGGCCATCTCGACACAGCGGTAGGCAGCACACGCCAGCGGCGCAAGCCTCGTCCGTGCAAGCTCCGAGCAACTTGCGGCTCAGTGCGACAGATCCGAACCCGCGGCACAGGATTGTCTCTTCAACGAAGGGCTGAGGCAGTAGTCTCATGGCCGTTGATCGGGGAGGAGTTGACCTACAGATGCGGAAGTCGACGATGGGATATCGCCCATGGGCCGTGGTGACGGCACTCTGTGGTGTTCTTGCATCCGGCTGTAGCAACGCAGATGAGGATTCGCGTGGTGGGGCTGGGGCAGCACCGCCGTCCGCGACAGCGCGGAACCAGCGGCCGATGGCAAAGAGCGAGTTACAGTCCCTCCTGCTCACCCAGGCAGACCTGGGCGCAGGTTATACGCGGGAGCCCGCCAAGGCGGACGAAGGCAAGCGCTACGACGATATCTCACTACAGGGTTGCCCATCGCTAGAGAAACTCGGCAAGCAGAGCAGCCAGATGCAATTCGCGAGCAAAGCCGAGGTCAGCTACACGTACAACACCAACTCCTCACTAGGCGAGGAGCTTCACAGTGACACCCCGGCCACCTTGTCGAAGAAGCTGCGTGCTCTCTTCGCCGCTTACACCGGGTGCCCCTCGTACACAATGACCTCCGGGACCACGCCGATTGAGGTGAAGGTGACCAAGGCGGACCCGCCGCGCGTCGGGGACGAGCAGTTCGCCTACACGTCCACCATGGGCCTGCCAGCCGGACCGCAGATCCTAAAAACGGTGGCGGTCCGCAAGGGGAACGTCGCAGTGCTCCTCGTCGGCGCACCTGCTCTTGTGGACCGCCACATCGAGGCCGCCGTGGGCAAGGTCGACAGCGCGGTGTGAATCAGAGCCGCGGCTGCCCTCGGCGTGGAGAAACGTGACCTGACGTGCGACAGCCCGCCGCGCTACTGCGCGGCGGGGGAGGGCCGCATCCCTCAGCGCAGCCGGCGCGGTGACGTTCAGCGCCACCATCGCCCTCGGTGTTCTCGCCGCCGTCGGCCTCCTCGCCCCGAATCGGCACCCGGACCGCACTGCTCGGGCCGACGCCCGCGACGACACCGCGTCGCCCCAGCCCTTGGCTGAACGCACCCGTCGAGCCGACAAGCCACCCTTGCGGAGCTTCCACTCCCTCTCCCTAAGGTCACCACGCCGGATCACCCCGGCGCACCACGACCACCGAGGACAGACATGCCTCCCATTACCCGAATCGATCAGATTCCAACGTCCCATGCCATCTTCCCGCCCGACTCGTATCCCGACCTGGAACACCCCGGCGCTGTCCACCACGGATGGAACACCGGCCGCCAACTCCTTCTCCTGG
Source organism: Streptomyces sp. 7N604 (assembly GCF_052245475.1). Lineage (NCBI taxonomy): Bacteria > Bacillati > Actinomycetota > Actinomycetes > Kitasatosporales > Streptomycetaceae > Streptomyces > Streptomyces sp. 7N604. The sequence goes on along the minus strand of NZ_JBQQBX010000017.1, from coordinate 34,486 downwards.
CCCAAGGCAGTGCCCACTCCAAGACGATCGACCCGGAGCGGCATCCCGAACGCGTCGCGACCGTCCACCTACTGCGCACTCTGAGGCCGTTGGACAACCTGTCCGGGCCCATGACCATCGCCCTCTACATCGCGGCCGTCTCGCGGCCGCACCCCAACGCGGGCACTGAAAGCCTCAGGAAGCTCATGGGAGAGGCTGTCGCCGACCTCGGGGACTGGGGCATCCGTGCACCAGAGCCGGACCAGGTAGCCCACGTCGCCCTTGCCGTGGACGCCTTGACCCCCTGCATGCCGGACTAGCGAGACCACCCGGCGGGGTGCGCCTGCATCAGCAAGTTTGCGCAGGCGCACCCCTCGCCAGCGCTGATCGCCGACGGTGGCACCAGCTCCCCCCTGGGGCCCGAGCGGCAGCCGACCCCACACCGATCGCGGCTTCACGCAAACGGACGTGTACGGCCATCCGCAAGTCCTGATCTCGTGCGTCGAGCTCGTCGGTCGCTGTCGCCAGGTGTACGCCCCATGCATCACGTGCCGGCATGCGCCCCGTAGGCGGGCGCTGGACCTGCCTGCGAGCGGTGGTCAGGACACCCCGAGAGGGCTCCAGCCACACCCGCCAGCCTCCACTTTTCCATTGGCCCGCTCGCTCACTGCGTCGCGGTGGCCGTTGCGGCGCTAAGGCCTCCGCCATCTACGGTCCCTCATCTCGGCAGGGACAGAGGCGTGAGCCCCCACCTGCCGTACACCCCAAGGCTGTGACCTCGAGGTCACAGGAAGAGGAGACCCATGTCCCCCCTCGTCAACCAGGCCGTGCTCGCCGAGATCGAGTCACTTCCCGGACATACCATCCTGTTCGAGCCCACGACCGAAGCAAACTGCACCGTCGCCTGCACCTGCGGCGGCCTACTGGAACCCAAGTCAGACAGCCGCACGAACCAGATCACTCGGTTCCGCGACCACCTCCGAGAAACCCAAGGCGAAGGAGCTGCTCTCTAACGCCAACTTTCCGTGCCGCACGTGTCGGGCCCCCAACGAACTGCGCCTCGCTTACGCCGTGCAACCCGAACCCCGGCGTCGGCGGGGCGCAATCACGCCGCCCCGAACCGACTACCGCCCTCGCAGAATCCAGTCGGCCTAGCAGTTGCGGCTCTTACATCCCGGCTCCCTACGTTCCGGCGGCGGCGAGCGCGACAGACGCGCCCCGCCTCTATACCCGCGCTCCCCAGTCGGGGTCGTCCAACGATTCCCGTACTCGGCGCGGCACGACGAACGAAGGACAAAACCACGATGCCAACAGCTGCAGCAACGCCGCCGGCAGAACACCTCAGCCCCCACGAGGACGCCGAGTACGAACGTATCTGGGAGGGACGAGCGGGTGGCGTCAGTGAGCAAGACGTGCGCGACCGCCTTGCCCGACACACTCGGATCCTGAAAGAGCTGCGTTCGAAGGCACTGCGCCCCAGCGCGGTGATTCCGTCTGCGTTCAAAGCAAGCCCGGAACAGGCCCAGATCGCTGTGGACTCCGTCGCTGCCCTTCTGCGCGCCGACGAGAAGGCATTGGAAACCCGTGGCCGCAGCGTGCCCGAGAACCGCAGGCTCGTCCGCCGCCGCACAAGCAGGGCCCCCAGCCCGGGCACGAGCCCGCAAGGCCAAGACGACGTTCCACAGTGCACGGCGTCTGCCGAGCTGAACCACCTGTCAGCGCACCGCTAACTCCCCCTCGGCTCGGCCAATCCACGGCCGCACAGATCACTGCCCAGGTACCACCCTGCAGCCCGTGCTCCCGCCAGGGAGCACGGGCTTTCCGCCCTACGTGTTACCAGGCCCGGCTGATTCCCCTGACTCTGGGCGCGCGGCCGCCGGTGCCGCCTACGGCCGTAGAGCTACCGCGGGGCGGGGTTGCGTGGCTGGGCAGCCCGGAGGCGAAGGTGCGCGGGCCGCTGGCTGTCGATGGTCGCAGGACCGTGCGGCCCGGCGGATACCCCCAGATCTCGCGGCCGCGTGACCGCTCCGCCTGTGAGCGGTCTGCTGCTACGCGCCGCTGGTGGCGCCGCCGTCCGCGTCGCCCCGCACATCACGGCCCCGATGGCCACCGAGCCCGGCCCACTGACCTCACCGGCCCGCGCCGCTCCGCAGCCGTACGTGCCCGCCTCCCGTGGCCCGCACCGCCCCTGAGGTGCGGGCCCATAACCGCTCCTGCCCGTGGTTGCGGCGCTTGGCAGGCGGTGACGGACGGTTGGCAGGCCGATCGAGGCGGGGCCGGATACGGCCCGCTTTCGGCACCGGGCATCACAAGGTGCCTGACTCCCTTGCCATCTAGGAGTTGAGACGTCATGCCGAAGAACCGTGCTGGCTGGTCCGCAGCCGGGCCAATGCCGCCGAAGACACGCACGCTTCGCCGGATCGGAGCCGTGCTGCGCGCAGCTTGGAAGGGCTGCCCGGACGAAGACCTGCCCCCGGTCCGGGCCCTGCGCCGCCCGGGCTGGTTGGGCCGGGTACGCATCTCGGGGGAGCACACAGACCCCTGCGATGTTCAGGCAGGCTGTGTGCAGGTCGAGGACTGGCACACCGCGTACACCGCGCTCGGCGGCAAAGAGCCCGCCAAGAATGAGTACTTTGGGCTTCCCGAGGACCTGTTCGACCCGGACGACGAGACGGCGGAGGACAGGACGGTGGCCGCGATCGACCATCTGCCAGTCGCGTTCCTCACCGGGCTCTACGAGGGCGAACAGGGCCTGTCGCTGACCAAACGGGATTACTGGACAGGCGAGGACCACTGGTCGCTCATTGAGGCGTACGTCCGCCTCGGCCTGCTGCCCCCAGTACACGTACTGTTTCTGCCCCGCACGCCGGACCTACCGCGTTCCGAGCAGCTGACCACCTACTTGATCGCGGCCTACTTGCGCGCCGCCTGCCACCAGGTGGCCGGGCAGCTCCGCTACGACATGCGGTCGGCGTGGCGTGCCATTGCACAGATGCGGCCGGAGGCCTAGACCGCCACCCGGCCCCACACGTTTCGGCCCCGCTCCCGTCCGCACAGGACAGGGCGGGGCCGGAAGCGTTCGCCGCGGCCCCATGCTGCCCCGTGGTTGCTGGTTGCGCGGCTTGCCACCCGCTGCGCCATGGTGCGCGCCGGGCCGAAGTCCCCACCACACATGGGCGACCGTGCGTGCTGCCCGCCTACATACTCACCGTTGGAGGTTTTCCGTGTCCGCTGCTGAGCTGTCTACTCTGGCCAGCCCGCCAGCCACATTCCCCCCCGCCCGCCGCGCCCCTGCGGTTCATCGGCGGCGACCGCTACCAGTGGCGTACCCGTGACACCTGGAGGCGCGGCGAGGGCGGGGAATGGAGGCCCGAGCCCGACGACGGGACCGGGTGGCTCACCGACGCCGAGGTGCGCGACGACCTGACGCGGGCCATCGAGCAGCGGGACACAGCCCGGTTCGTGCCCCGCCCCGTGGACGGCGGGCCGCTGCCGGGCACGCGGCTGCACTCCGCCGTGGACCTGCGGTTCCTCACCCTGCCTTCCGCGCGATCGGCCGCCCAGTACGTCTACAACGGCGCCAACAACCGGCTGGTGACCGTGCGGGAGCTGGTCGCCGGGCACGACCCGGATCGCGCGCACACCATCCCGGACGCGATCAACCTCGGCGCGATGCTCGACGTGCTGGTGACCATCATCGCTGAGCACAGGCGCCCTGAGGTGTCGTACCACCGACCGTCGGGGCGCCTGTATGCCCGGACTACGAGCGGGAGCCGGAGTACATGAGCGTCGGCTACCGGTTCGTCCACGAGTGCCAGCATGTCTTTGTGCTGTCGGCCGCCAACGCCCCGGCGGAGGTGTGAGCATGTCCTCGCAGCAGGAACGTGACGCCCTCGGGGAGCTGCTGTTCCGCGAGTTCGCCGCGTACGCCGTGGCACTCACTGAGCACGGGGAGCAGTGGGCCCAGGTGTGGCCCCGCAAGGACGAGGAGGAATGGCCGCCGGGCTCCGAACTGGATTGGCTGCACGGCCGGTTCGTCCTCGCCCGGGAGGCCGCTGCCGTCGTCGGCGTTCGGCTGAGCGACAAGGAGATCACCCGGCAACACCAAGAGCGACTGGAGTACCTCCGAGCGTTCCCCAACGGGATGCCGAGCCTCACGGGCTGAGCCCCGCGCCAGGCAGCGCGCCCGGACGGGGGCGCTGCGCCCCAACCCGCCGGCCCCGCCGGCCCCGGCGGGTTGGGCCCGGAGGCCCCAGGGGTGACCGGCCGCATCCGGAGCGGCGAGCGAAAAGCCGCCGACAAGCGAAGCCGTGGATCCCGCGCCGCGGGACAGCAACAGCAGGTGCGGAGACTGAGTCTCCCGGACTGCGGGAGCGATCCGGCAGCGTCCTACAGCCGTCGTGGCGTCGAGGCCACAGTGCTGCGCATGCCGATTCGTGAAGGGCGCTCTTCGCCCGAGAACCGCAGTCACGACAACTCTCCACAACGCGCCGACCAGCCCAGCCCAGTGCCCGAATCTGACCAGCGTCAGCCCCTGGTGCTGCCTGGGGTGCTGCACCCGATGGTCGCTGCCCCTGTCTCCGACACCCTGTTGCCACGTCGGAAGCGGTTGTTCAGGAAGACCGTAGTGATCGCAGTGCCCAAGCCCAGGACGTCAAGACTCTTCAGAGCGCGCGGCTTCGGCTGGCTCGTTCCGGCTGCAGGCATATCGCTGGCCCTGTCCGCCTGCGGGGTGAGTGACGGCCTCAGTGCCCCGGACTCCGCAGGTGCCGAAAGGGCGCTGGTCGCACCGCCGGTCGGCGCGGATCCGCTGGCCCCAGACAAGGCCGAGGCCCTGACCGTGTACTGGCACTTCCGCCAGGAGCAGACCAGGGCCTACGCGCAGGCCGCGATCCAGGGCACCCAGCTCACCCACTACACGACGGGAGCGGCCCTGGCCCGCGCTGAGGCCGATGTGAAGACATTGCGGAAAGCCGGGATCGTGACGCGAGGCAAACCGATCAGTAATCCGAGGGTCACCGCCATGGACATGAACCGAAGATTCCCCATGGCCACGATCCAGGACTGCCTGGACGTATCGAGGTGGGTGCGCATCAACGGCACGACCGGCAAGGAGCTGCTGCCCAGCCAGCAGCTGTTCTTGACGCGATACGTGACCGTGACCACGGCTGAAAAATGGGGGGACCGATGGATGATCTTGAATGTGGCGGTGCGGGCACGCGCCTGCTGACAGCCGGGAGTCGTTCTATGAGCCTGCCGTTGGATAGCTTCACCCTGCCATATCAATGGCTCGCCGCCGAGCTCGGCCGGCAGATTCGGTCCTCCAGGTGCAGAGTGCTGGGGCCGCGCCGAACATCCGGCAGCCAGGCGAGGTCTCGCGCCTGTCGCGGATCACCGTCGGCGATAGACAGCTGATAACCCTGACCTTCCCCACTTCCCTGGACCTGACTCACCCTCAAACCAACCACGAAGCCTCTGGGAGGGCCTACTCAAATGAAGATCCGATGCGTGACCGCCGCGGCCGCTGCCGCGGTTGGAGTTCTGCTGCTGACCGCGTGCGGGAGCAACGACGACCACGACAAGGATCCCGATGAGATCGCGGGTGTGGAGAAGCAGGACAAGGAGCCGGCGTCGCCGTCTGCCAAGGAGACGGGTGCGCCAGAGTTCGACCTGCCGCCAGATGTCAAGGTCGTCATCGACGACGACACCACCGGTAACAAGACCACGGACGAGGTCCTGAAGGACCACGGTTACGCGCTGATGGCGATGCAGGAGGCATACGCGAAGGCAGAGGCCACGGACAACTTCGACCGCTATTGGCAAGGCGAAGCCGCGGACAAGTTCCGGGCGGTCTTCGACGAATACGAGAAGAGCGGCACGACGATCACCGGAACCGACCGATTCTACGGGCGAGCCGTGATGTCGCAGGAGGGTAAGAAGGCGCTCGTCACCTTCTGCGAGGACCAGAGCAAGGCGTTCGACAAGGACGTGAAGAGCGGCAGGGTCGACAGGAACGAGCCCAACCTGGACCCGTTCATCGAGATTCGCACGGTACTCGAGAAGGGAAGCGCGGGGGACTGGCAGATCGCCGAATACTTGGGACAGAGGGGCAGCAAGTCATGTCGAGAGGATGCCTGAAGCAGCCCAAGTTCGCACCCATGAGCGGCCGCGCCCACCGCCCGGAGTCAGGCAGCGAAGGCGGCCTTCGTGGTGAAGTCGGATTCCCCAACCCCAGCAGGGGGTCCACCCACCGCATCAGGGCTGGGGCCGCGTGTCGGGCGTCGGCGTACCGCTGATCGGCGAGGCCGAGGTCGTCGTCCAAGGAAGGGAACGGTCGACAACAGTCGACTGATCGCGGCAGAGGTTCCAGGACCAGCCCAGGGGGGCAAGGGCGACCCTAGCCGGGCCGACGCGTCTGACGCCTGACCCCGGAGCACTGCGGTGCGGGTGGATCCTCAAAGCTCTGCGCCCGGGCGCGAGGGCGCACCGTCACCGGCCACGAATTACTTCTGAGGAAGGCGTCGGCGACCGCAACTCGTTGGGGGTTCTGTGAGAGGTGCTGGATGTGATCCTCACCGGACCCGAGTGCTTGCCGAGCGCCTGAGCGCGGCCGGCCGACGGTGGTTCACTGCGGTTCGTCGCTCCGCGGCAGCCGACGGGTCTGCTCCAGCAGCAGTTCCACCTGCTTCGCCAATTCCTGCGGCACAGTGGGGAGGAGGTACGGGTTGAGGCCCTGGTCCCGCTGCGCCCGCATGGCGTCGACGACTCGCTCCTTGTTTCGCAAGTTTCGGTGCGCCTCCATCGTCTGGTGCGTCTCGACCATCAGTTCGGTGAGCGACTCGGGCAGGTCGACCGGAAGCACCCGGTAGCCCTGCTGGGCCAAGGCGCCAGTGTCGATCGCGGCCACGGTCTTGTCCATGCCTCCGCGGACCAGCCCGCGCGTCACTACTGGGGACTGCGTGTGGGAGGACGGGCCGCTCGCCACGGCGGCCGGGGCCGGGGTGGGCTGGGTGTGGTTCTCAGTGAGCATCCGCACGGCCTCTTCGCGGCCGGCTTGGTCGAGCTTGGCGGGCAGCTTGCCCGCGTCGGCCGCGGCCTTTACGCGCTGCAGGGCCTTCTGGTAGCCGCAGCCGGTCGAGCGGTTCAGCGCGCGGGCGATCCGCTCTTGGTTGGTGGTGTTGCGGGAGGACGGGGCCATCGCTTCTCCTTTGTCGCGTCCTGGCTTTGCAGTTCGTCCCACCACGAGCATGGCCAGGGTGCGCGGTTCGGAAGAGGGCACCGGTCGTCGCTCGCACCCGCGCGGCAGCACGGTTCACCGGTATCCCGGGGGTGGGCCCGGGCCGGCGCGCACAAGCGAGGTGCGCTACGTCGAGCATAGCGGTCGAGGGCGACCCTCATACCAACGCGCCTGTGACTCAGCGCTTCGACCCACAGGTGAAGTGTGCCGTGAACTGCTGCGACGGACTCTCCCGCTTCGTAGAAGGTCCCCTACCAGCAGTCGCTGGAGCTGTCCCGCTTAGTGCTCGTGGATCCGGTTCCGGCCCCCGCCGAAAGCTGGTTCACCGCCCGGGCGCTTCGGCTCGCCGCGGCGCACGGGATCCGCGGCATCGTGGTGCACAGCGATCCCCACCCACGGATGCGCCAGGGACCGAGCGGCGAAGAATCCGTGTTCCCCGGGCACGTCGGCACTGTCTACCAGGCCTTGGGGATGCGCTACCTCGGCCGGACGCGCCCCAGACGCCTGACCGAGCTGCCGGATGGCTCGGCTCTCAGCGACCGCGTGAAATCGAAAATCTGTCACAACGAGCCAGGGCATGCCGGGGCGGAGCGGCGCCTGGCTGAAGGAGGCCCTGGCCACGATCGGCGCGGCCACGCTCGACCACCGCGGCAATCATCGCTACGCCTGCCTGATCGGTCCACGTCGCGAGCTCCGCCACTTCACCATCACCACGTACCCATACCCAAAGAAGCACCAGCCTGGGCCCGGGGACGAGTAGGCCCGCCTCCGGGGGCCCGGTAACGCCGCATACGGCAGGTGCCGGGACCCGGAGGTGTGACCGTGCCTCTGGTCGGATGTGGAGCGGCGCATCCAGAGCGCTGGAGGCCCCACTCGCACCTGCTGCGGCATCTGGCCCGGCGACATGCGTCCTGCGCTGTGCCGGTTTTTGGACTCCTGGCCGGCCCTGCGGACCGCCGCAGGGGGCCCGGGCCGTTCCCGGTTCCTGCCTTGTCCCTGGCCCGGCGCCGCGCTCGGGGGCTGACCGGCGAGGGGGGTCAGCTGGGCTGTAACTTGCCTGAGCTTGCGCGTGTTGGTGCTGTCTGGCCGAGGGTGCGTGGGCTGGACCGGCCCGGAGCTGGGCGCACCTGCGCGTCGCCCACCACGCTGCGTTGCTGCCCGGCGATCTCCCGCCTATCCGGCTCTACCAGGAAGGATGCCGCTATGGCCATGCCGGACCCGGTTGTTCAGCGCACGCAGTGCCGCGAGAACTTGGATTACCCCTCTGACGAGCCGGTGACTCCCCTCGAACTGCAGCGACGCGCTCTGCTGGCCCGTTACGAGCGGTTCCTGCACCAGGGGCAGGGCCACGAGGTGACCGGTTACCTCATCACGGCCCCGGAGTGGCGGCTGCCGGTGGAGCTGTTCGACGTCACTGCCTGCGAACTCGTCGTTGCCTGCGCCACGCTGGCACGGGACGGCAGAGCGGGGGTGTGGTACGCGATCGGCACACTCTTCGATCTGACGAGGTTCTTCCCTCCGGCCACGCGCAAGGTGCTGCTCCTGCCCGCCCGACCGGATGCCGACCTCGCGGACCTGTGCACCAGCCAGGGCGTCGAGCCCGTGTGGCCGACCGCCGACGCCTTCACACGCACTTAAATCCTCAGCCTGTCCCTGCGGGCGGCGGAACTGAGCGTGGGCCCCTGTGTCCCCATCCCCCATCGGGTGCAGGGGCCACGGCACGTGCGCGCCTGTGGCGGTGTCGTCGTGGTGCCCGGCGCCCGGTCACCACGACGGCCGCCCGCCTCCTCGTCGTGCATTCCGGCTTCCGCTTTTCGGCCTCAACACCGCCGCCCGGCAGCGCGTGTTGCGGGGCTTGTGCCTGCTTCGGTCAGTGTGCCTGCCTGCGGGCGCATCGGGCGCCCTTGATGTAAGGAACGGAGTGGATACCCATGTCGGATGTGACCGGCGCGACCGGCACGATCACCGGGCTGGCGATGCTTGCCATGCTGCTGCATACCCTGCCGCTGTTCGCGCTGACGCTGGAGCGTGCTGTGAGCCCCCAGGGGCAGGATGGACACCAGCTGCTCAAGGCTCTGTTCTTCGGCTTGACGTCTGGCCAGCGCCGTTCGCGCAGTACGCCGTTCGCGGTGATGTTTGCCTGCTCTGGTGTGCTGCTTGCCGTAGCGGTGGTGGTCAGTGTGGTCGGGGGAGCGGGGTGGGTCTGGACGGCGGTTTTCACCGTGCTCGCGCTCACGGAGGGAGGTTGTGCCTACGCGTGGTATCGGCCCGGTGGTGAGGATCGGGCTGAGCCTGGTGAGCCGACGGCCTGCGAGGATCCCGCGCCGGAGCAGGGTCCGGAGGACACCCCGCCCACGTAGTAGGTGCGTCTGCGCTGAGCGGCCCCCGGCCATACCCCGGCAAGTCCTGGGCCTGCCTGGCCGATCGTTTCGGCCGGGCAGGCCCGCTTCATGTTCCCCACTCCCCGGGCGGGCGGATCCCCGCACCCGGACCGGCGCCGTCGTTGCGCCGCTAACCCCGCCTCCGGCCACGGTCGTGCCGCCGAACCCCCACCGCCCGCGAGCGAGAGCGACCACCATGACGACCTCCAGCACTCCGCGCCTGATAGGCCGCCCTGTTCAACGACACTCAAGATGGCCCTGACCACTCCGTGCCGCCGCCCGCTCCCGCCTCCCCGCTGTCTGCGACGGGGGAGCGGGAGCCCAGTTGGCACGCGCGCCTGTCTAACCCTCCGACCATCTACGGTTCACGCACGGCCCAGGCCCAGACGCCCAGGGCCTCACCGCGGGACGGAGCAACACCAGCATCAAGGGAGAACGACGCATGAAGACCGAACTGCCCGGAGAGATCCGGAAGGCGTTCGTACACCTGGAGCACCGCGTGACGCACCTTGAGGACGCACTGGCACAGGCATGCCAGCTGCTGCGCACCACGGGACTGCTGGACCGTGACGAACACTCCGAGTTCCAGGACAGCCTCGCCAACCGTCGCGAGCACTTCAAGCAGATCATGGAGAACCTGCGAATGGAGGAAGGCGAATGGTCCCAGCTCCAGGACCACGACGAGCACGAAGACTGCGACAACGCAGACCTTCCCGGCTGACCCTGCGCACTGCCCTTCCACGGCCCGCCCCGCTCGCCCCGGGAGCGGGCCGTTCTCGTAACGCTCACCAAGCGCCCGCCCTCACCACCGCGGCCGGCCGCCGTTGCCCGGCTAGCCGTCCCCACCGTCACGGAATGGGATGGCTCAAGGGCTGACCCCCACCATCGGCCGGCCCTCTGCCCGCCGAAGGGCCCGCCCCACCGCGTGACCGGTGCCGGGGCGGTCCCTCCGGCATTCCTCGCCGGGGCACGTCGCATGCCGCCTGGCCGCACTCCCCGGATCGGCGCGGTCGTCGCCACCTACCCGGTCCCGCACCGCGCCCCCGCACAGGACCACCCACCGCGCGGCGCGCGTCCTGCTGCCCGCTGTACCTCGCCGGAACGCCGGAGCCGCTGCACAGCCCACGTTGAAGCATGCCAAGGAACTGGCGCTCCTGCCGTCTACGGCATCGAGGTCTGCCCCGTGACCGAGCCCGCCCGGTAACTCCCAACTGGCGTGGGCCGCGACCCGCACACGGGCCAAGTCCAGCGTGTACCCGCAACTGACCTTGGCCCCCTCGGGCCGCTCGGCCGTCTTGTGGCCGGGCGGGTCGGGCGTTGCGGGGCTTGGTCCCGCCCCCGGCATGGTGCGCACCGCCTGCCCCTACCAGTCCTGGGAGTCCGTCATGTTCTCTGTTCCACCGCGGCATGTTGCTGCTGTCGAGCGGGCGGCGCTCGCTCTGGCTGCTCGGTTCCCGCAGCATGTCCCCGGCCGGCAGGACGGGTGGGGCATCCAGACCCGCTCCGGCCGTCCGATCGCGGTGTGGGACCTGAAGGAGAAGATCGCTGCCGATACCCCCGAGCAGGATGCCAAGCGCCTCGAACTCGCCCAGGCGTTGGCGGCCACCGGCCTGGCCGTCACCGTGCCCGGCCATATGTACGTGGTGTTCTTCGCCGAGCCGCCTGCCGACCCGACCGGTCTCCGCTACACCGTCACTCACGACGACAGCGTGCTCGGCTCCCTCCTCGGCAGCCCCTACCTGGTGATGGACACCTTCACCGGCGTAGACGTGGCCACTGCCTACACCCCCGAGCGGGCCAAGGAGCGCTGCGCCGAGTTCACCCGCGCCCAGAACGAGCTGGATGCCCAGGTCACCGCGGGTTTTCTCCCTGCGGGCAGCCACGCCACCCCCAACACCACCACCGAGTAGCCCGGCTCCGCTTCCCGCATCGGCCCCCGGGCCTGCCCGGCCGCCGTCCGGCTGGGCGGGCTCCGTCATTCCCTGACCGGCCTGCGGGCCTCGCTGCCGGGCTCCTCGCGCGCCGCTCTCGCGGCGCGCGAGGGGTCCGGCGCCGTTGTGGCCTGAGTGTTTCGGGGTTGCATCGCTAACCAGGGGTTCCCGCATGGTGGTTCGCGTCGGGCCGGGACACCCGGTCTTTCTCTTTCACGCCCTGTCCGGTCCGGCACTTTCAGCTTCCGGCCGCCCGGGCGATTCCCACCCACGAGGCCGGTGCCCGACCGGCAACCCGCTTTGGCTCCGGCTACCTATAGAGAGGACAACTCGTGCCCGAACCATCTGACGCCCTGCGCCTGTACGCCACGGTCGTCACCGATCCGATCAGCCGCCAGGTCACCCGCGTGTCTGTGGGAGAGGACGGCTCCACCGATGAACTTCCGCTCGGCGGCAGCGTGTGGGCCCTGCCCCCTTACGTGGGTGACCCGGTCGAGGGCGAGGTCATCGCCGACGACGATGAGGATCCGCACATCTGCGCAGATCCCGGCAGGCAAGCGGCTCACCACGCCGCGCTCCGCCGGATTGAGGCGCACCTGATCCTTGCCGGATACGAGACCGCCGCGACGATCAAGATGCGCGGACGGCACTACGTGCTCGTCGAGGATGCCGTCCCGGACCGGTTGATCATCGACGACCGGGGTGAGAAGGGCTATTGACTGCAGCACGAGGACCCCTTTGACCCAACTGACTGGTCCGACCTCGGCCTCCTGGCCCTGCCTGGTACTGCACCCGAACAGGTCGCCGCCGCGTTCAGGGGCGCAGTCTTCGACAACTAGTCCACGTCCCCACTCTCCGGCACCGGCATCGCCCCGGATGGCCGGTGCTCGCGCTAGCTGCTTACCGCCTGCTGTCACGGTCTGCCCGCCGAGCGCGCGCCGCCGGGGCCGCAGCCCCGTTAACCAGCCCCCGGTACCCGCGTGCGCCCACACGCGCCCCTCACCACAAGGCATACCCTCAACCGCGAGAGGAATCCCGCCGCGATGACCAACACCACCCCCGGCACCACCACCGCGGAGTAGCCGGGCTCTCCTTTCCGCAGCGTCCCCTGGGCCCGCCCGGTCGCCGTCCGGCCGGGCGGGCACCGCCGCGTCTTCCCCTGAGCCCGGCGCTGCTGGGACGGTCACCGTCGAAGCGCACGCTCGGTCCTGCGGCTGGAGGGGGCCGGCCCCGGGGTGTGCCTGTAGTTTGCGCTGGACCGGTGGTGGTTCCCGGAAGCCCCCGGTTCAGCCGGAACCCCGTGCATGAGGAGATCTTGACCATGTTCACCGATGTCGGCGCCGCCTTCCTCGGCGCTTTCCTGGGTTTGTCCGCGGCGGCCTTGGTCGTCCTGCGCGTTGTCAAGCGGGCGGCTCAGGCTGCGGTCCCGGCTGCGGTCCCGTCGCCGTTCGACCGCAGGGAGGAGTACGAGCGCCATGGTGAGGTCTACGCGGAACTTCTGACCGCTACGGACAACGTCATCCGCTATTTCTCGACGCCGGGCTGCGAGGAGACCCGCACGGATGTGGACAACGCCTTCCGCCGCGCCGCCGACATCGCGTCCCTGTATGCACCGACGGTCCTGTACCGGCAGATCGAAGCTCTCCGCGCGGCTGTCACCAAGGCGTTCGACGCGCAGAGCCCAGAAGCCAACGAGCACGCCACCCGGGCCGTCGCAGCGGTCCGCAGCGCCTATCTGACAGCAGCCCGAGCGGCTTTGGGCAACGACGCCCCCTAGTTCCGCACTCCTGCACGGTCCACCACACCACGCCGGACGGGCCGCAGGGTCCGTGCCGCGCATCCGGATGCAGGCGTGCACCATCCGCTTCGTCGGCACCGCCTGTGCTAGGGGGTGTCCCCGTCGTACTCGTTGTCCCACCGGTTCATCCGTAGGCATCCGCACGTGCCCGTCGCGACGATCAGTGCTGCCAGGCCGCCGATCGCCCCTCCGTACGAGCTGGTCTGCATCTCGTCCGCCGGACCGGCCACGCCCTCGGGGTCGTACAACACCTGCACTTCATCGCCTGGCTCGACCCGTTCCGCATCACAGCCGTCGCCCTCCCCCAGTTGAGGGGAGATCTCCTGGCCGTCGCGAGTGCGGAGCGTGCACTTGTCGCTCTTGAGGTCCTCGACCTCGACCACGACGGCTTTGGTCCACCGGCCACGTTCCTGCATTGCCCGATCGTCGCCGGCCCCATTGGAGACGACCGCAAGCCCGGCTGCGGCGATGACGGCGATGATGAGCTCCCAGGCCACCTTCCGCTTCTTCCGAGGGACGCGGCGGAACCAGAAGACCGGCACCAGAATGAGCGCCAGGGGTATCAGCAGCGCGGAGATGAGGAAACCCGCGCCGCGCAGCAGGGCCGGCAGAGGCACCACCGGCGAGAACCACATCAGGGCAACCGAGGCCGCCACGCACGCGCTGTTGAACAGAAACCAGTGAATCGGGCCCGTACGGCGTCGAGAAGGAGCGTTCTCGGCCGGCTGGGCCGCTCGGTCGGCTCCGTCCGCGAGCCCGCGTATGTCCTTGTCCCCCGCCATGCGCTCCCTCTCCGTCTACGCCGGCCTGTTGGACGAGCGTACGGGGTGCGGAATCCAGATTCATCGGCGAGGTCTCGTCAGGTGCCTACTGGGCGGGGGCCCCCGCTCAGTTCGCCGTCATCTTCCGCAACACCTCCGCTCGTCCGGGGCGTGCGGGAGGGACGACGTCATCGCCGTCGATATGCCGCCGACCGTCGTGCGTTCTCAAATTGTCGGGGTTGCGGCGCTAGCTCCGTACTCCTCCACGGTGCTCGGTGTCGGGCCGGGGACAGAGCGGCTCTCATGTCCGCCCTTCGGCCCGACACCACCCTGTTCACCCGTAGTGGAGGGCATCAGTTATGACCACATCCGGCACCCCTGCCGAGCAGGACCACCAGGGGCAGCCTGGCTGCCCGGGCGCGGCTATCGACCACGATGAGACCGGTATCTGCAACCACCCCGCGCCGGACGGCGAGCACACCACGGCCGAGGTGGCCCGCGATTTCAACCAAGCCGCGGCCTACCTGGCCCCCGACACCTGCGACCCCGACACCATCCCCGTCATCGTCCTGGCTGGGATCCGGATCGGCGCCTACATCACCGACCAAGGCGAGTTCCTCCTCGGCGCGTACTACGACGAGGCCGACCCTGCCCTGTGGCAGGGCCCGGACCAGGCCGTGCCCACCGAGGTACGCCTCGACGGTCAGATCGTCTACGCCAGTGTTCCGCCTGCTCACACTGGTCCCGCGGCAAGGGAGTTGGAGGCGAGCACCGTCACTTACCAGACGCCTACTGGGCAGGTCACCCGCCCGTTGCGGGCGTTTCGTACCGGTCCGTTTCACATCACGTGCATCGTTACCGAACAAGGGCCCGGCATGTCCGTGACCAACGCTGCCGCCGAACTGCACACAGCTCTGCGCGACCGGTGGACGGGCAGCACCATCCGCCAGATCGAGCACTACCCGGCCGACGGCGTGGAGCCGGCCCACTACGACGAGGCGTTCACTCGTCCCTGCGGCGGCTGGGCCTGGCGGCGGCTGAACAAGTCCGCGCTTGCCGCCGAGTTCGGTACTCGCCTCCCACGCTGACCCCCGTCCCGGGGCGCCCGGGTCCGCGCTTTCTCGGGGGCGCGGGCGCGGTCAGCGGGGCCTGCCCCGCTGGTCACCCGCCCCCCTCTTGCACCCCGGGGGGCCGCGCCCCGGTTCCCATCCCCGCGCGGGCGCGCGTGTGTGCTGTTGCGGTCCTTGCCCTGCCGCCGGTCATTGTCCTCGCACGCCCGAGGCCGAGCAGCGGCTCCCGCCGTACCGCCCCCGGCCTCGCATCCTCTTTCACGAACGGAGACTGCCGTGCCTAACGCCGAGCTGGCTGCCCGCATCCTGCGGGAGATCACCGAACGCCCCGACCACTACGACCAGACCCACTGGCTCGACGGTGTCGACATCCTGCTGCCCGCCGAGGACCTCACCGGCGGTGTCCTGAGCTGTGGCACCACACTGTGCGTCGCCGGGTTCGCCGCCCACCTCACCGGCCACACCATCGCAGTTGAGTTCGACGACGAAGACGAATGCGTCGTCGCCTCCAAGCCCGGTCGGCCCGCCACTCTTGTCAACACCGCCGCGCGTGCCGAACTGGCCCTGACCGAATCCGACGCCGCCTGGCTCTTCTGGGGCACGCGTACCCCAGCCCAGGTCCATGCCGCGCTCGGCCAGCTTGCTGCCGGCGCGGACACGATCGACCGGGCCAGCATCGACGCCGATCCGCTCCCCGCCCCCTGACCGACGCCGCCCCCCCACCGGCCCCGCCCCTGCAACCGCGGGGCGGGGCCGTCCGCTTGCCGGACTTGCGCCCGTCCCGAATAGGGTCGGCGACACCGGGCCCGGACAGCGCCTCAAGGCCATGAAGAAGGAGAAGAACTGACCATGCTTGCTACCCCGGAGCGCGTGCATGAGAGCGACTGGACAGAAGTCGTGGTCTGGCACAAGCCCGTGCAGCCTGAACAGTGCCACGGCGAGTGCGACTTCCACGCGCTTGCGTGCAGCAGCGTGGAGGGCATCGTCCTGCCGGGACCGAATCAGGATGTCCCCCTCGATCTCGACCGGCCGGGCGAGCGCTGGTGCACCGACTGCCTCGCTATCATCAACGCCGCCCGCACCACCGAGCAGTGAGGAGTGCGATCATGCCGACCCGGACCGACTATCCGATGCGTGTGCGGTTGTACCGCGGGCGGAGCGTGCACGCCGCACGCGAGCTGACCATTAGCGGGGGCGTAGAGACCGCGTGCGACTACGTCATCGACATGATGGCCGATAATCACTGGCTCGACGACGATGCGGGGGTCACCTGCGGCGGCTGCCTCAAGGCCATGAAGAAGGAGAACTGACGATGCCGACCCTGACCGCCGTGATCGGCGTCCTCGCGGGCGCCGATCGGCGCGGCCTCGTGGACCGGGTGGAGCCTGCCACCCCGGGGGCCCGGAGGGGGGCGCGTCCACGTCCACTTGCGCCGCAGCGGGCTCGGTGTAGATGGGATCCGGTACGCCCTCGAAGCCGAAGGCTGGGACGTCACCCCGCCGGAGGCGTCGGCGGTACCCCTCTGCTGTATCTCGTCACGCAGGAGAACTGACCATGCCCGAGTACTACCCGACCATCGGCGATGCGATCGGTGCCGCCATGGCCCACAATGCTCGGTTGGCGGCCCGGCACGCGGTCGCTCGGCACGCCGAGGAGGTGGCCGCCTGCCCCTCTGAGGAGTGTGCAGAGAGCTTCCGCAGCCAGCGATGCACTCCCCGGCATGTGCCCGCATGTGAGTATGCCGGCCCCGTCCCCACCACCGCAGAGCAGTGAGCACCAGGACAGGGATATTCGGTCGCACGCACCACGCAGGTGGGAATCACGACAGCTACGCCGCCTCCATAGCCTGACCTGTCACGTTCTGGAGAACGCGCCGCGGAGTCCCGCACGCAGGCGGCGCAGGTGGCGCCCTGCCTGAAGGAAGCAGGCGGGGCGCTGGCTGTGTCAGCGCTTCACCGCATCCGGCCCCGATGCGGCGTATCTCGCTGGCCGGGCGTTACTGCTGCTCGCTGCGCGGACGGGAAAGTCCGCCGTACCGTGACCCCCGGCCGGGCTCGCCGCGCCTGGGCTGGGTGTGCGCTGCGTGCGGTGCGCGCACGAGACACTGCGCCGCCGGGTCGAGGACGCCGAGCAGCTCTTCGCCGTGCAGGATTGCCGCGCGTGAAACAGGTCGGGTTCGTGGAGTTCCACCACGACGAGGCGTTCACTCGCCCCTGCGTCGGCTGGGCCTGGCGGCGGCTGAACAGGTCCGCGCTTGCCGCCGAGTTCGGCACCCGCCTCCCACGCTGACCCCCGTCCCGGGCGCCCGGGCCCGCGCTCTATCGGGGCGCGGGCCCGATCAGGGCGTCAACGGCGCGGAGGGCCAAGTCCAAGCCGGTTGTGTGCCTTGGTGGCCCGGCGGTGATGGTGCGTCGCGCCAGGACCGGGCGGGGTTGGCCGTGGGTGCTTGCCCCGGCCCCTTTGCGGCCCGGTTCTGGCGATAGCCCCGTTGTTGAGTGTCGGTATCGAGGAGGCCGGGATGAGTGAGCAGCAGACCGTATGGATGGTGGGCCGCGCAGAGGATCCGGGCGGGGTTCCCTGCACCGACCGTGACACCGCCCGCGGGTACGCCGAAATCCGGCATGTCGAGGACGAGTACAACGGTGACGCGGGCGAGGCGGAGCTGACCTGGGACGAGTTCGACGATCTGATCGACCAGGGCCAATACACCGGCTGGACCGTCTACCCGACGGCTCTCCTGCGCCCCGTCGATCTGTCCACCGCCGAGTAGGAGCCCCGAGGGGAGCGAGCGGCAGCCCGAGCAGTCCGGCCCTGGGCTGCCACGCCCGGCTCTCCTTTTCGCACCACCCCAGGGCCCGCCCCGCCACCTCGCCGCCTCGCGGCCGGGCGGGCCCGTCGCGTCTTCGCCCCGGCCCGGGTGCCCTTGCGGCGCTATCCGCCGCCTCCGCCACGGTCCCGGACATGAACAACCCGATGCCCATCCCCGAAAGCCCCGAACACGCCATCGACATCGAGGCGGAAGCCGTCGTGAACCCCCAGGGTGCCGCCCACGCCGCCCGCCTCGCGTCCCTGGCCACATCTCTCCACGTCGCCCCGGCCGACCTCGACGAGGCCGTCCACGACGCGGCCGGGCGCTACGCCAGCGACGCGTGCAACAGCACCGGGGCCGTCGACGACGAGACGGCGGCCGACGTCCTGTATGACGAGGCAGGACGCCAGGCCGCCGACAACATCAACAACCACGGTTTGGACCGGCAGGTGGCCTACCTGGTCGCACAGTATGGCCACGAGAAGACCGAAAGGATCATCTGCGAGGCCGCTCCCACGCCCGCCGCCAAGTAGCGGCCCGCCACCCGCACCCCCCTGGGGGGCGGCCACGTCCCGGGGCGGCGGTGCGCCCCGCCCCTTTTTCAAGCAGCTGAAAGGACCGGTATGCCCGCGTTCACCTTCGAACCCGATCCGGACAACCCCACCCGGCTCTGGGTCTACCTCGACACCCCTGACAATCCCCGGCCCCAGCCCCAGGCGGAGAGGGAGTTTCTCGGCACGGTGTGGGAGTCGACCGGCGCCGGTTGGACTGCCGACTTCCCCGGCCCCGACACCAACAGCGTTCCCGGCTTCACCAGCGACCAGCTGGCCGCCGAGTTCCTCTACTGGTTTGCGCCCGCGGTCCAGTCGGCGCGCAGCAGGCCCGCCGGCCGCGCCAACCCCCACACCGCCACGGACAACGCCGCCGCCCTCGAGCTGTCGCTGTGTGCTTGCTGCGTGACCAACGGGTGCCCGTGTGAGGGCACCCGACGCGCATCCACCCGAACCAAGGTGGAGCTGAATGCGACACTGTGTCCCTCCCTCATCCCTGATCCCGGAGTCCTCTACAGCCTCCTGAAAACAACAGACGGCTACCTCGTCGACCTAGACACCCGGGGAGCAGGGTCGGGTGTCGGATACCTCCAGCAGCGCGACGACGGCACCTACTCCGTGCGTGAGGGACACCAGGAGATCGGCCGCGCCGCCACCCCCGAAGCGGGCATGTGGGCCATGATCAGGCACCACACCGGCAGCAAGCGGTACGCCCGGCTACT
This sequence comes from Streptomyces sp. 7N604, assembly GCF_052245475.1. Lineage (NCBI taxonomy): Bacteria > Bacillati > Actinomycetota > Actinomycetes > Kitasatosporales > Streptomycetaceae > Streptomyces > Streptomyces sp. 7N604. Next base: position 15,247 of record NZ_JBQQBX010000017.1, on the reverse strand, counting down.
CCGGGGATTCGAGCCGACCGAGGACACCCCGTCGTCCGCCGACACCGAGCGGATCATCCACGTGAATCCCGACGGGGATGGCCTCGAGAACGACGGTGCCGATCACCATGACGAGAGCGACGAGTCTTACCAGCTTCTGCCTACCAACGCCGAAACCTGGAGCGACCTGACCTGACCCCGGGTACCACACCCTTGCGGCCCCGCCCTCTGCACCCCAGGGGGCGGGGCCGCACCCGTTTCCCGCTGCCCTCGGGTACTCGGCCGACTGTCTCTCTCGGGTGTTGCATTGCTAACTCGGGCGTTTCCTACGGTCGTTCCTGCCGGGCCGGAGTAGCAGGCACACCCCCTCCCCGCTGCTGCTTCGGCCCGGCCCCCCGGGGGCCTGCCCACCCCTGCCCCGCGTGGTTGCCGCCCTAGCCGCCGACGTCGCCACCGTGTGGGCCGCCGAGCAGCACCGCACGGCGACCGATGATCCAAAGCGCACCCGAGAGGACACCCGCGCATGCGACTGACCGAAGAGCAGAAGAACCCCGCCGCTCTGGCCGACTGGCCCGAGCACATCCAGCGCTCTGTCCGCTCCGAGGCCGAAGTGTGGCGCTACGGGCATGTGGCGTCCGCCCTGGACTCGTTCGTGTCCACCGTCGAGTGGGCGCGGGGCATGAACCAGCAGCAGCGCCGCTACCACCACTCGGGCGCTTGGTACGCCAACCAGAACATGAAGGCGGCGGCCATCGCGTACGTGCAGGCCGAGCGCGGCGACGACCCGGAATGCGACATCCACCTGTGTCCGCCCGGCCGCACCTGCCACCCCGACGTCTGACACCCCAACTCTCTTACGGCACCCCGCCCCGGCACTCTCCCCGGCGTTGCCCTGCCGACCCACACCCGCCCCGTCGGCCGGTCGCTGCGCTAACCCGCCGCGCCCCGACAGGGGCCTCCGGTGGGGCGGTGCGGACACCCGCGCGGGCCTGTTGGGACGACGGCGGCCCGGCGCTTTGTCCCGCCACAGTGGACCCGATCGGGTTTGCCTGGCGGGAACATCCCAGGGGGGTGGAACGAGCGACCCGACAGCTCACCGAGCCTGGCCGGGACCGTGCAGCATCGGCTCTCCCGGCCGCCTCTCGGCGCGGTGTCAGCACGCACAGTACTGCCATGCCCGGGCGCTGCACCCCCGCCCCCGTCTCTCCAAGGACACCGAGATGAGCCAGCCCCCGCCGTACTCCATCGACCCCCGGTCCCCGCTGACGCAATACCCGGCGTCATCGCTGGAGGGCCCACCCCAAGAGGCCGTACCTAACCCGCTTCGACGCCTCGTTGCGCGCCTTTTGGACGGCATCTTGATGGTCGCGGGGTGGGCTGCCATCGGCCTCCTCGCAGCGATCGTCCAGAAGGTAGGCCCCGACGCCATCCCCTACCAGGCCACCATCGCGATCGTCGCCATCCTGGGCGCCATCGCGGTGCTCGTCTACGAGCCTGTGACAACGGCCCGCTATGGCTGCACACTCGGCAAACACGCTATGGGGCTTCGCGTCACCCGCATCCGTGACGGCCGCAGCCTGACCATGAGCGCCTCGATGGGGCGTTGGGCGGTCCACATCGTGTTGGGATTCGTGCCTTTCGGGGGCCTGCTGAATCCCTTGTGGTGCCTGTGGGATGCGCCCTACCGGCAATGCCTCCACGACAAGGCCGTGGGCAGCGCTGTGATCAAGGCGGGCTTCATGCCGGGGCAGCTCCGCTGAAGATTGGAGGCATTGACAGAACGCACCGGGAAGGTGCTGCAAGGGAGGCCCCCGTGATGTGGTCCTTTCGTTCTGTCGAGGGCGACGAATTCAACTTGCAGCTCGTGCCCTGCCCCCCCGGTGGGGGAACCGACGAAATGCGGCTCGTGGGGTGAGGGAATGCACGGGGCGGGTCAGCGGGCCGGGCGGCCGCCGCGTGTTTGTCCTGCGCCATCGACCTTGAGCATTGCCAGCGAACCTTGATGATCATTAGGTTTGTGCCGCCGGAGTATGAGTGGCACGACGTGCTGGGTCGTCAGGGGTGGCAGTGGGAGAGCTCGCGGGGGCGTATGCAGAACCGGCCCTGGCGTTGGGGAGTTCGTGTGCGCCGGTGTCCCGGATCCGGTGCTGATGGGGAACATGCTGCGGCTCTCGCGCTACCGCAGAGGTCGGCGTCTGCGCCGAGACCTGGCCGACAGGCTCCCGGAGGTCTTCCACGAGCCGGGTCCGTTGCGGGCCGGGGCCGCGCGGGTGGGGGGATCCGCTGGGTCGCCCTCACCAGCGTCCCCCGAATCCACGGGCCGCACGTGCAAGACCACAGAGAGGTCCGCTGATGAACCGTTCGACGCGCAGTACCAGCCAGAAGAAGAATGCCAAGCAGGCCGCCGGGCTCGTAGCCCTCATCGGATTCTTTCCACTGTCGCTGTGGCTCGGTGACGAGTTGTGGGATCTGGCCGCGTACTGGCCAGCGACCGGCGTCGGATTCGGCGTCACCGTCGGCGTGCTGCTCCCGATCACGTTCACGGCCGCCAAGCGCTCCTTCCGCCGGGTCAACTCGGACGGGAGCAGGCACTCGCCCCGATGGGCCGTGGCCGGCATCGTGTGTGCGGCGCTGGCCGTGGTGACCGCGTTGGCCGTCTCCCGCACGATCCCCGGAAGGAGCTCCTCGCGCCTCTGCGTCGACGAGTGGCAGCCATGCTGGGTGAACCACCTCTATCCGGGGGCCTTCTTGGTGACCATCGGCAGCCTGGCCGCGACGGTGACCATCATGACTTGGCTGCCGGGCTGGATGTCCAAGCTGCGCGCCCGGTCCCGCCGGTAGCCGCGCATATCAAGATCCCCGACAGCGTCAACCTCTGGGAGCGCCACCGAGCTGCCGCCCTCGGCGGGCCCTGCCAGGATCAGCCCGGCCGCTGATACGCCCTCACGAAGAGCCATCGCCCCGCCTTCCACGCGCACCGCCGTGTCGATGCCGGACGGGTCCCGCTAAGCGATGGGCCATGCGTGCCCCGGGCGCCGACCTCGACGCTTCCCAGCTGACGCCTGGCGGCCTGGTGCCCTGCTGGCCGCCGTTCACCTACCGGCCGCCGTGCCGTCCCGGCGCCGCACCCGCCGCCGTCCTGACGCCTCGCCCCAGTGCCGTGGCCTCTCGGGTGGGGGAGAGTTGCCGAGCCCGTGCCTGGCCGTGGTGTCGCTCGCCAGTCCGCGCTCCCGCCGCCCACTGCCCGCCGCCCGCCGCCATGCGTCGCCGCCCGCCCCGCGCTGCTCAACTCCCCAGCTACCGCGTGTTGACCCATCTGGGCCGGGCTTGCGGCCGTAACTCCCTACCCTCCTACGGTCCTTTCTCCTCACCACAGGCCACCCCGGCCCCGCAGTCCACCACACCCCCTCGGGCCGCCGGATGCCGGCTGACGCCCCGACCCGAGAGCGAAAGGACTAACCATGCTCGAACTGCTGGTCAGCAACAACGACAAGGACGCATACCCGGCGTTCGTTGACCCCGGCGAGCGGCACGCGGAGGGGTACGTCAAGCCGTACTTCACGTTGGAGACCGTGCGCCGGATCGCGGAGAACACCCAAGCCGCCGTGGCGGAGTTCGGATACGGCGCGATCGACACCGTCCCTCTCGCCCCGCGCAGACGCAGGGCCGCCACGAGATGGGGACACCCCACCATGAGCACACCCGACCTGAATGCCGGAGACCTCCCCCGCCTTGCCACGACCCGGCGCCGACCCCGCTCCGTCACCCAAGAGACGGTCCGCGAGCTCCTCGGCCACGACGGACAGTTCTTCACCGTGCCCGACAGCTTCCCGGGCGCCCTGCCGGACCACATCACCTTCGCGGCTGTCGTCTACTACGCGGTCGTGCGCACCACCGGGCCGGACACCGGCGAGGCCGAGTTCACCGTCTACGACGTCGACGGTCGCCGTCGCCCGCTCGGAGCTGCCGCCCCCGACCGGGACACTGCCATCCGCGGCGCCCTGTCCGCTCTGGCCGAGCGCCGCCGCGCCCACGCACGGCAGGTCGAGCACAACCGCGTCCACGTCCTTGGGCTCGAACCGGTCCCGCCCGTCCGCATCGGCTACACGGACACCGGCACCTGCATCGTCCACGTCCGCTGCTCCTGCCCGAAGGTCGACGGCCTCGCCGCGTACTACGAGCACGTCTCCCTGGCGGCAGACGGCTGGCTCGACGAGATCCCCACCACCCCCTGGGAGTTCTGCCCCACCTCCCCGACCCAGGTCACCACTGAAAGCGGCAGCGGCCGCCTCACCAGCACCTTGCGCAACGACAAGGGCATGGCCGTTGTGCGGCTCCAGCACACCAACGGGCGCCGCGAGGAAATCGCCCTTGCCCAGGTGAGCGACCTGTCCTGATCTCCAACCTCCCTTCCACTTCGTCGCACCACTGAGACCCCGTCGCCCATGGGGGGCGACCGTTCACGTGCCCCGCCACCGTGTGGTGGCGGGGCACGTGAACACGCCGGACTTAGGCCACCTGTCCGAGGCATCCCCGTCCCTGCCGGTTGTCGGCCGCCGAGCTGCCGCCGGTCGTTCCGTCCGGCCGTCGGCCGTCCGCGCTGGTGGGAGGTTGTGGGGCTTGCCGTGCCAACCCTGAGTGTGCCGTCACCGCCCGGCCAAACCCCTGGCCGCGCACTCCAACTCCCTGCTCCTGGAAGGGGAATGCTGCGATGACGGCCCTGTTCAACGGCCCAACATCGGTGCACTTCTTCACCGGCGGCTGCGGTGACATGCGTGGCTTCACCGACGCCGGATTCCTGTCCCTGTACGCCGCGAACCACCACCCCGCCTCGGTGGAAACGGCGCGCATCAACTGGCCCGGCCTCTTCGTGAGCCCTGCCGATGTGCAGGCCATCGACATGCGCTGCGTGCCCTCCGCCCAGGTACTGGTCGCGTCGCCGATCTGCACTGAGGCATCCCCGGCGGGCGGCAAGGCCGCCCCACGCAAGGCCGTGGAACTGGACGAGAACGGCCGCCCGAAGCCCGGCCCGGACTGGCCGCAAACCCGCATCACTATGTGGGAGCCCGTCCGCTACGCCGAGGTCCACCGCCCCATGGCCTACGTCGGCGAGAACGTCGCCCAGTTCGGCACCTCCCCGCTGTTCAAGGCATGGCTCGTCGTCTGGGAAGCCCTCGGCTACGCCCCAGTCATCGCGTCGGTGAACGCCGCACACCTCAAGGTCGAGGGGATCCCCCCGCTCCCGCAGTCCCGGGACAGGGTGGTCTGGTGCTTCCTCCGCAACGACATCGCGAAGGCGAACGGCCTGCCCGACCTCCGGCCGACCTGCGACGCCATGTGCCCCACCTGCGGCCCGGTCGAAGGCGTCCAGCACTGGAAGAAGAACCCCGACTTCCCGGTCGGCGAGTACGGCCGCAAGAGGCGCCAGTACTACTACGTGTGCCCCAACCCACGCTGCCGAGCCGAAGTTGAGCCGATCACCCGAGGCATCGGCAACGTCATCGACCCGAGCGTGCGCGGAGACAGGTTCGGCGACGGCTACTTCGACCACTTCACGGGCGGCTACGTCCCGTACGTGGAGGCCACCCGCGCCCGGGTCGCCATCGGCCTGGAGAAGTACCGCGGCAAGCCGTTCATCGTCACCCTGCGCAACAACTGCTCGGCCAGCTCCCTGGATGAGCCGATCGGCACGCTCACCGCGAAGGGCGGCGGTCACCACTACCTCGTACGCCCGACCGCGGATCTGAGCATCGACGAGTGCGAGTACCGGCCGCTCACCAACCGAGAGAAGGCCCGGGCGCAGGGCTTCCCCGACGACCACATCTTCGCCGGGGAGGAGGACGACCAGCGCCTCCAGGTCGGCAACGCAGTCCCCGTCAACGTCGCAGCCTGGCTCGCCCGGCGCGTCAAGGCCGTCCTGCCCCGCTGACCCACCCCCGGGAGAACACCCACGCCCCCGCCGCCCCCGCGCCCACCGGCCGGGGGCGGCGGCCGTGCGCCTGCCGCTCCGCGTCCGACCGCAGCTGCTCCAGACCCAACTCCCCGCGCCCTCCCGCTCGCCCGCCGGGGTTGCGGGCCTAACCCCGCCGGGCCGCACCGTGTGGCCAGCCGAACCGCCCCGCACCAACCCCCTTGGTGCCCTGCGGCGACCGGCACCCGCCGAGCCGCACCGTCTGGTCAGCCGGAACGCCCCGCACGAGCCCTCTGGGTGCACGGCGGCGACCGGCACCCGCCGCCAGGAAGCGGCCCCAACCCCCGCCCCGGCAGCGAAGCCGCCGACCCCACCCAGCCAGTTGTGCCGGGCTGGGGCGCGGACCTCGGGGCGATCCACGCGAACGGAGAGAAAAACCCGTGAACCCTACCCGCAAGACGATCATCACCCGCGTCTGCATCGACGACATGCTCGGCCCGTTCGACTGCACGCTGGACCCGGCCAACCGGTGGAACGGCTGGCTGAGCCCCCACTTCGCCCTGGACGCGGTCCGGGACCTGTCCGCTCAGACCCTCCGCCTCGCCGACGAGGACGGCTACGACTGCGTCGACACCATCCACGTCATCGAGGGCCGCGCGGACAGCCAGGACACCGTCCACGTCATCGAGGGCGGCCCCAGCCGCCACCACGACGAGGAAGAAGAAGCAGAGGAGATCCAGGCCGTCGCCGTGCACGTCCCCTGGCGGGGCCTCAGCCGAGGCGCGAACGCCTCGATCACCCCCGCCACCCCGCAGGCCCGCAAGGCAGCCCGCAAGCGCAAGGTCACCGGCCGAGGCGCCCGCCGCGTGGTCGTCGTACACATCCGCTGGCAGTACCTGGACGAAGGCAGCGATACGGCCGCCACCATCGTCAGCCCCGACGCTGAGGGCCTGTACTCGATCGGCGGTTGGGAGTGGACATGGCACTTCGCCTCCTGGTGGTGCGCCTGCGGCAACGACTTCGACTGGCACGAGACCCAGTGCCCGTGCGGCCTCACCCGCGACAGCCAGCCGAAGGCGCCGCTGGGCACCGCGGGCGTCAAGGTCGGCCAGCTCCTCCGCACCCTGGCACCCGAGGCGACGTCCGCCCTGGTCGACCTCACCGACCTCGCCCGCGTGTGCGCGGTGTTCGCCGGGAACAGCGAGCTCGACACAGCCGACGACACCGGCCCCTTCGACACCGAGACGCTCGGCTGGGCCGACGAGGTGCTGCGCATGGCCATGGACGAAGCCGCCGTCCCCGAGGACATCAACGCGTCCGGCTGGGAGCTCGTCCCGGACGAGAAGTCCACCGCCCTGTATCGAGTCACCTTCCCGACGCCACTCAGCCACTGACCAGCTAGGGCCCGCTCCGGCCAGGTGACCGGAGCGGGCCATTCGCGTACCCGCCACCGCACGCCGCGCCCCGGCGAAGCCCCATGCGCCGCCCCGGCGACACCCGCCGACCGCCGCCCTGGGGTTGCAGGTCTAAGGGTGCCGCTGTCGGGTGAAGTGGGCGTGGGATGCCTGGTGTTGGGGTGTTTGCGGTGCTTAACCCTGCATGTGGCTTTCTCTCCTGGTCCATTCCCGCCGGGGGTTCGCGCTTCCCGGTGATACCAGGAAGCGAGAACCCCCTCATGTCAGAGGAAGCCCACGTCGATCGGGTCGACATAGTTGATTTGTTCGGAGGCCCGGGAGGCTGGGATGTCGCCGCGACCCAACTCGGCTTTACCGTCACCGGGATCGAGCACGACCCTTCCGCTTGCGCGTCCCGCCGCGCTGCCGGACTCGACACCGTCCAGGGCGACGTCCGCGCCTACAGTCCCGCCGACTTTCCCACCGCCACGGACCTGATCGGCTCACCCCCGTGCCAGCCGTACTCCATCGGCGGCAAAGGCGCCGGACGCCGCGCCCTGGACACGGTCCTGCACTTCGCCGCCCAACTGGCCGCACGCAAGGACATCCGTTCCGGCCTGGCCACCCTGGACGACGAAGGCACCGGCCTGGTCCTGGAACCCTTGCGCTGGACCCTCGCGGCCCTCGATGCCGGACACCCCTACCGCACCGTGATGCTGGAACAGGTGCCCACCGTGCTGCCCGTGTGGGACGCGATGGCGAACATCCTGCGATGCGAGGGCTACACCGTGGCCACGGGCCGTCTGCACGCGGAGGAGTACGGCGTCCCGCAGACCCGCGCCCGCGCCGTACTCGTCGCCCGACGCCACGACGAGGCGGCACTGCCTACGCCCACCCACCGCCGCTACAGCCGCACCACCGACCAGGACGACGGCAACCGGGATCTGCTGCCCTGGGTGTCGATGGCCCAGGCGCTCGGCTGGGGGATGACGCACCGTCCCGCGCTCACCGTCGCGGTCGGCACCGCAGCCGGGGGCCCGGACCCCTCCTGCGTCGGCGGCTCCGGAAGCCGCGCCACCCTGTACGGGGAGCGTGACGCGGGCCGCTGGATCGCCGACACCCGGCTGGTGGACGCCGATGAGCTGCCCGCCTACCGCGGCGGCCGCAAGGACGTGATCCGGGTGTCCGTCGCCGACGCGGCAGCCCTCCAGACCTTCCCGCCCGGCCACCCCTTCCAGGGCACCCGGACCAAGCAGTACGAGCAGATCGGCAACGCGATGCCGCCGGTCCTGGCGGAGGCGGTCATCCGGCGGGCGATGGCCACCGAGCTCGCCGCCCGCCCAGGAGCACAGGCCGCCTGACCCGACCCCCGCAGCCCCCAGCCCCCGCTACGCGCGGGCCGGGGGCTGTTGCCGCGCCCGCCGCCCGGCCGCCCCGCCCCGGCCACGCACCCCGCCGGGAAGGGGCTTGCCCCTCTAGCCGGCCGGTGGGCCACGCTCCGGCCGTACCGCCACCGCGGAAGGGAACCCCCGCATGGGCCGGTCCTCAACCCTCTTCGCTTCCTCAAGGAGTTGTTGTGACGTTCTGGAGCAACCTGCTGCTCGCCGTGACTGTCGGAGTGTCCACCGGGGCCGTGCTCGGCTGGGTCCTGCGCCAACTGTCAAGAGAGACCGCCCTGACCGTTCTCACGACAGCGTCCTCTCTCGGCACCCTGGTGGCCTCCGTGTCCCGCCCCCTGTCCGATGTCCTCACCCTTGCCGCCGTCACAGTGCTGTACGCGCTGATGTGGCGCCACTTCAGCCACCAAACCCGCCGCAACCCCACGCCCAAGGCCTGACAACCTCCCCCCGCCCCGACCCCGGGGCGGGCCATCAGCCTGTCCGCCCCCGGCCCCCCGACATCCCTCACCAGTACGGGAGTCGGGGGCCGACCCCGCCACCAGCCGCGCCCCGCCTGCCCGGCCCCGGCCCCTGCCGCCCTTGTGGTGGTGGGGGCCGTTCCATGCCCGCCTCCGGCGGTCGTGCCTGTGTTGCTGCGGTGGCTCGGCCTGCTGTCCGCTACGGAAACACTGGCGATCCTGGCCGGGGCCTTCACTCTGGCGACTGTGTGGTGCTTCCTGCAAGAACAGGCCGGGTACGTCGTTTTCTTCGCCGCCTTGACCTGGGTTGTGCTGCTGATGCTGCGCCGTGAGCGCGCCAGGCACAAGCGCGGCACCAAGCCGCAAACCTGACCCACCGCCCGCACCCCCTTTCGGCCGACCGGTCCGCCCCGCGCCCCGGGGGCGGGCCGTTACTGCGTTTCCCCGCTTCCTGCCCGGCGCCTGTCCCGCCGTACCGGCCCCTGTGTCCGTCGGTGGGTGGCTTGTTGCGGCCCTTGCACCGCCGCGCTCCACGGTTGGTCCGCACCCGCCCGGTCATGCCTGCCGGAGGCCGGGCCGCTCTTTGCCCCTTTCCCCGCTGCCCGGAAGGAACCGACGTCATGCCCACTATCCCGCCCACGCCGCCCGCCACGCACGCCGACGGAACGCCCCTGAGCATCCAGCTGTTCACCATCGCGGGGACCGGACTCGGCCCGTACGTCGGACTGCCCGTCACGCGCCTGTGGCAAGACGACAGCTCGCACCTGTTCACCCGGGAGACCGCCGCGCAGGTCGCTGCTGACGTCGCCCGGGACGACTTGTGCATGAGTTACGCGTTCTCCGCCGACGGCACCCTGACGCTCCAGTGGACCGAGGAGTACGACGCGTTGGGGCGCGTCGTCGTCGTGGTGCCGGACGTGCACGGCCGGTACCTGGTCGGTGGTATGTGGCCGTGGGCCGTGTGGGGCGAGGACGGCGTGCCGCACACCGCCGGGCAGGCCGCGTACGCGCTCGGCGCCGCCGAGTACCGGCAGAGCGTCACCACGTCGTTCCCCGACGGGCTGATCGAGCTGTACGACCAGGGCCGCGAGGAAGCGCACCGCGTGACGCTGCGCCGCGAACAGCCCTGATGCCCCCGGCCCGGGGCGCACGCCGCGCCCCGGGTCGCCCTCCCGCCTGACCACCACCGCCCCGCCCCGCGCAAACCGTAGAGGCGGGCGGCTTCGGTGGCCCGGGGCTCGGCCCCCCGGCCCCTGGCACCCGCTCCGTGCGCGGTGCTGGGGCCGCCCCATGACCGCGTCCCGCACCCCGGCCGCCATCGGCCGGTTGCTGCGCTAACCCGCACGCGGCACTTGCGCAGCTAGCAGTCGTCATCAACACCGTGTGCCACCCGGAGTCGGGCCAGCTGGCCCCGCACCGAGCCATCGACCTCCTGGAGCTGAACCCACATGCGCGCGCCGACACTCCGCCCACGCGTGGTCATCGTGGCCTGCGGTGGACGCAAGAGCACCTCTAAACAGCCCATCCCAGCAGGGCAGATGTACACCGGCAGCTACCACCTGGCCCTTCGCCGCGCCGCCGACGCGCTCACGCACGGCGGCCGCACTGGCCGCGTGTTCATCCTGTCCGCTCTCCATGGGCTTCTCGCTCTGGAGGACCCCATCACCCCGTACGACCTGCGCATGGGCGACGAGGGGTCGGTGACCAGTGGGCAGCTTCGTCAGCAGGCCATCGACCTCGGCGTTATCGGCGCGGAGGCGACCGTCCTTGGTCCTCGCGCGTACGTCGAAGCCAGCCGCACCGTGTGGCCAGACCTGACCGCGCCGCTGGAAGGATCGCGCGGCATCGGCGAGCAGCTCGGCCGGCTCGCGGACATCTACCGCCCAAGCCACACGGCCCAGGTGCCACCGTCCCCTGCTCACCGGCCATCGAGCACCCCGAACCTCATCGACGAGCTCGAGCGGTCCGCTGCTGCCCGCCAGAACGCTGAAGACGCCAAGGCCGCGAACAAGCGTGCCCGCTACGCCAAGTGTTCCCGCGTCCTCATCCTCCGCCCTTGTCGCGCGCAGGGCAGTGTGGAGTTCCCCGGCAGCCCGGCCGAGGCCACCGCCCGGGCCCGTGCCGCCGAGCGCTTCGCATCGCTCTACGGCGTCCAGGTACATGCAGCACCCGGGGCCGCCCGCACTCTTGATGTACGCGGGACGCCCCGGAACGTCTCGCGCTTTCTGTCCGCGCTGCCGCGCGTTCTTGACAAGGCCGAGACCCGGGCCACCGAAGCCGCCCGCCTCTACGGCCGCTGGGAGCGCCACTCAGCCGCACGCCGTCATCTCGCCGGCGTCCCCCAGTCCCAACGCCGCCTGCTCGCACGGGACTTCCGGTCCGCAGCCTTCGACGTCGTGATCGACATGCTCCTGGCTCCGCCGAACAGCGTCGCCGAGGCCGAGGTGGGGTTGGCCCCGTGGGAGCAGGTCCACCGGCTCGCCGCCGGAATCGCCCACTACTACTGGTTCGATCCCGCCGACGAGGCCGACCCCAACGAGACGGCACGGATCCTCGCCGCCGCCGACCGCCGCCACCTCACCGAACCGGCCACCGCACCAGCCACTTCCGGCGCGTCTGCCGACCACGCACGAGCAACCAGGCGCTGCCGGCGACGGAGCCTGGCCCCCCTGGACGCTGCCTGACACCTGGTCACCCCAGGGCTCCTGCGCCCGCCCGCACCCCCTCGTACGGCCCGCACCCCGGCCCGGTGCGGGCCGTCGGTGCTGCCCGCCCTGTTGCTTGCGGTCCTAACCGGCTGTGCCGCCACCGTTCGTGCCTGCCCGGGGGCCGCATCACGTGGCCCGCGCCTCCCAGTCGACGAACGCGAAAGGCACACCGTCATGCCCAAGCGCAGGACCTACACCCGAGAACTGCTGACCGCCCGCACGAACGCGTACGAGGCGTATCTGGCCCATCGAGGAGAAGAGCCCATGTTGCGGATCGTGGCGGGTCACAGCGGGGGAACACCGGTGGCCTACCAGCCACGCAATCCCCGCGACCCCCGGCCGTGGGTGGAGTACAACGGCGCGACCGGCGAAGAACTGTTCCGTTACACCGGCCGGGAGTGCTGGACGGTCCCGGTCGACACGCATTCGGAGATCATCCCCTCCCAGACCGTGGCCCGGTCGGTGTACCTACGGCTGGCGGCCGAGGGCATCGCCTGCGAAGCGTGGTGCGACTCCGCCGGAACCCACGCCCGCTACACCTTCGCCGACCAGTCGGAAGTGACCTGGGCCGGAACCGATCTCTACGGGACGGAGTGCTCCAACCTCCACCCGATCGGCGAACACGGCTCCCTGCAAGGCCACTGGATGCAAAACGAGCAGCCTCCCTACGAGGAAGACCTCCGCGACTTCGCCACCGGCACCTACGCCGCCGACTCCGCCGCCCTGGTGGCGTGGATGGTGTCCCTCGCCGACCGCCACGGCCGCACGTGGCAAAAGTACGCCAGCCCGCGTGATGACGCCGCCGCGTTCACCTGGCAGCAGCGCACCGGCGGGGTGATCGCCGCCGACACCGACGGCATGCGGCGCCTGGTGTTCGACGTCGACGGCCAGGACGTACCCGGCGGCCGCGCCAGTGAGAGGTGGCACGCCATCTACTCGGTGCCCGCCGTTATCGACCCCTCGATGACTCAGAACGAAGCTAGGCAGTTCGGCACTCCGGCATTCGAGCGAGCCCCGGCAGCCGCCTGACCTGCACCACTCCCGCCGTCACCGCATGGTGCGGCCATCACCCCCGAATACCTCGCACGACTCCGAGCTCTTCGGCGTGGATGCCCCGGCCAGCTGTCCCTTCCCTTTTTCAAGTAACCATGCGGCCCCGCACCGCCCCCGTTCTGGGTGCGGTGCGGGGCCGCACCGTGCCTGTCATGCCCCGAGCCGCCCCCCCCGGGACTGCGCGCCCCGGGGAGCCGCCTTGCGGCCCTAAGCCCTTGCCCGCGCACGGTCATTGCACGCGGCGACGGCCCGGCCGCCGGGCACCCCATGCCCAATTCCGCCGCTTGCCGTTCCCGGCTCCCGGAGCACCCCACGGCCTGTTTGAAGGCCTCCCGTGCCCCGCACCCCGGGCTGGCCGCCGTCGACCGCCCTCCGCCCTCCGTCCGTTCGACACCCCTTTGTGAGGACCCCTCCATGGCTACTGATCAGCTCACCCTCTTCCCCGACGACCCCGCACCGGTGCGGAAGAAGAAGCGTGTCCGGCGTATCCACCCGTCCGTGCCGTACGAGCCGTCGACGACCGTCCCCGACGAGCTGATTCGCCAAGCAGACCGGATTGTGCTGAACAGCTCGTACGCAAGGACAGTCAGGCGATGCTGTCTTCCGTGGTCCGCCGCGCCAGGGCCCTGGGGATGCTCGACAAGGTCGTCGTGGTGCACGCGGACCTGGACGATATCGAGTGGGAGGGCGTGAAGAAGCTGGCCGAGGAGCAGGCGCGGCTGTCGGGCGTTCGCCGGTTCGAGGTCGTGCGCGCCAAGGGCGGTGACCTCCTCGAACGAGTGGTGGAGCGGTTCTTCAAGCTCAAGGCGAAGGCGGAGGACAAGGCCCGCGAGGAGGGCCGCGACCCGGCCACGGCGAAGGTCCCCCCGGCGTGGCCGTCGAGCTCGGCGCGCTGGTGCACGTCGGACCTGAAGCGGACCCCGATCTGGACACTGTTCACGCGTCTGGCGAACGAACTGGCGCACCTGGGGCGGCCGGTGCGGATCCTGAACTGCCTGGGGCAGCGGGCCGCGGAGAGCGAGCAGCGGGCTGAGCTGGCCCCGGTGGAGATCGACCGTTCGGCGAGCAATGGGAAGCGGCACGTTACGACGTGGCGGCCGATCCACGGCTGGAGCGACGCCGAGGTGTGGCGGGAGATCGCCCGGTCCGGCCTGCCGTACCACGAGGCGTACGACTGGGGTAACCAGCGTTTGAGCTGCATGTTCTGTGTCCTGGGATGCGTGGGTGACCTGGTGCTCGCCGCGCGGCGGATCCCGAAGAAGGCCGCCGAGTACGCGGCGGTCGAAATCCAGGTCGGAGCCGACTTCAAGAAGGGGCTGTCGATGCGCGAGATCATCCGGCGTGCCGCCGCTCTGGAAGCCGAGCAGGGGCCCTTGCGGAAGCCGCCACGGGGCACGGCGATGGCCGGGTACGTCGGCAAGTCCACCACCGCCCTGTACCTGGGCCGCCTCGAGGGACTCCGTGCCGGCCTGGTCGTTGCCGCCTGACCCGGAACGAAGCCAGCAGTTCGGCACCCCGGGTATTCCAGCGAGCCCCTCCCAGCCGCCTGACCCGCACCGTTCCTGCCCCTCGTGCCCGGCACACAGCCGCGCGCGAGGGGCAGGGGCCGTCTGCGGCGACCCCCGGCAACCACCGTGCGTGGGCCTGCGGTTGCGGGGCTAACCGCCCGCCCTTCCACCGTTCGTGCCAGCCAGGTTCCGCATGCCCGGCACCCACCACGACGACTGCTGAAGGGTCACCCTGCCATGACCACCCACTTCCACCGCCGGCCGACCGTGACGGCTCGCACCGACACCGGCGTCCCCGCACCGTCGCCCGCACCCGTACCCGCACCCGGCCCGCGCGACGCGTCCATCGTCACCGGCCCGCACGACGATGCTCGCCGTCAGTGGGCCGTCAGCGCGGCCACCTCCACCCTGGTTCTGGCGGCCGACCGTGAGGCCGCTGAATCCTTTGCCGACGGCCGCCCGCACCTGACCGTGGTCTCCCGCCTGCCCGGCCAGGACTGGCAGCCCGTAGCGCTCCCCGCCCCGGCGGGCCAAGGCGAGTACGAAGTCACCTGGTGCATACAACTGTCCGCCTCCAGCCCCCAGGACGCCGCCCGCCGCGCCCTGGCCAGCCACCGTGATCCCGGCAGTATCGCCTGCGTCTACGAGGTGACCCGCGCCGACCAGCTCTCGGCCATGGTGCAGGTCGACCTCAACACTCCGGAGGAGATCGACGGCCCGATCCGCGGCCGTGAGCTGCCCATCGACCTGGAGCAGCTGCCCGACGATCTGCTGTTCCAGGTACACACCCAGGCCGCCGAGATTCTCAGCTCGCGCGTCGATGACGCGCTCCCGGG
>NZ_JBQQBX010000016.1:0-194170 GCF_052245475.1 Streptomyces sp. 7N604 | reverse complement strand
GCTCGCGGAACTGCTGCCGTTCGACAGACAGCCCGCCACCCTGTGGATACCGCATCGCCCAGGTGATACCGCACGGACCAGGAGCCGTCAGCCCCCTACGACACCACGAGTTCAACCTCAGTAACCCGCCCCGGCATCCCCGGACTCCTCACGGTGATCACCGTTAGTTGGTATAGCGATTTGAGCGGGGCCTTTGCCGAGAACGGTTTCGCTTCGACGGTTGCGCGCAGTGTCGCGATTCCCGGACAGTCGAGGTGATGTAGATCACTGTCGGGTTGGAGTTCCTGTTCCGTCTTGACGAGACCTTCTGCGGCCGAGCTGTCGGCGGTGTGAGGCAGAGTGGCCGCTATGGGAACGGGTCTTGGGACTGTGGTGGTCACCGGCGCTGCCGGGCGTGTTGGGTCGGCAGTGCGGGTCGGTTTGCGCGGTGAGGTGGAGCGCCTGGTGCTCGTCGATCGTGTCGGCCTCGTTGCGCAGTCGTCGGCCGAGGAGGTGCGGCAGCTTGACCTGCGTGATGTTGAGGCGGTGACAGCGGCCTTGGAGGATGCGGATGCGGTGGTGCATCTGGGCGGGGTGCCGGATGAGGCGCCGTTGCCGGACCTGCTGGACGGCAATGTTCGGGGGACGCATAACGTGCTGGAGGGTGCACGTCGGCAAGGGGTTGGGCGAGTGTTGCTCGCCAGCAGTAACCGCCTCACCGGCTTCTATCCGGTCTCGGAGACCGTCACAGCCGAGCTGCCGCCGCGTCCGGATGGCCTCTATGGGGTGAGCAAGGTAGCGGTCGAGGCGCTGGGACGTCTGTATGCGGACAAGTTCGGTCTGTCCGTGGTGTGCCTGCGTATCGGGAGCTTTGAAGACGCGCCGTCCGAGCGACGCCATCTGGCCACGTGGCTGAGCCCGCGCGACTGCCTCGGTTTCGTTCGCGCGGCTCTCACCGCCCCGGGCGTTCGCTTCACGACCGTGTATGCCGTTTCCGCCAACACTCGTCGGTTCTGGGATATCGAGGCTGGCTCGGCTCTGGGATACACACCCGTGGACGACGCGGAAGCCTTCGCGTCGAGCATTCCGCCAGACGGGGACTCGGCGGAGTGCGATCTCCAGGGTGGTGCATACGCCAGCGCGGAATACACGCTCCGACATGTCTGAACAGGCTGACCGTCGCGATGGGTCACCTCAGCTGCAGGTCCCGAACACGGCGGTTCGCGGTGCGGGGAGGCGGCTGACCTGTTTTCGGCAGGGTGAATGTGAGCCACTCGGACACTCAGTTTTGAGAGCCATGTTGCTCCATCCCTGCAGCTGATGGGCAGTCTCATGTGCAGGGTGCCGATAGCTTGGCGGTCCCGGGCCCTCTCGGCCTACGTCCCTGACGGACGCGGTTCGTGAGGGCCCGGCTCCGTGACGGACGGTGCACTTTTCGCGGCGGGGGGACCCAGCGGTGATCATCGGGTGGTGAAGCGCGTGCTGATGTGCTGGTCCTACTGTCCTGCTGAGGTGTAGGGCTGGAGGGCCGCACGAACCGTGGTGGGCATCTCCTTCTTGCTGTGGGTCGCGGGATCGATGAACACGTGCCGTATTTCACCTTCTGCGATGACCCGTTCACCGACCTTGAACACCGGGCGCACGATCATGCTGGTTGTTCCGAGATGGGTGATGGGCATCTCAATGTCGAGCAGCTCATCGAAGCGCGCCCCCAGGCGGTAGAGAATCCGCGCTTCTGCCACGACCAGATCGGCTCCGCCCTCGACCATGGACGCGTAGTCCTCGATGACTTCTCGCAATAGCTCGGTCACGGCGACGTCGTAGTAGAAGAGGTAGTGACCGTTGAACACCACGCCTTGCTGGTCACACTCGCTGTAGCGCACTCGCAATCGGTGCGTGAATAGCTTGGCCATGGCGAGATCGTAGTTGCCTCCCGCACTGATGACCGAGGCGGCGGGCGAGCGCGCAGCTCCGGAAGATCGGCTCGGTCACCATCAGCGGCTCGCCCTACCGGCGCGGCGGCAGCCACCGCGTGCCCTCTGCCGTGGCCGCCCGATCCAGCTCAAGGTAGTCGTGCACGCACGAGCTCGGCGCCGGCGCCCCGCCGGCCGGGAGCTCATGCAGCCACCGGTTCACCACCGCCGTCGCACGCGGCGTCCGGCGGCGCCGGGCGGCGCTCGCGGGTCAGGATGCAGATGCAGGCTCGATGAAGAACACTTGCCCCCCCTTGCCCACGCACCGCTCCATCACTGCCTCGGTTCCCTCGGAGGTGTCGGAGGCTTTGATCCCCACACATCCCTGTCCGGCCACGCGAAGGACATACCTGCCGCCTGCGTACGGTCCGGACGGTTCGAGGTGGAACCGGCTGGCCTGCGCGCAGTCGTCATACGGCTCCAGCAACCCGGCACCGGCGCCCTCATCGAGTGCCTTGAGGCAGCCCTTGCCGTAGTCGGGATGATGCCATTGGATCCGGTACGTGTCCCCGCCCATCGGCTCCAGCTTGGTGGCCTGCGGTGCCACCTTGCTGCACCGCCGCTGAACGGCCACCAGTGGGGTGTACCGGCGGTCCAGGACCCGTCCGTCGGTCAGGCACAGATCGGGAGCCGTGACCGGGCGGATGCGTACCCAGCCGCTCAGCAGTGCCGACCTGACGCCAGGGGACGCGGACCCCACACTCCGGTCCGCCCCGGCATCTCCTGCCGGTTCGCCGGAAGCAGCCAGCATCCAGACGCCGACAGCGGCTAGGACCGGGACGGCCACCAACACACCCAGTGCTGTGCCCCTGCGCGGCGGCCTGATGAGCGGGCCCCGCCGAGCCGGTTCTGCCTTACAGGCTTCGCTCACCTGCTGACCGGCGATTCGGTCCCGGGCCTGGAGCCACTGCGCCACCCGTTCCCCTTCCCCGCAGGCCTTCACGAAGGCAGCCAGTTGGTCAGGTCGCGGTGCAACGTCCCGGCTCAGCATGCTGGAGGCGGTACTGCGTGGCAGCACGTCCCCCACGTCTGCTGCGCGCTCTTCCAGCTGCCGGTACGACAGTGCGGAATCCTTCTTCAGTTGGCGCAGCAATTCCATGAATGCGGGTAAGTCATGGACTTCTCCGAGTTCCCAACCCCCCAGGTTTGCCATGAAGTTGATCATCGTGGTCGTCGTGCGAGCCGTCAATGGCGATCCGCGCCAATCACGATGCCCGCAGAGGACGGGCTGTGGCTCCCATCACGAGCTACGGCTTCCGCGGTCGCGATATGCGGACGACGCACGGACACCGTCGGCGGGACAGGACGCTGACCAGCGTGGACACCAAGCAGGGCGTCCGGGACACGCCAAGTACGTCCAGGACATCGGATCGCTGTTCCCCTCGGTCCACTTCCTGCCTCAGGATCACGCCGACAGCAACACTTCGACCTCAAGGGGAAACATGCGTACTCGACTTGTGCTCGCCAGTGCCGCGATGGGAGCCGCCCTGCTGACCGGTGGTACCGTCGCCACCGCGCAGGCGACACCCGCCTCCTCCGACACGAGCACGACGACCGCCGCCGCACCGATCGCCAACTCGTGGATCTACGTCGGCACCTACCGCACCCACAGGGCTTGCTACAACGACGGGAAGAACTCCGTCTACTCCGAGTGGGAGTGCCGGCCGACCAGCAGCGGCAAGTGGCAGCTCTGGGTGAACGACGAGTCGTAAGCACGTGACGACCTAGGAGCCATCTGGACGCGCTGATGGTCACGGACGAACGGAAAGCTTTCTCCCGCGTACATCTCTGGGAGGCCCAGAGACGGAGCACGATCTACGCGGGCGGCGGCTTCGCCATCACGCTCAGCGTCATCGGTACGGACGGCGACGGGTGGCAGAACGACGGCGCGACACCTCCAGCAGTGGCTGGAGGGCGGTGACCTCGGATTTTCTTGCCTGACAGTCGGCAGTTGCCTTCACGACTGCGAGTGGACGATCAGTGTCGCCCGGTGGGGGCAGCGGCCGTGGTGGGTGCGGAGTCGTGCCGGCGGTTCCCGGGAGTTCCAGGAACCGCCGGCACTCGAGGGTGTCCGTCCGCTACGCGACGCGGATCTTCAAGCTGCCGCTGGCGAGGGCGCTGACGCTCGCCGAGGTGCCGGGCGCGACGGTGACGCTGGCGCTGCCGCCGCCGGAGAAGACCAGGGTGGCGTCGGTGTTGTTGGTCACCCGGGCGACTGCCGATACCTGGATGCCGGTGTCGAGGGTGGCTCCGGCGGACAACTTCGCGCCGGGGATCGTGATCGTGCCGCCGGCCGACAGGCCGATGCCCACCGAGCCTGTCACGGCTGCGGTGGCTTGCGTGTGCATGCTCGTGGCGGCGTGTGCGGGTGCCGCCGAGGCGCTGGGCTGGAGAGCGATCAGGCCGCCCGCGACCACGAGTGCGGCAGCGACGATCTTGGCGGTGAGGCGATGGGTCGGGCGCACGGAAACCTCCATGGTGAGAGACCACTATCTCCAGGACCGCGGCCGCGCCTGGCTGTGCCAGCCCCTAGAAAACCGTGGTAGCGACGTGGATGCAATGTGACTAATTGCCTGCTGGGGGGCGCAGGGGGCGCCAAGAGAGGGCGCGTTGGGGCCCCTCGTACGGGGTAGATCAGGGCCACGGCCACCAGACCAGCAGACAACACCCGCCGTCTCGCGTGCTACCTGATCGCCCACCGGCAGGTCAACTGGGTCTGTCCACCAAGTAACGGTGTAACTCACCCACCCCGAGTTACACCGTTCTTTGGACAGACCCGGCATGCGCGGCGGGCATGCGAAGGCCCCGGAATCGCGGGGCGGATTGCCGGGGCCGTCGCGGGCGGTCAGCGGATCTTGGCGCCGTACACGTGGTCGACCGTCATCGCCATGAGCACCCTACGGTCGGACACCATCACCGACCGGTACTCGTCCCAGTCCGGGTGCTCCCCGGCGGCGAGGCGGTAGTAGTCCACCAGTGCCTCGACCTCGGGACCGTGGGGGTCGGTTCCCGGTCCGGTGAGTGTCGCCGTGCCCTCGGCAGTGGCCCACGCCCCGCCGTCGGGGCTGGTGACCTCCAGCGTGGCTCGTGGGTCACGGCGCAGATTCGCCGTCTTGGCTCGTCCCTCGGTCATCGAAACGTAGATGACACCGGCCTCCTGGTCGTAGAAGGGCATGACGGGGGAAAGCTGGGGGCGGCCGTCCGACTTGATCGTTGCGAGGACACCGAGTCGGCTTTCCGCGAGCAGCGTGCGTGGGTTGAATGGTGTGGCGGTCATGTTCGGGGCCAAGTCGCGACAGGGTGCTGGTTATTCCTGGCGATGCGGGGCCGGCGGCCGGTCGTGGTCGCTCCCCTGAGGGCTTGCGGTGAGAGCGGGTGTTCACCGCGCTGATGGCCCAGGCTGATGCTGACGAGGATCTGAACTGGGCTGTCTCGGTGGGCTCGACCATCGTGCGCGCTCACCAGCCCGCGGCCGGGGCTCGCAAAAAGGAGCCCCGGCCGGCGAGCCGGACGACCACGCGATCGGCCGGTCCCGCGGCGGACTGACCACGAAGATCCGTCTCGCAGGCGACGGCCCGCTGCCGGCCCCTGGCCTTCCACCTCACCGCCGTCCAGGCCGGTGACGCGCCCGCCTTCGCCGATGTGATGGCACGTCTGCGAGTTCCCCGCCGCCGCGGACGGCCTGGACCAGGCCGGATCCGGTCCTGACGGAGCAGTCGTGGCGGCAGGCCACCTGCTTTCGACCGCGAGGCCTCTCAGCAGCGCAACACCGTCGAGCGGTGCATCAACCGTCTCAAGCAGTGGCGCGGCGCCCCCGCCCGCTACGAGAAGACCGCGACCATCGATCTGACCGGACTCCACGTCACGGGCATCTTCCTCCGGTCAGCCCGGTGATCCAAACGAAGCCGCCTAGCTCAGCGTCTTCAGCGCCGCCGCGTCGTACGGCTTCAGCTCCTCGAACCGGTCCCCCAGGACCTTCGCCGCCCACTCCGGGTCCTGGAGCAGGGCGCGGCCGACGGCGACCAGGTCGAACTCGTCGCGCTCCAGCCGGTCGAGGAGGTTGTCGATGCCCTGGACCGGGGCGCCCTCGCCCATGAAGCCGCGGATGAAGTCGCCGTCGAGGCCGACCGAGCCGACGGTGATGGTGGGCCTGCCGGTGAGCTTCTTGGTCCAGCCCGCCAGGTTCAGATCCGAGCCCTCGAACTCCGGGAGCCAGTAGCGGCGGGTGGAGGCGTGGAAGGCGTCGACGCCGGCCGCGGCGAGCGGGGTCAGGATCGCCTCCAGCTCCTCCGGGGTCTCGGCGAGCCTCGCGTCGTAGGCCTCCTGCTTCCACTGCGAGTAGCGGAAAATCACCGGGAAGTCGGGCGAGACGGTCTCGCGGACCGCGGCCACGATCTCGGCCGCGAACGTCGTACGGGCCACGGGGTCGCCCCCGTAGGCGTCGGTACGGCGGTTCGTCCCCGCCCACAGGAACTGGTCGAGGAGGTAGCCGTGGGCGCCGTGCAGTTCGACGCCGTCGAAGCCGATGCGCTCGGCGGCCTCGGCGGCCTCGGCGAAGGCGCCGATGACGTCGTCCAGGTCGCGTCGGGTCATCGCCTTGCCGGTGCCCTCGGTGCCGTCGACGCGGATGCCGGAGGGGCCGACGGCGGGGGCGTCGGCGTAGGGCGGGTCGCCCTGCTTGCGCACCATGCCGATGTGCCACAGCTGCGGCACGATCGTGCCGCCCGCCGCGTGAACGGCCTCGGCGACCTCCGCCCACCCCGCCAGCTGCTCCTCACCGTGGAACCGCGGCACACGGTCACTCTGCCCGGCCGACTCATGGCCGACGTAGGTCCCCTCGGTGACGATCAGGCCCACACCCGCGGCGGCGCGACGGGCGTAGTACGACCGCACGTCCTCACCGGGGACGCCGCCCGGGGAGAACATGCGCGTCATCGGCGCCATCACGATGCGGTTCGGGACGGTCAGGCCGTTCAGCATGACGGGCCGGGACAGGATCTCGGCCGCGCGGGAGGCGGAGGGGGCAGAGACGGTCACGGGGGTGCTCCTCTTGGGTACCAGACGGTATGTGCACACGCATTGAATGCGTGCAGGTGCCAACCGTCCCGGCGGTCGCGGCATTCCCCCCGTCAGGCGAGACGCCCTGTGATGCCGGACACGCCCCCAGAGCCAGGGCGGTCCGTGCTCCCGCAGCCGGGCACAGAGCATCAGCCTGGGCCATCAGCGCGGTAAACACCCGCTCCCACGTGCCGTCGACGGCCGACATCCGCAGCCGGGTGTAGACGCCCCTCCAGTTGCCGTGCTTCTCCGGGCAGGTGAACCCACGGCGATCCGGTCCGGTACTTCCAGGCGATCGCATCGATCACCTCGCGATGATCCCGCCACCGCCGCCGCCACCGCCGCCCCGTTTCGGCGTTCGGTCAGGAAGTAGCGGCTCGATTCGAGCCACGTTGGTCTGTTGAAGCTCCTGGTTGCTGTCCGGGGCCGGCGAGGTGGCGGGGGCCTGGGGTCGAGGCGGGCTGCTGATAGTGACGGGGCGGAGGCGGACGACGGCGTCGAGGCCGCCGCCGGGCGCGGGTTCGAGGGTGATGTGGCCACCGCTGGCGCGGGTGAGCTGTTCGACGATGGGCAGGCCGAGGCCGGTGCCGTCATGGTGGGTGTCGGAGGCGCGCCAGAAGCGGTCGAAGGCGCGTCGGCGTTCGCTTTCGGTCATGCCGGGCCCTTGGTCGATGACGTGGAGCTCGGCTGCCTGGGGCGTGCTTGTCGTGGCGAGGGTGATGGTGGTGCCGGGGGGTGAGACACGTAAGGCGTTGGCGAGCAGGTTGTCGATGATCTGCTCCAGCGCTCCAGGGATGGCCCAGACCTGGCACCATGACCGGCCGGCTACGGCGATGCGGACGTGCTGTTCGGCGGCGAAGGGGCTCCAGGTGGCGGCGCGGTCGGCCACCACGGTGTGGAGGTCGCAGGAGTGGTCGCGGTGCTTTCCAGGCGGGCCAGGGAGAGCAGCCCATGGATCATACGGCCGAGGCGCTCGGTCTCGCCGATGGCCTCCTCAAGGCTGTCGTGAGCGCACGGGTCGAGGTGGGGCTCGAAGTTCTCCAGGCGCAGCCGCAGCGCGGTCAGCGGGGTTTTCAGCTGGTGGGAAACTTCGGCGGCGAAGGCGCGCTGGGCACGGAGCAAATGCTGCAGGCGGGTGGCGGTGGCCGTGAAGGAGGCGGCCAAGCGGCGCAGTTCGGGTGGGCCGACGTGGGCGGCGGGCGGCTCGGTCAGGCTGCCATCGGCGAGTTGGGCGGTGGCGCGTTCCAGGGCGTGCACGGGGCGGACGATCCAGCGGGCGAGGGCGAAGGCGATCAGTGCGACGGCGGCAAGGATGCCCAGGCCGGTCAGGGCGAGGGTGAGCCAGATGTCGTGGATGCGGTCGGTCAGCACGGTGGTGGGGTAGCTGAGCCGCAGTGCGCCGCGGATGGTGCTTCCGGAGGAGCCCGGCATGGTGGCGTAGCGGGTCTCGGTGCCGGTGGCCGGGTCGTGGTGGGTGCCAACGGTGGGCTGGTTGTGCAGGGCGGCGGCGATGTCCGGTTCGGCGGACAGGTCGGCGCCGTGGGTACCGGCGGAGTCGGTCAGCATGGTGCCGGTCCGGTCAACGATGACGACGCGGGCGCCGCGCTCGCCGGCGTAGTCGGTGGCCAGTTCGGGCAGTTCGGCGGTGTCGCCTTCCTCGATGCGTTCCTCGGCGAGTTCGGCCAGCATTCCGGCGTCGCGTTCGATGCTGTTGGAGAAGCGGGACAGCTCGCCTCGGGCGTAGACGAGGCCGAAGGGGATCTCCAGACCCAGCAGGACCAGCAGGACCAGGCCGAGGTAGCTGGCGAGCAGTCGGCGGGTCACCAGGGGGTCTCGTCGTGCCCGCGGACGGAGTCTGCCGTCGGCGTGGTCCCGTCGGGCACGTGCAGGCGGAAGCCGACCCGGCGAATGGTCTCGATCCACGCCGGGTCGCCCAGTTTGCGGCGCAGGGCGGCCACGTGCACGTCCAAGGTCTTGGTGGGGCCGAAGAAGTGCGGGTCCCACACCTGGTCCACGATCTGCTGGCGGGAGCAGACCGCGCCGGGGTCCTGGGCGAGGTGGGCAAGCAGGTCGAATTCCTTCGGCGCCAGGGCGACGGCCCGGCCTGCGAGGTGGACCTGGCGGGTGCGGCGGTCAATGGTCAGCGGACCTATGTGCTGGGCGGCGTCCACGGGTGCGGCGTGGCCGGTACCGGGCGCCCGCGCGGGCTGCACCATGACGGGCGGACGAGTGCGGCGGGTGACGGCCCGGATGCGAGCCACCAACTCCCGTACGCCGAACGGCTTGGCCAGGTAATCGTCCGCGCCGAGCTCCAGGCCGAGGACCCGGTCGATCTCCTCACCCCTCGCGGTGATCATGATGATCGGTACGTTCGAGCGCTGCCGCAGGGCCCGGCACACGTCGATGCCGTCCATGTCAGGCAGGCCCAGGTCGAGCAGCACCATCTCCGGCTCGGGCGCCGCCAGCGCGGCGGCCCCGGTACGGGCCCGCTCAACGGTGAATCCGTACCGGCCAAGCCCCTCCGCCAGCGGGCCGGCGATCCGTTCATCGTCCTCGATGAGCAACACCTGCATGGCGTCAGACTCACACAGCCCGGCCGCAACGAGTGGAGTAGTCACGCATCGCCTTGCCGTCCAGGGCGAACGCTGTCGCACGTACCGGTACCAGCGGTGCACGGCGGGGCCGGGGCCCGCCGTCACGGCCGGCCTTCCGGCCGGGGCAGCCGACCGCTCGCTTCCCCTGGCACGCGGGTCAGCTGCCGTCCTCGTCGCCGGCCTCGTCCTTGGTCTTGACGACCTTGTAGGTGTCAGGGTTGAGGTAGACCTCGATCTCGGTGCCGTCCGACTTCTTGATCTCCACCGCGTACAGGCCGGGGTTCTCCGCGTCCTCCTCGGACTTCACCACGGTGCCCGGATATGCCTTCAGCGCCGCCGCCTCGGCCTTCTGCTTCGCCTCGCCGGTCAACGGCGTCTCCACCGCGTCACCCCCCTCGGCTTCCGCGTTCGCCTCCCCGCCCGCGGCGGGCGCAGTGGTGGCCTGGGTGTTGTCGGCGGAATCACCGGCGTCGGAACCACCGCAGCCGACCAGGCCGAAGAGCACGACGGTGGTGGGCAGGGCGGCCAGAGCGGCGCGGGTCTTGGCGTTCATGGAAACTCCACGGGGTTGTGGGGATGGGCCTCAAGCAGCCGGGGCCCGTACGCAGTTCGCGATCCGGGCCTGCGGAACGTCAACGACCCTAGGCACAGGCGGTCAAGCGGCCGGCCAGCGTACGACCAGCAACTCGCCAGGAAGCGGACAACATTTCCTGTGCGCGCTCCGGCGCTACGCCGGCGGTGCCTGCCGATGATCACCTGTGGCCACCCAGCAGCCGCGGTGCGAGCCGGTGACCGGCGCCGAGCTGCTGGGCTGAGCTGATCGTCGAGGGCCGGGGCAGGGGTGTGCTACCGGCCGGTAGGCTGCCGGTCGCCCGAAGAGAGAAAGGTAAAGGATGCGAAGCCGCTTACTGTCGCTGCGCTCGTTGCCGCTGCTATCGCTGATCATGGCCGCCGTGTTCGTGCTGTCGACGCCGCTGAGCGCCTCCGCCGCCGCGGCTCCGGTCCCGGACGCGCGGTCCGGCACCGCACGGCAGGGTAAGGCGTGCGGGCAGTTCCGGGTGACGGGCGCGCTGCCCGCGCCTCCGGCCGGGATGGCCGTCCGGCAGGAGGTCAGCGTCGGCGATGACTGCAAGCCGCGCCTGGGCCCGGTCCGGTTCGTGCCCGCTTCAGACGGGCGGCGGGACACCGCGGCCGACCGCCGGGAGCTGCGCACCTGGTCGGCGATGTACGACTGCTGCGGGATCCTGATGACCGCCTTGTACACCACCTCCACCTGGGAGAACGTCGACAGCAAGGTGCGCGACGTCAACACCACCGCGCGGCACGACTGGAACCGCGAACCGTGGGACGGAGGCTGGTCCCTCGCGGGTGCGAGCCAGACCGGGGATTGCGCCGGGACCTGCCCCGGCGCAAGCGCCGCCGCCCACGCGGAGTTCGGCTACCGCGGGATCTTCGACCTCACCGGCGACTGGTACGCCAACACCCACGACTCCGCCGTGCAGCTGAACGGGGACGGCACCGCCTCGTGCCGGCTCGACGTGACCCTTCGGCACACCTTCATCGGCTGGCACTGGGTGCGCGGCTGCGCCTGACGGCGCGTTGGGCCTCGGCCCGTCCCTGCGTGGCAGCACTCACGAGCAACCATGAGGCAAGTACGCCTTGACAATCTCGAATTGTCAAGGCGTACTTGCCTCATGCCGCTTCTGGACCTGGACGACCTCATCGCAGAAGTAGACCGAACGTGCGACACCGCACACCGCCCGGGCGGACAGGAACAGCCGGACTGGCTGGAACTGCTGACGGTCGCCGCGCAGCTCGCAGGACAACTACAGGCTCTGGCAGACGATTTGGTCGAGGACTATGTCGAGCACTGCCGGATGCACGGTTGCTCGTGGACGGACATCGGCGCAGCTCTGGGCGTGACCCGGCAGGCAGCGCAGCAGCGCTTTCACGCACCCCACAAGCGCTACAGCCCCGAGACGATGACGGAAGACCTCCGCCGAGCGATGGCCCATGTGAAGCAGGGTGCAGTGCAGCATCGCAACAACTACATCGGCACCGAACACCTCTTGTGGGGCCTCACCGCCGAGAGCAACAGCGCCACCCGGCTTCTGCAGACTTCCGGCGTCTCACCCGAGTTCGTCCACCAGTCCGTCGGAACCCGGCTGAGTATGGGCGCTTCCCAGGCGGCCGAGCGGATCGCATGGACGCCCTACTCCCGCAAGGCAATCGCCATCGCGGAGACACGGTCCGAGCGAGCCGGCTCTGTGACCATCGACTGCGACGACCTGCTCGTTGGGCTTGCACAGGTCGGTCGTGGTGTGGCGGCAACGGTGCTCACAGACGCCGGCTTCAACCTGGCAGCCCTGGACGCCGCAACTGCAGCAGCTCGACCGTCGGAGCACGAGTGATTTTCAGGGCGAAGAGTGTGGCCACCTTCAGCGCTTCAGGCTGACGATCACAGCAGCACGCGCTCACCGTCGCGGACCGCGGGGACACGGCCGGCGCAGTCTCCCTTCGCGTCCGGCTGCTTGGTCCAGCGGGTGCCGTTCCAGTCCAGGCGTATGTACTCGTCGGCGGGCTCGTTGTCCACCTCGCCGTGGTTGAAGGTGTGCTCGCCGTACGCGCGTACGACGTCCCCCGGCAGCGCGACGACGTCGCTGAGGTAGGCGCCGGGCTCGGGCGGCACCGGGTCCGGGAAGTGGCACTCCGGCGTCCGTACGAGCTTCCAACTGACGGTCCACGGGATCCCGTTGGCGCTGGCGGTGCGGGCGTGGTACGTCTCGCCGTGGATCAGTTGGTCATGCTGTGCGGAAGCCCTCGGCCAGAGCGGTCGGGAGCTCTGGAAACTTCTGGCAACTTCTGGCAACTGCCGGTCACACAGATCGAGATCCGCATCTCGCCCTGAGACGTCTGAGGGTGACGGGAGTTGGGGCCGGACCTAGCGTGATCGTTGGTTGGCGAAGCCAGCCGCCCCTCGCGGCAAGTGCTGTCGGGGGGAAGCAGCGATTCATGGGGGAATCCATGCGTATTCGCCGTGTTCTTACCGGTGTTGGTATCGGTGCCGTTCTGGGGCTGGGGGCTCTGGCGGCGCCGGCGCAAGCGGCCGAGCCCGCGCAGGCCCCGGCTTCCGTGTCGGTGGCTGGGGTGAAGGCTGCTGGGAACATGGAGTTCTATGACGACTTCTGGACTCGGGAGGAGTGCGAGAAGGTCGGCAGCGACGGGGTCGCGCAGGGTATGTGGCGCATCTACGACTGCCAGGAGTCGTGGTGGGACTGGGACCTGTACGTCGGGTACTGACCGGCGCACTGAGTCTGGCTGGTGCCGTCGTCCCTTGGGGCGGCGGCATCGCCGCGTTTTCAGAGCGCAACCCCTCGGGCAGCGGACATCCGGGTTCGAAAACCGCCTCTGACGTTCAGATGCCGCAGCTCTCGAAGGACCGTGCCGTCAGCCTGGCCGCCTCCTCGACGGCGACTGTCCCGTACAGCACGCTCGCTGCCCAGCACGACACGGGCCGGGAACGCCGCACGCTCCAGGCGGCCGGACGGGGAGAGTGACGCTTTCCGAGCCCCTCCTTGGGCTGAGGCCGACGACGACTGTCGGGGAGATAATGGACCCAGCCGCGCGGACCCGGCGACCAAAAGCGAAGTCGAGAGCCGGGCACGACGGGACGACGTCGCCCCCGACCTCGGACCAAGCGGTTTGCTACCCCTACAGCGCAGGGCGTGTCATGAACGGCAGACACCGGCATCGCCAGCACCTCGGTACCTGTGCCCTCGTTGCGGCGCTCGCCGTTGTCCCTATCGCGGCGTGCGGCAGCACGGAATCCTCCTCGCCCCAGGCCGGCCCGGTGGCGGCCTGGATAGTTTCACCCGCTCCCGCGGCAGACGCAGTCGAGAAGCAGGCCGTGGCCCAGAGCAAGGCTGCTGAGACCGCTCGGGCAAAGGCCGCAGCACACGAAGCCGAACCCGGTCAACAGCAGGAACAGCAGCCCCGATCGCAACAGCAGCAACCGCAACAGGGGCCGGGCAGGTGCACGACGGACCCGGCCGACCGAGCGGCCTGCCGCTTCCCGGAGGGCGCGCAGATCACACCCGGCGGAGGCGACATCGACGGCGACGGAGTCTTCGAGGAGAACGAGCCTGTCGGGCCCGGGTACAAAGACCCCCGCGCCTACGACGGCGGCAAGACCTCCGGGGAAACCCAGTGTGACTGGCTGCGCCGGCAGGGAATCCCTTGCTGAGGTAACAGCGGTTCGCCCAGCGCCATGCGGCCGGTGCTCGTCGGCTCGTACTGCATCTCCTCCACAGTGACGGCCCAAGTCGGTGGAGGGCAGCGTGCAGCGCGTGTTCACGCTTTGTGGTCTCGGGGACGTCGCGTTGCTTGGGACCGCTCAGCGAGAGTCCTCCCGGAAATACATCAAACTGGTTTGATGTACCATGTGGTCATGGTGCCCTCGGGTCATGCCACCCCGGCGTTCGTACGGCTGGCCGCCCACCCGCTTCGGTGGCGATTGCTGACCGCGCTGGCCGCGAGCGACTACCGTGTCCGTGAGCTGACCGGCCTGGTCGGCCAACCCTAGAACCTGGTCTCGTACCACCTGCGGCTGCTGCGCCACAGCGGGCTGGTTACCGCCCGTCGCAGCAGTTTCGACGGCCGCGACAGCTACTACCACCTGGACCTGGATCGCTGTGGGGGCGCGCTGGCCGCCGCCGGTGCCGCCTTGCACCCGGCGCTGCATCCCGGCCGGCCCCCGGCCCAGGACCCCGATTCATTGCCGCCACCGGCCGCCGCACGGCAGGGCCGGCCCCGCGTGCTGTTCGCGTGTACCGGCAACAGCGCCCGCTCACCGATCGCCGAGGCCCTGCTGCGCCACCACACCGCCGGCCACGTCGACGTCACCAGCGCCGGCAGCGACCCCAAACAGCGCATCCACCCCAACGCCGTACGGGTACTGCGCGAGGACTACGGCATCGACATCGCCGCCCAGCGTCCCCGGCATCTGGACGCGGTGGCCCGGCGCCGGTTCGACTACGTGATCAGCCTGTGCGACAGGGTCCGCGAGGTCTGCCCCGAATTCCCCGACCAGCCGCGGACGGTCCACTGGAGCGTCCCCGACCCCGCCACCGCCGGTGACGCCGGCCAGGACAGCTACCAGGCCTTTCATCGCGCCGCCACGGAGATCGACACCCGCATCCGCTACCTGCTGGCTGTCCTCACCCGCAGCCCGCACCCGGAGGTTCAACCATGACCGCGCCCGACCAGCTTGCCGGCGTCCGCTACCTCGTCGACGACGTCCAAGCCGCCGTCGACTTCTACACCACTCACCTCGGCTTCACCGTGCACAGCAACGCGGCGCCCGCCTTTGCCGACGTCATCCGCGGCCCATTGCGACTGCTGCTGTCCGGGCCGACCAGCTCCGGCGCCCGGGCCACACCCGCAGACGCCGCCTCCAGTGGCCGCAACCGCATCCATCTCATCGTCAGCGACCTCGACGCCGAGATCGACCGACTGCGCACCGCCGGACTGTCCTTCCGCAGCGAGCTGGTCACTGGCCCCGGTGGACGCCAAATCCTGCTCGCCGACCCCGCCGGCAACCTCGTCGAACTATTCCAGCCCGCCCGCCAACAGCCATAGTCCGCGGAGTCGTCGTGACAACCGTCCGCGAGGTGCTGTTCGTCTGCGTGCACAAGGCCGGCCACTCCCCCGCGGCGACGTGGCGGCGGCCGCCTTCCGCCAGGCTGTGCGCGCGCTCCAGGACGTCACGGATGGCCGCTGGGCCCACGCGCAGATCCGTGGGCCGCGTCGATCATCTCGTCATGGTCGATTGCCTCTCGTAGGTGATCAGTGCGCGTGGTTCTGTCACGCGGGCCGGATGGCGATCGTGCAGAGCCTCTTGGTGGCCCGGGTGAGGGCGACATACAGGTCCCGCTCGCCACTGGGACGGGCCGCGACGATCTCCTCCGGGCCGACGACGAGGACCGCGTCGAACTCCAGGCCGCGGGCCTCGGATACCGGAACGAGGCGCGCCCACCGTGCGATTCCGGCGGACGCCAGGTCGTCCACCCTGGCGTCCGCGCAGATCACCCCGAGCAAGTCGCCCGGGTACGCCGCGGCTTGGGCCCGGAGTTCCCCCGCCGCGGTGGTGGCGAGCGTGTGCGGGAGCGCGGTGAGGGTGCGTGGAAGGTCGCCGTGGCGGATCGACCGGCTCGGCGTCTGACCGGGGGCGATCCGCGAGAGCAGGCCCCGGGTGGCCGCCAGGATCTCGTCCGTGGTGCGGTAACCGACAGTCAGGGTGTGCAGGGCGAACCGGGTGCCGAGATGCGGGCCCAGCGCCTCGGTCCAGTCACGGGCGGTCGACGCCGGGCCTGCCTGGGCGAAGTCGCCCACCAGCGTCATCGACCTGGCCGGGCACCGGCGCACGACCATCCGCCACTGCATGGCGGTGAGCTCCTGGGCCTCGTCGACGACGACGTGCCCGAATGTCCGCTCCGGCGGGCCGTACACCAGGCTCGCCGCCTCGTCCAACAGCGGTACATCGGCGTTGGCCCACGGGGCGTCAAGGGAACACAACAGCCGGGACCGTTCCGCACCGGTCAGCGACGGCAGATGCGCGGCCATCACGCGAGCGTCCGTCAGGAGGGCACGTACCACGGCTTCGGGTGTCAATCGCGGCCAGAGGGACTCGACGGCGCGGTCGACGTGGGCGTCGTCCCGGAGGTCCGCCCGGACGGCGTCCGCGTCGAACTCCTCGGCCGGTCCCGCGGCCGGTGCGCCGTCGAAACCGAGAGCGCGCAGGTCGGCCTCGGCGGCCCGGTCGAGGTCGATGCCCGTGCTCGTCGCGACCTCGGCGTCGATGTGCTCAAGGGCCTCCACGGCACCGCGTTCCAGCGCGTCCGTGACCGCGCCGACCAAGCGCTCCTTGAACACGGCCCGCGCACGGTTGTGCGCCAGGCCGCTCGCCACGGCCGCGTCCCGCGCGCCCGCGACATCCCCGCTCTCCAGACGGACCCACTCCTGCCCCACACGCACGGCGAAGCCGCCGCCCGGCGCCTGCCGGGAGCGCACCACACCCGCCAGCGCCTCCGCCAGCACGGAACTCCCCTTGAGCCGCGCCACATCGGACGGCTCCACGGCGGCAGGCACCACGCCGGCCAGCTCCCCGCACGTCGCCAGGACCACGTCGTTCTCCCCGAGTGAGGGCAAAACCTGAGAGACGTAGTCGAGGAACCGCGCGTTCGGCCCGAGCACCAGGACGCCGCGCTCGGCAGCACGCGGAAATGCGTACAGCACGTACGCCGCCCGGTGCAGCGCGACCACGGTCTTGCCCGTGCCGGGGCCGCCCTGCACCACCGTCACCCCCCGGTGCGGAGAACGGACGATCGCGTCCTGCTCGGCCTGCAGCGTCGCCACCGCCGCACGCATCCGCCCCGTGCGACGCGTCTCCAGCGCTTCCGTCAACGGCCCGTCGCCCACGACGTCGTCGGCCGTCGGGACGGAACCGTCCAGCAGCTCGTCGCTCACCGCGCGTACCGTACGGTCCTCGACACGCAGGTGACGGCGCCGCCGCAGTCCCATCGGGTGGACGGACGTCGCCGCATAGAAGGGCCGTGCCGCATCCGCGCGCCAGTCGACGAGCAGCGGCAGCTCGCGGTCGTCCGTGTGCAGGCCGATCCGCCCGATGTGCAGGACGGTTCCGTCCGCGCCGTCGATCCGGCCGAACGACAGCCCCTCCTCGGCCCGTTCGAGCCGGCGAAGCTGCCGCACCAGACGGTCGGCGGCGACGTCGCGCGCGTACACCTCGCCCGGGCTGTCGGCCGAGGACCTCAGCACGTCCGTCAGCTGGGCCCGCACGTCCGCAAGCCGCTCGTCGAGCAGCCCGTATACGGCGGACACGTGCGCCTGCTCCACCTCGACCTGGCGTGCGGCGGTGTCGTAGACCTCGTTGAACTGCGGCAACAGCCGGCCTCCTCTCGATGTGGCCCTCCACTATGAGGCCAAATTCCCACGAAAGTAAGGCTTGACTTACCTGTCCGTGTTCCCCGCGAACAGGCGAGCACCGGGCATTTCCCACCGGTACAGGACGCGCACGCCTCAGGCGGCCGTGCGGGGGTTCCGCTTCGAGGTGGCGCAGAGGGAGGCCCGCTGCGGGTCGCGGCCGTGCCCGCGGTTCGGGTGAACAGCGGGCACGGTCGGAGCGGTCAGCGGTCGGGTCAGTGGCGTGCGGTGCGGCGCTCACCGGTGGCCAGGAGGATGGCACCACCGGCGAGAACCGCGACGGCAGCCGTGCCGGCGATCAGCGGCGTGCTGCTGGAGGACCCGGTCTCGGCGAGGTCGGCCGGGGCGGAGCTGCTGGGAGCCGCAGGGCCTTGGGCGGAGGGGGTGTTTCCGGGACATAGAGCGCCCTGTTCAACAGGGTTCGCGACCGCGTCGCAGCGGCGCCTCAGGCGGCCGTCGTACGGTCGCCCGGCTTGTGGAGGTGGACGGGCAGGGCCTGGTGGCCGTTGGAGATGAAGGACTCGAGCGGCTGCAGCTCGCCGGGCGGCACGGCCAGCGACAGATCGGGGAACCGGTCGAACAGGGCGGGCAGGGCGATCCGGCCCTCCAGTCGGGCCAGTTCCGCGCCGAGGCAGTAGTGCACGCCGTGCCCGAACGACAGGTGGTCGCGGCGCGTGGGCCGGGTGACGTCGAAGCAGTCGGCGGCTTCGCCGTGGAGGTGAGGGTCGCGGCCCGCGGCGGCGTAGTTGATGACGATGGCTTCGCCCTGGCGGAACGTCAGGCCGCTGCCGGCGTCGTGGATGTCCTCCACCGGGAAACGCATGATGAGGTTGGCGACCGGGGCCTGATGGCGCAGGGTCTCCTCCACCACGTCGCCCCAGGATGCGCCGCCGCCCTGGACCAGGGCCAGCTGGTCGGGATGGGCGAGCAGGTTGACGACGGCGTGGTCGAGCAGGTTGACCGTGGTCTCGTGCCCGGCGCCGATCAACAGCAGTAGCGAGTCGAGGAGTTCCTGCTCGGACAGGCGGGAGTCGGTCTCGTCGTCGTGGGCGTCGATGAGCGCGCTGGTGACGTCGTCGCCGGGGGCTTCGCGCTTGGCGGCGGTGAGGTCGGCCAGCAGCTGGTACACCTCCTGGGCGTTCTCGGTCGCCTCCTGCTCGGTGACGTTGGTGGCGAACAGGCCGCCGATGGTGCGGCGGAAGCCGTCGTGTGCCTCCTCGGGGACGCCTAAGAGGGTGTTGACGACGAGCAGCGGCAGCACCCAGGCGAACCGGACCCGCAGATCCACCGGGGCCCCAGCGGGGGCGGTGCTCAGCCGGTCCAGCAGGTCTCCGGTGATGGCTTCGATCTTCGGTGCGAGGGCGCGTACGCGACGGGCGGTGAACGCCGCGCCGATCAGACGGCGCAGGCGGGTGTGCTCGTCGCCGTACGCGGACAGGGCGTTGCGGACGTCCACCCAGGTCCGCAGCGGCCAGGCCTCCGGTATCCGGCCGGCAATGTAGTCCGGCCAGTGCTGGTGGGCGTCCTTGGAGACGCGGGGATCGGTGAGCAGCCGCTTGATGAGGGCGGTGTCGGTGACCGACCAGGCGTGCACCCCGCCGGGCAGCTCTACCTGTGTTGCGGGGCCCTCGGCGCGGAGGTGGGCGGATTCCCCGTGGATGTCGGCGGCCAGGGGGTCGAGCCGGAAGGGGCAGCCGGAGGTGCGCTGGGTGTCGTCCATGTGGTCTCTCCAGAACTCGCTGGGACTGTGACGGGTGGGAAGGTGACGGGCAGAGCGGTCCAGCCGGAGCGGAACGTTCCGGGCCTGCGGCTGGACTGGTCGCGGGCGACCGCGGGGGTGGGGTCGGGCAGCCGGCCGAGGAGGCGTTCGACGTTCAACGGCTGTCTCGGAGATGACCGGGCGAGGTCGGGGGCGGGGCAGCCGTGGACGCCCGGACGAGCGTGATGTGAGCGAAAGTGGCTCCGGCTGGGGACCGGACCGGCCGCCGTCACCACGTAGGGCCGTGCCAGCCCGCTGCCCCGGCCGCGCCGCGGCGGAGTCACGTCGAGTTGCCCTCGACGTCCCGTGCGGGGAGGTTCATCTCGTGTCCGAGGCGGTCGACGGCCTTCTCCATGGCGTAGGAGACGGCCTCGACGTCCGCGTCCTGGGTTGCCGCGACGACCAGGTAGGTGCCGGGGCCCGCGGCCATGGTGAAGATGAAGCCACCGGCGTACTGGATCATGGTCAATTCCCACGGGTCGTCCTGGCAGTTGGCGAACTCGGCCGCCTCGCGGCTCAGGGACTGCATCCCGGAGACCGCGGCGGCCATGCGGTCGGCCAGGTCGCGGTCGACCCCCTCGGACGAGGCCGCGGTCAGGCCGTCGGCGGACAGCACCAGGGCGCGCAGTGTGTGCGGCAGCCTGAGGATGTTCTCGTCCAGGATCCAGCCGAGGCCGCTGAGGTCGGTGCCGGGGGTGGTCATTGCTCCGTGTTCCCTTCGTCCGGAATCTGCTGTTGCCGTGCGGCTCGGCGGCCCCGTACGACCGCTCCGAGGCTGGCGGCGGGGTTCGACGGGGTCTGCATGGCGGGGTGCGCCGGTGTGGTGTGCCGCCGCGACCGGCCCCTGCGGCGCTGCGGGAGTCCGTCGGGGCGTACGGGGAGGGGCTGTTGGTCCCGTTGGACTGCGGGCCGCTCGGCCGGGGCAGGGGGCGCGGGCTCCTCGGCCGGGGCTGCGGGGCCGGAGCGCTCGGCGGGGGCGGGCTCCGCTACGCACTTCGCGCGGGTGGAGACGGTCCTCCGGTACCGCAGGGCGGTTGCCCCGGCCGCGGCCAGGCCCGGCAGCAGGAGCCAGATCGTTGCGTCCGGCATGGGTGTCATCGAATCCTCCGGACGAGGACGGATTGGTCGGCACGGACCGACCGGGGCGGCACCCTCGCAGGAGCCCACCGGGGAAGCCGTCATCCCCGGGGGGCCTCGGCGCACCGGCGGCCGGTGTTGAGGCGAATCTTGCTGGTCGCGTCAACGATACGGATCACCCTGGCGGTCGTGGTGTGCGGGGTGGGGGTGAAAACCCGTCACGTTGGTGTGGATCAAGAGGCCGGGGGACTTCGCCGAGCGGGACCAGCAGGACGATCACGCGTGGGCGGAACCCCGGGCCCTGCGCGCCGACCGCGGCCGGTCTCAGTCGGTCAGGCCCGCCGTATCGGTCCAGGTGCGGCCGTCGCCGGCCGGGCCGATCACGGATCGAGCCGCTGGAATGCGAGCGCGAAAGAGGCAAGGCGAGTTGACTCGCGCGCCAGATCACGGAGAAAGACCAGAGCATCGAGGACGAGCTCACTGAACTTCAGCGCAAGTTGTCGAGTTGGCTGAGAATCAGCCCTGACCGCCAGGTGTGCACAGCAAATCCGCATAACTTTACTGCGGTTGACGAGTCTTCCGTGTGGAGCCCAGGGTGCTGCACTGGGACGGACGGACCTGGCGGGACGTCACCGGGCCGGTGGAAGGGCGGCGCCGCAGGCGCTCAGCGGCGACGGCCGCGGCAGCGTCTGGCTCACCGGTGACCCCACCGGATGAGAGGGGCCGCCGGTCTTCTGGCGCTACGACGGTCGGCGCTGGGCGCGGGTGCCCGGGGCGACGGCCCCCGGCGGCGAGACCCAGTCCTACAACGTCACCGACCTCGCTCCGGTCGGCCACACCGGCCGGCACTGGGCCGTCGGCAGCTACGAGCTGCTCGACGGCCAGGGCGGCGCCGACTCGTACGAGTTCATCGAGCGCTCGTCACGACGCTGACACCGATCCGCGTCGTCAGGGTCTTCCGGTGACTCCGGCGGCCGACCACCAGCAGACCGGATTCCCCGTCCGCGACACGTACGACCGCGGGGGCCGTGACCAGCATCGGTGACGGTCCGGGACGAGCCGGGTAGGAATCCGCCGTGGTCGATGACGATGACGGCGAGCCGGACGAGGACGAGCTGCTCCCCGAGCTGTGCGATCTGTGCGGCGTAACGATCTCCAACGGCTCGGAGGTCCATGCGCTCGTGCCGGACTCCTCCGTGATCCATGCCCGGGATCCGGACCTGGACGGGCAGCGGTTCCTGACCGCCTGCTCCCCGCGTCATCTGGAGGAGCTGCAGGAGCAGTACCGGCGAAGGCCGTTCGTGAACGAGGAGCAGTGGGCGGGAAGGATCTCCCGTGCGCTGGGGCACCACCCCGAGGGTCTCGGCCAGGAGCAGCTGGCGGCCGAGACCGGACTGAGCCCGCTCCAGATCCAACGTGCCCTGGCCTGGCAGCGCGAGCGCTTCCGCCGCTGGCGGGAGGAGTACGGCGACGGACCCTCCGGGCCCCCTGCCGGTGATCGGTGATCCGGCCCACGAAGCCGGTCCGCCGTCTGGTAGCTTGAACTTTCAAGATCTGCTCGGTGGCGGCCTGTTGCCCCGCCCCCCACAGCCGACACAGGCACCGTCATGACATCGCCCGCCAGCACCCGTACCACCCCCGCGACAGGCGCCCCGGCCGACCGTCACGCCCCCTCCCTGCCCGCCTACGACGCCGGGCTCCTGGTGCTCCGCCTGGCCCTCGGACTGACCATGGCCGTCCATGGCGCGCAGAAGCTCTTCGGTTGGTTCGGCGGCGCCGGCCTGGACGCGAGCGGGCAGTTCTTCACGATGAGCGGTTACCCGTCCGGCAAGGCCATGGCCGCTGTGGCCGGGCTGACCGAGACCCTCGGCGGTCTCGGCCTCGTCCTCGGGTTGCTCACCCCCCTGGCCGGCGCAGCCGTGGCCGGCACCATGGTCAACGCCATCGCCGTGAAGTGGGGCGGCGGCTTCTTCTCCCCCGAGGGCGTGGAGTACGAGCTGCTGCTGACGGCAGCCGCGGCCGCCCTCGCCCTGACCGGGCCTGGCCGCTTGGCCGCGGACCGGTTCCTGCCGGGTCTGCGGGCGCACCGGCTCGGTCACGGCATCGCGGCCGTCGTGCTCGGCGCGGTGCTGGCCGCCGTGGTCCTGCTGCTCCGTAAGTAGGCGCCGCCCGGTTCAGCTTTCGGCGATTCCGCTGACAGCAAGCAGAGGTGCCACCGGCCGCGGGCGGCGGGCAGTGTCACCGTCATGAGGCTTCTGATGCTGGGTGGATCGGAGTTCGTGGGGCGTGCCGTCACGGAGGAGGCGCTGGCCCGGGGCTGGCGGGTGACGGTGTTTCACCGCGGACTCCATGAGCCGCCGCACGGCGTCGCATCGCTGCACGGGGACCGCGGCGCCGCGGGCGGTCTGGCGGCCCTCGGCCGGGGCGAGTGGGACGTCGTCGTCGACACCTGGTCGGGCGCACCATCGGCGGTACGGGACGCGGCCCGGCTGCTGGCCGACCGGGCCGGGCACTACGCCTACGTCTCCAGCCGGTCGGTGTACTCCTCTCCCTCCGCGGCCGGTTCGGCCGAGGACGCCCCGCTGGTGGACGCCTCGCCCGACGCGGGCGAGGTCGAGTACGCACAGGCCAAGCGCGGCGGGGAACTGGCCGCGGCGGAGGCCTTCGGCGACCGGGCGCTGCTGGTGCGGGCCGGGCTGATCCTCGGCCCCTACGAGAACATCGGCCGGCTGCCGTGGTGG
Source organism: Streptomyces sp. 7N604 (assembly GCF_052245475.1). Taxonomy (NCBI): domain Bacteria; kingdom Bacillati; phylum Actinomycetota; class Actinomycetes; order Kitasatosporales; family Streptomycetaceae; genus Streptomyces; species Streptomyces sp. 7N604. The sequence goes on along the minus strand of NZ_JBQQBX010000016.1, from coordinate 170,991 downwards.
CTGAACCGGATCGCACGCGGCGGCCCGGTGCCCGCCCCCGGACCGCGCGAGCTGGCATTGCAGTACATCGACGCCCGCGACCTCGCCGCGTGGGCCCTCGACGCCGCCGGACGCGGGCTCGGCGGGCCGTACAACCTCGTCAGCCCGCCGGGCCACACCACCATGGGCGATCTGCTGGAGACGTGCGCGCGCGTCACGGGTGCCGACGCCGAGCTGCGCTGGCTGGATCCGGAGCAGGTCCTCGCGGCGGGAATCGAGCCCTGGACGGAGTTCCCGGTCTGGCTGCCTCCGGGCGAGCTGTACGACACCCTGCACCGCGGGGACGTGTCCAAGGCGCTCTCCGCCGGGCTGCGCTGCCGCCCCGTCGCCGAGACCGTGGCCGACACCTGGGCCTGGCTCAGGAGCCTGGGCGGAGAAGCGCCCCGGCGGCCCGACCGCCCCTCCGTCGGTCTCGCCCCGGAGAAGGAGGCGAGGGTTCTCGCGGTCTGAGCCATGAGCCCGCCCGCCCACGGGGAAGGGGCTCAGCCGGCCATCATCCGCTGAGGGGTTCGGTTGTCCATCGGGCCGTACCAGTCGCGCAGCGGGGGACGGCCGACGAATCTGCCGAAGAACAGCGCGGCGGCCGTGGCGACGAGCACGCCGGGCACCATCTCGTAGACGCCCGTCTCGAGAGGCCCGAGGAGTGGGTCGATGCGCTTCCACACCACGACGGTGACCGCGCCTGTCACGATGCCGGCCATCGCCCCGGCCCTGGTCATGCGCGGCCAGTAGAGCGACAGGAGGATCACCGGGCCGAAGGCCGCGCCGAAGCCGGCCCACGCGTACGCGACGATGTCGAGGACGGCGCCGCCGCTGAGCGCGATCGCGTAGGCGACCAGGGCCACGGCCACGACCGTGCCGCGCGCTACGAACACCAGGCACGCGTCCGAGGCGCGCCGGTTGAGGAACGCCCGGTAGAAGTCCTCGGTGAGGGCGGTCGCCGACACCAGCAACTGGCTGTCCGCCGTGGACTTGATGGCGGCCAGCACGGCCACCAGCAGGATGCCCGCCACCCAGGGGTTGACCAATTGCGCGGACAGCGCGATGAAGACGGTCTCCGGGTTCTCGAGCGGCTCGTCGAGCGCGGCGATCCCGACGAGCCCGACGAGCGAGGCACCCGCCAGCACGACGATCACCCAGCCCACACCGATGCGGCGGGCCATGGGGATCTCGCGTGTGCTGCGGATACTCATGAAGCGGACGAGTATGTGGGGCTGGCCGAAGTAGCCGAGTCCCCAGGCGAGCAGGGAGATCACCGCGACGCCGCTGAGCGGCTTGCCGGTCTCCCACCCGCCGTCGTCGAAGCCTGCTTCGGCTCCCATGTCCAGCAGCGCCGGAGTCTTGGCGCCGAGCACACCGCCCAGCGCGTCGAACCCCCCGAGCAGCCCGATTCCTATCAGGGGAAGTGCGAGCGCCGCGAAGAACATCAGCGTGGCCTGTACGGAGTGCGTCACGCTCACGGCGCGGAAACCGCCGAGGAAGGTGTAGAGGACCATGACCACGGCGAAGACGGTGAGCGCGAACTCGAAGCCACCGCCGAAGATCTCCTCGAACAGCACGCCGCCTGCGATGAGGCCGCTCGCGACGTAGACGGTGAAGAACACGACGATGACGGTCGCCGAGACGGTGCGCAGCACCTTGCTGCCGTCCTCGAACCGCTCCTCCAAGTACGCGGAGAGGGTTACGGAGTTGCCGGCCATCTCGGTGTAGGTGCGCAGGCGCGGTGCGACGAGCCGCCAGTTGAGATAGGTGCCGATGACCAGGCCGACGGCGATCCACGTGGCGCCGATTCCCGCCGCGTACACGGCGCCGGGCAGGCCGAGGAACAGCCAGCCGGACATGTCGCTGGCCCCCGCGGACAGGGCCGCCACCGGGGCGCTCAGCCTGCGGCCGCCGAGGGCGAAGTCGGAGAAGGTGGTGGTCTCCTGGTATGTCCAGATACCCACCATGACCATGGCGAGCAGGAAGATCCCAAAGATGATCATGACCGGTACGGTCAGGTAGGTCATCCGCTTCTCCCTTGGGGCAGGCGTCGCCACGCGCGAGGACTGGCCTCTCCGGGTCGGTCATTCCGCAGAGAGTTGAGGGGTCTGCGGGAGCAGACAATACGGATGCCGGGCATGCAGCGGGACCGGTTTGGCAGATGTCCCAGATGTAGCCCGAGTGCGTTCTCGCGTGAGCGCCGCTCCCGCGGCCGGGGGCCGGTACGGAGGTCACTCCCGGGTCTCGGCCCCGTCATCCTCGTGACCGCACCGGCCGGCGTGGGGCCAGGGCACGAAACGTCCGTCCGCGCACTCCACCAGCAACCGCTTGCCGTGTGCCAGCACGCCGCGCGGCCGCAGCCCGCACAGGCTGGCGCTCGCGTACGCGGCGCTCATGCTGCCCAGGTCGTGCACGATGCCGATCCTGAACAGCGACTGGGTCTCCGCGATGGCCTCGTGGTCGCCTGCCCGCATGACCACGCGCAGTTCGGGTGCGATCGCCCGGGCGGCCACGGAGACGGCGATGTTGTCGCGGTCGTCCGAGGAGACGGCGGCCATCGCCTGCGCCCGGTGGAGGCCCAGCTTGTGCAGGACGAACCGGTCCGTCGCGTCCGCGACGACGACGGGTACGCCAAGGGCCCTGGCGAGCCGGAGGTTCGGGGCGGCCGGGTCGCGCTCGACCGCGACCACGCCCATGCCCAGGTCCTGCAGTTGGGTGCAGAGCCGCAGGCCCACCTGCCCCAGTCCGACGACGACCACGTGGCCCGCCCTGGGAAGGGTCCGGGCGCCGACGATGCCGACCGAGCGCGGCGCCAGCAGGCGGTCCACCATGCCCGCGGTGAAGACGGCAGTGAAGACGACGGTGATGAGCATCGCGATGCTGGAGAACACCAGGTAGGCGTCCGAGCCGTGCGCGGATCCCGGACCGACGGTGGAGACCGTACGCACCGCCTCGAACCACGCCTGGACCGGCGGCCGGTGGTTGACGGCCACGGACCAGCCCCAGTCGGAGACCAGTACGGCGAGCAGCCCGGTGAGGCCCGTCAGCATGATCCGCGAGCTGCCGTCGTGCGGCCGCAACTGCCCCCGGATCCGCCCCAGCCATGCCCGGTTCTTCAGGGAGCGCGGCGGCCGGTACGGCGTGAGGCGTACGTGGTCCCCGTGCCGCCGGGCGGCGACGTGGCCCGAGGACGTCCGGGTGAGGGCCAGGAGTCCGGGCTCGACGCATGCGGCCAGGAAGGTCGGTGCGACGACGTCGGCGGGTGAGGTGACCCGGCAGTTGGGGACCACCCGTACGAGTTGCTCGGCCACGGTCCGGTCGAAGATCGTCACCACGAGCGTGACGGCGGGGCGGATGTGTTCCACCGCGAGCGCGTAGCGCAGGGCCTCGACGTCGTCGTCGAGCAGGATCGCGACGCCTGCCACCTCCTCGTCCAGCACACGGCGCAGCTCCGCGTCCGTGGGTCGGCCGAGGTGGTGGACGAAGTGGCCGGCAGAGCGCAGCGATCCGCAGGCCCTGCCGGCCACGTCTCCTCCGATGACGACGAAACATGCCCCGCCGCCCGCGCGTTGGACACCAGGGGTGGCCCGGTCCTCCTCGTGCTCGGGTGAGGCACCGTCAAGGGAAGGGTTTGATGCCGTGACTGCGGTCATCGGAACGACTGGTTCTCCTGCTCACCGCTGCCGTTGGGGCTGCCCTTGGGGCTGCCGTCGGGGCCGGCGGCGGCCGTGGTGGCCACGGTGGCGCCCGTCCTGCCCGCTCCGTCCGGTCCAGCCGGTCCGTCGGGTCCGTCCGGTCCATCGGGTCCATCGGGTCCATCGGGTCCGTCCGGTCCGCCCGGCGCTCCCCCGGCGAGCCCGAGCTTGGAGTGCCGGTAGCCGTAGAGGGCGTAGACGACGACGCCGAGCACGGCCCAGGCCAGGAAGCGCACCCAAGTCATCGGCTGCAGCTGGGTGATGAGCCACAGCGAGAAGACGATGCCGAGGACGGGGACCAGTGGCATGCCCGGGCAGCGGAAGGTCCGTGGGAGGTGCGGAGAGCGGTAGCGCAGCACGATCACGGCGGCGGAGACCACCACGAAGGCCAGCAGGATGCCGATGTTGGTGAGTTCCGCGGCCTCGTTGATCGGCATCAGGCCGGCCATGACCGCGGAGACCACCCCGACGATCCAGGTGGGGCGATGCGGTACTTGAGTGCGGGGGTGCACCTTCGCGAACCAGCCGGGCAGCAGGCCGTCCCTGCTGATCGCGAACCAGACGCGGGAGGCGCCCAGCATGAAGGAGAACAGCACGGTGAGGATGCCGACGATCGCGCCGACCGCGATGACGTCGGCGAAGACGGGCAGGCCGACGGCCTCGAAGGCCGAGGAGAAGGCGCTCTCCGGGTCGATGTGGTTGTAGCGCTGCATGCCGGTCAGCACCCCGCAGGCGAGCAGGTAGAGCACCATGGCGATGCCGAGCGAGAGTACGATCGCCTTGGGCAGATTGCGCTGGGCGTCCTTGGACTCCTCCGCCGCCGTACTCATCGCGTCGTATCCGAAGACGGCGAAGAAGACAGTCGCCGCTCCCGTGACCACGCCGCCGAAACCGTACGGCAGGTACGGGCTCAGGTTGCCGGACTTCACGTGGAACACGCCGACCACGACGACCGCGACGACGATCGCGATCTTGACGAAGACGAGGATCGTCTCGATGCGTGCGCTGGTCTTCATGCCGCGGTTGAGCAGCCAGGCGATCAGCAGGCACAGCAGCGCGGCGAACAGGTCGACCCGGTGGCCGGAGCCGGTGCCCGGAGCGCCGAGCATCCACGCCGGCAGATCGACCCCGAGCCCGTCGAGGAGGAAGGAGAAGTACCCGGAGATACCGATGGCCACCACGGCGACGATCGCCGTGTACTCCAGCAGCAGGTCCCAGCCGATCATCCAGGCGGCGGCCTCGCCCAGCACCGCGTAGCTGTAGGTGTAGGCGGATCCGGAACGAGGGATGAGCCCCGCGAACTCGGCGTAGGACAGCGCCGCGGCGGCGCTGGCGATCCCGGCGATGATGAAGGAGAGGCTGACGCCCGGTCCCGCGGTCCCGTTGGCGACCGTGCCGGCCAGGGAGAAGATGCCGGCGCCGATGATGGCGCCGAGCCCGATCGCGGTGAGCTGCCAGAGCCCCAGCGTGCGCTTCAGTCCGCTGCGTTCCTCGGGCGCGGCTCCGCCCGTGATCGGCTGGCGGCGGAGAATGCCGGTGCGTGGACGGGTTCTGCCTGCGGTGCTCATGGGTCACTTCCATCAATAGGTGGTGTGAGCGTCGGGTGGCGTGAGCGAGACGGCTTGCTTGCCGTTGTGACGGCCTCGGGGTTTCCGCCGCCAGGGGGCTCGGCCGGCACCGCAGGTTGTGCGTCACGGCGGCCCTGTGTTCGTGCGCGTTGGTGCGCGTTGGTGCGCGCGCATTCCTCAGCCACCCGGGGCACCGTGGTGACGTCCCTGGTCACCGGTGGTGCCGCACGTGCGTGGTGTCGCGCAGCACTCAAGGTAGGAGCCACGCTCTGCGACACCCATAGACAGATGCCATAAGTTCGGGCCGCGGATTCCTACAGATGCTCAATGGGGTCTCTGCTCTCCGCTGCGCGGAGCGCGGCGGGGTCCGGCGGGTCCGGCGGGTCCGGCGGGTCCGGCGGGTCCGGCGGGTCCGGCGGGTCCGGCGGGTCCGGCGGGTCCGGCGGGTCCGGCAGGATCATCGACTGATGCCACACGAGCGTGATGGGAAGGAGTCGCTGTGACCGAGAGATTCCGGAGCGGCAGGACAGGTGCGGCGGTGGCGTTGTCGGCAGCCGCTGTGCTGTTCGTGTTCGTGTCGGGCTGCACCGGCACCGGCGGGCAGGACGGCTCCCCTGCACCGTCGCCCTCGCCGGCCATGCCCTCGCCGGCCACGTCCTCGCCGACTGACCAGCAGCGGACGCCGTCCCCGTCCTCCTCCCCCGCCACCTCCGAGGACCGGAAGGTACCGGCACCGGTCCTGGTCGAGATGGTGGTCAGCGGCGGCTTCGCCGGACGCCAGGAACAGATCCGCGTCCTCGACGACGGCACGTACACCACCCTCGACAAGGGCAGAAACGGCCCGAAGCGCACCCTGAGGCCCACTCAACTCCGCTCGCTGCGCGAGGCATTGAAGTCGGCGGACTTCGAGCGGCTGCCACGGCGCACGGTCGACGAGAACGCGCGGGACGTGATCACGTACGTGGTCGTGCACGATCACGTCACGGTCATGACGGACCAGTCCACCCCCGTACGACCGCTGGACGAGGTGATCAACATGCTGTCCGGGCTGCTTCCCGGCCACGCCGCGCGGTGAGGAGGAAGGCCCGGGACACCGGCGGGTCAAGGCCGAGTTCCGGGTGCCAGTCCGGAGCCGGGCCGAGCCCGGGGCCGACGAGTTCGAGGCCACGAAGAATGCGGCGACCTCGGCGCGGGAGCGCGGCCGGAGCGTCACGCCCTCCTTGCCGTAGAGCGCGACTGCCGCTCCGTCGCCTCCCGGGTCGAAGTCTCCGGTGACATGAGAGAAGGCGAGGTAGCTGCCCGGCGCCGGCGCGCCGACGAGATTCCGGACGAGTCCGTACGCGTCGTCTTCGTCCGGTACGAAGCGCAGGAGTGCGATGAGGGACAGTCAGCGCTTCCATTCCGGCAGCAGGAAGTCGGCCTGACCGGCCTTCGCTCCCTCGATGAACGCCAGAATCTCGCCGCTGGTGTAGATCAGTGCGGGGCCTTCGGGATCGTCGGACTGGCGCAGCGCCACCCGGCCGTCGTGCAGTCTCATGGCCTCGACGCAGTTTCCCCCGTTGCCGCCGCTCCACGGCTTGTGCCAGCCCTCGCTGCCGAGGTCGGTGGCGCGCATGCCGTTGTATATGCGGTCCATTCAGATCTCCTTGCGGAATTCTGTGAGGATTTTCCTTGTCCGCTGTGCGGTCGCCGCCTGGGCCGCCATGTGGTCCAGCACCTCGAGATAGGAGGCCACTTCGTCGCGCTCGTCGAGATGGACGGCGCCCGTCAGGTATTCGACGTAGACCATGTCGGGCAGTTCGGGGAGGGCGAACCGGAAGAGGACGAAGGGCCCGTAGGTGCCGGGATGGTGTCCCGAGGCGAACTCGGCAATTTGCAACGTGACTTTGGGCATACGGGCCGCTTCCAGGAGCCGGTCAGCCTGGGCCCGCATCACATCCGGCGTTCCGACGGGTCGGCGCAGAATCGTTTCGTCCATCACCACCCACAGCCTGGGGCCGTTCTGACGGGTGAGCAGACTCTGCCGCTCCATGCGCAGCGCCACATACCGCTCGATGTCGTCGGGCCTGGCCCGTCCGAGAGCACCGGACCGCAGCACGGCGCGGGCGTAATCCTCGGTCTGGAGCAGGCCGGGCACGAAGTGGGGCTCGTACGCCCGGATGAGGCTCGCCGCGCCCTCCAGGCTGACGTGCACGCTGAACCAGTCCGGCAGGATGTCGTGGAACCTCTGCCACCAGCCGGGCTTGTTGGCTTCCTCGGTCAGCTCGGTGAAGGCCTCGACCTCCTCGCCGGTGATCCCGTAGGCCTCGAGCAGCATCCGCACGTAAGGGATCTTCAGGGCGACCTCGGCCGTCTCCATCCTGCGAATCGTGGCCGAGGCGACGCGGAGCACCCGGGCGGCCTGATCGCGCTTCAGACCTGCCCTCTCGCGCAGGTCCTGGAGGCGCTTGCCGAGAACGACCTGACCCACGGTCGGTGCCGACCGCGGTTCACTCACGTCGCGTCTCCCCGCACGCTCATGTCGGCAGTGTGCCATGACTAGGGAAGGCCTGGACACACTGCACTTCCGACTCTGCAATGTCCAGAGTGGGTCTTGCCAAGTGTCAGCGGCTGCAACCATATTGATCGTGGTGACGCGGTCCGCGTGGCTGTGGTGCAGAGAGTCCGGCAAGCCCCCCACCGATAGGAATCGCCGTGGCGCTCGGTAAGGCGATGACGTCTCGTACGACGGCAGGCCCCTTCTCGGGCAACGGCGTGCGCCGGCACAGGCGCGAGCCGGCCCGGCCCCACGGCGGGTCCCGCCCATGACTCACGGCCTCGACCTGGTGACCCGTCTGTCCGGCCTGCTCGGACAGCGGAGGCAGCGGGTGGAACCCGCCCGTCGGCGGCGCCTTGAGATACCGCCCGCCCTACCGACAGCCCTCGGATGCGACGCCGTCGGGGTGGACCGGCACCACGGGCCCTGGATCATGGACGCTCTGCCCCGGGTGGGGTGCGTCTTCGCCGACAGCGAGCGATGGTGGTGGGTCGTCCCGTCCAAGTCCCAATACGGGGTCACATGGCCGCCCATGGCGCGCTATTCGGTCGGCGCCTATGTGGCCGCACCGCTCCGGGAGGAACGCGAGGGACGCGTAGGAGGCGCAGGACGCGCGGGACGCGCGGGAGCAGTCCCGCGGCCCGCCGTCCCCCGCCTGATCCACTGGCCCGACGACACCGTGCCGTACACCCACCCGATCCTGCTGTACATCGCCGTGTGCAGGGCCGCCGGGGTCCCGCCGAACTGGTCACACGACAGGCTCGGCAGGGGCGTTCCCGCTCGGTGACGATGCGCCGCGACGCGACGAGACGCGCCGCGCCCCCGTCGTCGCGCGGCCGCCCCTCTCCGGTGACGCCCGCCCGGTTCAGTGACCCGCGATGCCGTCGATCAGCTCGCGCGCGCCCTGGCGCAGCAGTGCTACGGCGACGGACGTGCCGAGCGTCGCCGGGTCGAGCGGGCCCGCCCACTCGTGGGCGTCGAGAACGGTCTTGCCGTCCGGAGTGAAGACGCGGGCCCGCAGCGACAGCCCTCCATTGCGCTCGGACCTCGCGTACCCGGCAATGGGTGAGTTGCAGTGGCCCTGCAGGACGTGCAGGAACATCCGCTCGGCCGTGGTCTCCCGGAAGGCGTCCGGGTCGCCGAGCCCGCTCACGGTGTCGATGGTGGCGGTGTCGTCCTCGCGGCACTGCAGGGCCAGGACCCCGGCGCCGATCGGCGGGCACATCGTCTCCACGGAGAGGATCTCGGTGATGACGTCGGTGCGGCCGATGCGCTCGAGTCCCGACACGGCGAGCAGCAGCGCGTCCGCGTCCCCGGCGTGCAGCTTCTCCAGGCGGCGGTTGGCGTTGCCGCGCATCGGCACGCACTCCAGGTGCGGGTGGGAGCCGGCGAGCTGCGCGATCCTGCGCACCGAGGAAGTGCCGATACGGGTGCCCGCGGGCAGTTCGTCGAGCGTGAGTCCGCCGGGGTGGATCAGGGCGTCCCGGATGTCGTCGCGCTTCAGGTAGGCCGCGAACGTCGTGCCGGCCGGGAGGGGCCGGTCCGCGGGTACGTCCTTGACGCAGTGCACCGCCAGATCCGCCTCCCCCGCGAGCAGCGCGGCGTCCACCTCCTTGGTGAACGCGCCCTTCCCCCCCAGCTTCGCCAGGTCGCCCATCCAGCGGTCGCCCGACGTCGTGACCGGCACAACCTCCGTACGGATGCCGGGGTGGAGGGCGGCCAGCTCGGTGCGGACCCGTTCCACCTGGGCGAGGGCCATGGGCGAGGAACGGGAGACGATGCGGATCAGTTCAGGGGCGGACATGGCATCCACGATAGAGCGTCAGATCCGCGGGGCGGGCACTGGACCCGGATGTACGTGGCTCGCGGCTGCCGTAGCCGACTGCTGTACGCGCGATGGGGTCCCGATGTCAGTGGCAGTTGGCATCCTTCTACCAACACCCGGTCACCATTTGTGGCCGTCGAGTCACCTACCGGCGCTGAGCCCGGACCGGCAGGACCGACCGGACCGACCGGGCCGACCGGCCGGGGAGCAGGGGCAGGGGCAGGCACGCCGGTGCCTGAACGGAAGGGGGGAGACATCGTGGTCGAGATGCCCAGGGACATCCGTCGCCTGGTGGCCTCAGTGGCGGGCGAGTTCACCATTGCCGCCGATCACTCCTGGGGCGGCTCCGGCCGGCCCGCCGTCTGGGAGGTGAAGGGCCTCGACGGGCGGCGGTGGTTCGCCAAACGGCATACGGGTCCGAAGGAGCACCGCCGGGAGGTCACCGCGTACCGGAGGTGGACCTCGGCGCTCGGCGAGGGGCGCGCCCCTGTGCTGGCGGCCGCCGACACCCCGGCGCAGGCCATCGTGGTCACCGCGGTGCCCGGGCGCAGCCTGGGCTGCCGTCCGCCGGCGCCGGAACGGGAGCGCGAGGCGTACCGGCAGGCCGGACATCTGCTCGCGCTGCTGCACTCCGCGCCGGTCGGCCAACCGGAGCCGGGGCGGGATGCGTTGGGAAGCGGGACGGAAGCCGGGGCTGAACGGGGGACGCACTGCGGGACAGAACCCGGGACGGATTCCGGGCCGGATATCGGGCCGGGTATCGGGACGTCCTGGGAGGCGGATGTGGAGGCGACGCTCAACGGCGCCGCGCTGTACCTGACCGCCGAGGACGACGCGCTGGTCCGTGCGATCACCGAGGAGCCGCCGCCGGCTCGGCCGCAGGTGGTGGCGCACGCCGACTTCCAGCCCCGGAACTGGCTGTGGGACGAGGAGCAACAGCTGCTGCGCGTCATCGGCTTCGAGCGAACCTGTGTCGAGCCCGCAGTGCGTCGCGACTTATGCCGCCTGGAGTACGGGTTCCTGCACGCCCGTTCCGGTCTTCGGTCCGCGTTCTACGAGGGCTACGGGCGCGAGCTCACCGCCGATGAGCGCCGTGCGTGCGCCGCGTACGCCGCGGTGGCTGCCGTGAGCGCTCTGCGCTGGGGCATCGAGCATCGCGACCTGGAGACCGTCGAGCAGGCCCACGCGATGCTGGGCCGTCTCCGCGCCGAGCGCGCCGAATGCTGTCGGAGGGGCGGGAGCCCGTGATGACCGACCGTGCGTTGGACGACGGAGATTCGGGGTCAGCCGGGCCCAGCGGGGCGGAAGGGCATCGTGGGGAGGCCCGGGGTGTCCACGCGCAGTCTGAAGACTGCGCCGTCCAGCGGGCCCGGCGCGTCCAGGCCGATCCGGGCGCTGGTGATGTGAAGGGTCCGCCCGTCCGGACCCCCGAGGCACACTCCGGCGGGCTGGGTGGCCGGTACCGGGACGACGCGGTCGAGCGTGCCGTCCGGCAGGTAGCGGTGGACGGCGCCCGCGCCCCAGACGGCGACCCACAGGCGACCTTGCTGGTCGACGGTCATCCCGTCGGGGCTGGCGTCCTCGACGTAGGCGAAGGGCTCGGGCGTGCCAAGCGTGCCGGGCCCCGGGTCGACCGGGTAGCGCCGGATGACGCCGCGGGCGCTGTCGGCCAGGTACATCGCCGTCCCATCTGCCGTGAACGCGGGGCCGTTGGGAACGGTGATGCGATCCAGGACACGGGTGACGGTACCGCCGGGGTCGACGCGGTAGAGCGATCCCGCGTCCTCGGTGGCGTCGTACGCCATGCTGCCCGCCCAGAAGCGGCCGTGCGGGTCGGCGGTGCCGTCGTTCATACGGGAGTGCGCGGGCGTATCGTCCTCGGGCCTGGCGAGCCAGTCGAGGGTGCCGTCGGGGGCGATGAGGCAGATACCGGTCCCTGCCGCGGCGATCCAGGTTCCCGGGCGGCCGGCCACCGGAGCCACGGCGCCCAGTGGCACGGGCAGTTCGGCGAGCAGGCGCAGGGCGGCAGGGGCAGAGGCAGGGGCGGAGGGGGAAGCGGAGGCGGAAGCAGAGGCAGGGCCGGTGCCGCTCGCGCCGGGGGCCTCGAGCAGTCGTCCGGCGAGGATGTCGACGAGCACGAGCCTGCCGTCGGTCCAGCGGATGCCCTCGCCCAGTTCGAGCCGGTCCGCCCAGCGCGGCGTGGGTACGTCGTCGGTCATCGGGTCTGCGTCGGTCATCGTCTCTGCTCCGTCCGAGTCGCGGTCATGGCCGGGCGCCTGCGGCCGTCGGCCCGACAGGAGCCCTTTGTCCGGGGCCGGTTGACGAAAGTTCCTCCGTCACCATTCGGCGAAGGAGCCGTCGGCGTGCCGCCAGACCGGGTTGCGCCAGGCGTGTCCGCGCCGGTCGGCCGTGCGTACCGCCGCCTCGTCGACCGTGACGCCGAGCCCCGGGAGCTCGGTGCGCCGGGCGTGCCCCGCGGTGAAGCGGAACGGCTCGGGATCGACGACGTACGACAGCAGGTCGGCTTCCTTGTTGTAGTGGATGCCCAGACTCTGCTCCTGGATGAGGAAGTTCGGTACGGCGAGCGCGATCTGCAGGCTTGCGGCGAGCGCGATGGGACCGAGCGGGCAGTGCGGGGCGAGCTGGGCGCCGTAGGTTTCGGCGAGCGCGGCGATGCGGTGCACCTCGGTGATGCCGCCCGCGTGGGACGGGTCGGGCTGGGCGACGGCGATCCCGGCCGTCAGGGCGGGCAGGAATCCGGGCCGGTCGTAGAGCCGTTCGCCGGTGGCGACCGGCACCGGGCTGCCGCTGACGAGTCCGGCGAGCAGGTGCGTCTGCTCGGGCAGCAGCGGCTCCTCGACGAACAGCGGGTGCAGCGGGGCGAGTTCGACCAGGACACGGCGGGCTCCCGCTGGGGTGAAGCGGCCGTGGCAGTCGACCGCCACGTCCCGGTGCGGGCCCAGCACCTCGCGGGCTGTGGCGACGCGCTCGACGACCGCGGCCGTCTCTGCAGGGCTGGCGATCGGCGACACCCGGCCCGCCGCGTTCATCTTCACCGCGGTGAAGCCCGCCTCGACCTGAGCGGTGATCTGCTCGGTGAGCTGGGCCGGTTCGTCGCCGCCGACCCAGGCGTAGACGCGGACCGTATCGCGTACGGGCCCGCCGAGCAGCGCGTGCACGGGGGCCCCGTAGGTCTTGCCCGCGATGTCCCACAGGGCCTGGTCGAGGCCGGCGACGGCGCTGGAGAGGATGGGCCCGCCCCGGTAGAAGCCGCCCTTGCTCAGCACCTGCCAGTGGTCCTGGATCCGCAGCGGATCCCGCCCGACGAGGTATTCGGCGAGAACGTCGACGGCCGCGCGGACGACCTCGGCGCGCCCCTCGACCACCGGCTCGCCCCAGCCGACGACCCCGTCATCGGTCTCGACCCGGCAGAACAGCCAGCGGGGCGGCACGAGAAAGGTTTCGATACGAGCGATCTTCACCGGTCACGTACCGCCTTCCCGTTCGCGGCGCCGCGGACCTCGCCGGGGTCGCGGAGAGTTGTGCCGAGGTCGCCTAGCGCTTTGTCGAGGTCGCGGAGGGCCTTGTCGAGCAGCGCCCGCATGGCCGCCTCCGCGGCGTCCGGATCCCGCGCCCGTACGGCCTCCAGCACGGCCCGGTGGCTGGGCACCGGATCGTCGTGGTGGAGGGAGCTGTGGACGATGCGGTCGCGGTGGGCGAGACCGGACTCGATGACCATCTCCATCCGCTCCAGCAGCTCGTTGTGGGTGGCGGTCAGCAGCGCGCGGTGGAAGGCGAGGTCGGCCTCGACGGCGTGGGCGGGGCCCGCGCCCTCCCCGTCGTCCGCGTCCTCCTCCCCCATCGCGGCGAGGGCCGCCTCCAGGGCGTCGAGGTCGGCGCCGGTGCGACGCTCGGCCGCCAGCCGGGCCGCGGCGGGCTCGACGATGCCCCGGACCTCCCCGAGGTTGCGCAGCAGGCTGCTGTCATCGCCCGACGCGCAGCCCGCGGCGAGCTGCCAGCGGAGCACGTCGGCGTCGAGCAGGTTCCAGTGGGCGCGGGCACGGATGAACGTGCCGCGCTTCTGCCGGGCGTCGACCATCCCCTTGGCGGCGAGCACCTTCAGCGATTCCCGCAGAGCGGTCAGGCTGACGTCCAACTCGCGCTGCAGGGCCACGAGGTCGAGGGTCGATCCCTCGGGGATCTCGCCGCTGAGCACCCGGCGCGCGAGGGTCTCCACGGCCTGCCCGTGGACCCCGCGGCGCGCGTACGGCGTCATGTCGTTCCTGCCCTTCTGTGGCTCTCTGTGAAGGCGTCCGGGTCCAGGTGCAGGGCCAGGTGCGGGACAGCGCCAGGTGCTGCATTGAGGTCCAGGTCCAGGTCCACTGCTCACGCCGAGGCCTTGACGACGCTCCAGCCGCCGTCGACGACCAGGCTCGTTCCGGTGATGTAGGAGGCCTCGCCGGCCGCGAGGAAGGCGATGGCCGCCGCGACCTCCTCGGGTGTACCGAAGCGGCGCGCGGCGGTTCCGGCGACGCTGCGCTGCCGGTCCTCCTCCCGCACCCGGTCCCAGGCCGCCGTCAGGATCGGTCCCGGCAGTACGGCGTTGATCCGCACCTCGGGCCCGTACTCGACGGCGAGCTGGTGGCACAGGGACAGCAGCCCGCCCTTGGCCGCGGCGTACGCGGGGTGGCGGGGGATGCCGTGGTGCGCGTGCACCGAGGAGGTCAGCACGACGGCTCCGCGGCGCTCGCGGAGGTCGGGAAGGGCGGCGCGGACGCCGAGGAATCCGGCGGTCAGATTCACCGCGACCTGCCGGTCCCAGGAGGTAAGGGAGGTCTCGTGAGCCGGTGTCAGGTGGTCGACGTAGGCGTTGCTGACCAGGACGCCGACGGGGCCGGTGGCGTGGGCGGCGTCGATGACGCGGCGCCAGTCGTCCTCGTCCGCGGCATCGGCCCGGACGAACTCCGCGCGGCCGCCGCGTGCGCGGATCGCCTCGGCGACGTGCTTGCCCCGCTCGTCCGCGACGTCCGCGAGGACGACGGCGGCGCCCTCGTCGGCCAGGCGGGCGGCGGTGGCCGCGCCGATGCCCGATGCTCCTCCGGTCACCACGGCCACGCGATCGGCGAAGCGGGCGCCGTGCACCTGTGGCGTTCCACTCATGCGGCGGGCGCCTCCTTCGCTGGAGAACGGGGGATGAGGATGAGGGATGAGGCAGGGGGAGTGCGGGGTCCGGTCCGACCCCGCACTCCGGGCGTCTTCAATTGCGAATATATGTCGCAGCGCGGGTGCCGTCACCACATGCCGTCGCCACCGGAGCCCGTGGTTCCCAGGGTGTCCGGCATGACGGGTGCACCGGACAGGAGCAATCGGTCCAGGCCGTCCCGACCGTGATCGAGGCCGAGTTGCGGCTCCTCGACCCGAAGTGCGGGCATCCCCGGAGCTGGTGTACGAGCTGCTCGACCCGGAGTTCGTGGAGTTCGGAGCCTCCGAGCGGCGCTGGGATCAGGGCACGCCCACTGAGGACGCGTAGCCGCCTGGGCGCGGGCCGCGGTGGCCCCGGACACCGGGCTCCTCGGCGTGCACCCGGGAGGCCGCCGACCTGAAGGCGCGATCTGACATGTTGTCACCCGACACGCCGACGGACCGTCACCTTTCCACCCCGGTCGCAGTACTTCCGCGTGCGGCGTGCTGATCAGCGGGACACCGTGGTCTCACGCGCTCTCACAGGAGGTTTCCCATGCGCAACGTCATCCGCCTGGCCGCTGTCGGCATCGCACTCGGCGGCACCCTCGCCCTCGCCTCACCCGCCTTCGCCGAAGGCCCCAACGGCAACATGCAGATGTGCTCCAAGCACATCACCCCCGGCATCCTCGGCGGCCTCCTCCCCAACACCGGGAACCAAGCCGAATCCTGCGTCACCAGCAGCTCCGTCAACCCCGGAAGCTGAGGCACCCGTACAGAGCCCCCGCTACACGCGCCGGGGCGGCCGCGTCGCGGCCGCCCCGGCTTCTCTCGCCCCGGAACCAGGGCCCTGCCGCGCCGTCAGGGCCCGGCGTCAGGGCCCGGCGTTACGGCCTGGCCTGGATCAGCGCGTGGCGGCCGTTCGTGCGCCACGGCTCCCCCGACGCGTCCAGCGACGCGAGCATTGCGGCCGAGAGGCCGGTCACGACGTCGGACTTCAGCGTCCGCAGCGCCGCGACCGGGCCCGGGAAATAGCCGGTGACCTCCGCGAAGGGCGTGGTGGCAGGCCAGTGCCGGTCGCCCACCAGACGGCGGTAGTTCAGGTCGCCCTTGAGGATCGTGAGCGCCGCCGACGCGAACTCCCGCCGCAGGTCGTCGGGCATCTCCTCGTACGGCAGAGGAGCGCAGAAGAACGGGTGCGCGCCGAGGGTCACCCGCTCTTCCCGCATCGCCGTCCAGAGGCGGCTGCCGGTGCTGCCCGCCCGGCCGGGGGCCCGGTGCACCCTCCGCAGGCTCGCCAGGACATCGGCGGTGGTGGCGTCGGAGACGTAGTACGGGTGGGGTTTCACCAGGAGGGTGATCTGTGCGGCGCGCCCGCTGGTGAGGAGGTGATCGGCGAGAACGAGATCGGGGATGAGCTCGCGGCCCGCGTTGTCGGTGACGATGACGATGCGGCCTCCACCTCGGCCTCCGCCTCCGTCTCCGCCGCCTCCCTTGCCGCCGCGCTCGGCCGCGGTCCGCAGCAGCGTATGGAGCACCGCGCGGTCGTCGGCGACCAGAGGCGGGGTGGAATCGGCCTGCCGGGTGTCGTCCGCGGTGATGAGGAAGCCGAGGTCCGCGCGATTGCCCCAGAGGGCAGCCTGCACGAGTGCGTCCGTCAGCGCCTCGTCGGAGGAGGTCTCGACCGTGTCGAGAGCGGCGAGTTCCCCGTCGACGAGGTCGCTGTTCAGCTCGGCTTCCTTGGACGGCCCGAAGGGGTCGATATCCCGCCACGGCCCCGGCCCGAAGTGGCCGACCGCCTCGAGCAGACGGCGATAGAAGTAGCTCTCTGCCCACAGGAAAGGCGCGTCGGTCCACCGCTTGCCGTAGTGTCCGCGGTCCCATGCGCCCGACCACACCGCATGGTCGTGGGCAGTGTCCGGCAGCGGCTCGATGACGCCGTTGAGCGTCTCGTCGAGGAGCCCGTCGAGCGCCCGCCGCTGAGCGGGAGTGAAGGGGAAGGCGTCGCTCAGCTGCCGGAAGAGAGCGGGATGGCGCTCGTGCCAGACGCCATACGGGAAGGAGCCCGGCTCGCTGCTCACGATGACCGGCGCGTCGGCGCCCTCCCCGGGTGTCCGCTGCGTTCGGTCCACCGTCGTCGTCCTCTCCGTCACGTGGCTCGTGCCGCGTCTTGTGACGGCGCATCACCTGGTCGTAGTCGTCAGGCTACGGGCTCATGGCTGGGCTCATGATCTCAGGACCTGACATGCCGTCACTGCACGCACATTGTTTCTGACGCCTGATCACCCCGGTCGCAGTAAGCCCGCGTGCGGCGCGGTGATCTCCAAGACACGGTGGAACCACCGCGCTCTCAAACAGGAGGTTCCCATGCGCAACGTGATGCGTCTGTCCGCTGTCGGTGCCGGGCTGTGCGGCGCCCTGTTCGTCGCCGCGCCGGCCGTCGCCGAGGCGGCTGACGGGCCCCACGGAAACATGCAGATGTGCTCCAAGAACATCACCCCCGGCATCCTCGGCGGCCTTCTCCCCCACGCCGGCGAACAGAGTGAGTCCTGCGTGTCCAGCAGTTCCGCCAACCCCGGGGCGTCCGCCAACGCCGGCACGTCCGGCGGAGCCGGCGCGTCCGTCACGCCTGGCATGTCCGGTGGCGCCGAGATGCCCGCAACTCCGGAAGCTCCCGCAAGCCCCGTAACTCCTGGTCAGTAGCACCTCTCCGGGCAAGCCGGGGCGACCGTACGAGGGCGCCCCGGCTTGCGCCGTCGGCCGGCGACGGTGGCGGGCTCCTGGGCGGGGGGGCTCCTGGGCGGGGGGGCTCCTGGGCGGGCTCCCGGCGACGGGCTCCTGGGCGGGGGGCTCCTGGCGAGGGGCTCCTGGCGGCGGGAGTCCGTCCGGGTGCACCGATGAATCCGGCGGTACCGCGGGGTCTCATCTGCAGCCGACCGATTCGGCGACACTCAGCCACGCAGGGAGAAGAACCATGGCAGGCAGGGAACCGGTCACAGAGCTGGACGCGCGCTACAGCAGCAAAGGCGCGTCCCCGACACCGTGGCCGGCGGCGCGCGAGCGGCTCGAGGCCGCCGAGCTGTACTGGCTGACCACCGTGCGCCCCGACGGCCGCCCGCATGTCACCCCCCTCCTGGCGGTCTGGCTGGACGATGCCCTCCACTTCTGCACCGGCCCGGCCGAGCGGAAGGCGAAGAACCTGCGGACCAATACCCACTGCGTCATGACCACCGGGTGCAACGCGCTGCGCGAGGGGCTCGACCTGGTCGCGGAAGGCAACGCCGTGAACGTGACCGACCACGCAGCGCTCATCAGGCTCGCTGAGGCCTACGAGGCGAAGTACGGCACCGAATGGCACTTCGACGTCCGCGACGGCGCCTTCCACACGGAGGACGGCGGCACCGCTCTGGTCTACCGGGTCGCCCCCGCGACGGTCTTCGGCTTCGCCAAGGGCGAGTACGGCCAGACCCGCTGGCGCTTCCCCGACGGCGGTCGGTGAGCGTACAGACGCGCACCGCGACTCTGCCGACTCTGCCGACTCAGCGATTCGACGACTCAGCGATCCAGCGATTCAGCTGCGCCGACGACTCCGCGATCCCTCACCCCGCACTCCGTAGCTCGGATGCGCCCGGCTCAGAGCGTCCAGGTGTACTTGCCGCCGCCCACCCACCTCACGTACGCCGGATCGTCGAGATCCACATGCCGTAGCCCCGCATGCTGCGCCAGCCGGACCACGTCCAGCATGTCGTGGGCGATTCCTGCCGGGGCGCCGTTGATCTCGACGATGCGGAACGGGGGGTCGCCCGGCATCACCCGCAGAACGACGATCGGAGCCCGTGCGCCGTGACTCATGCTCCCAGCGTGTGGCAGCGTCGCGCCCGGCGCACCTCCGCGGGCGGGTCCCCCTAATCGCGGGAGGGGATCTGCTGCACGGCCCAGCCGTTGCCGTCCGGGTCGCTGAAGAAGACGAACGAGCCCCAGGGGAAGTCCTGGATCTCGCTCACCTCCAGGCCCCGCTCGACGAACTCGGCACGTGCGGCCTTGATGTCCGAGACCACCAGCTGCAGGCCCTTCAGAGAACCCGGCCGCATGTCCGTGATGCCAGTCCCGAGCGCGATCGAACAGGCCGACCCCGGGGGTGTGAGCTGGACGAAGCGAATCTCGTCGCTGACCGTGTGATCGTGATCGGCGTTGAAGCCGGCCTTCTCGGTGTAGAAGGCCTTCGCCCGGTCCACATCGGAGACCGGCACCGCCACGAGTTCGAGCTTCAGATCCATGACACGTCGTCCTTTCGTCCGGTGACCTGACCGCTGTCATCGGCGGTCCGGCGGGTCTGTGGACGACGCTAAGGGGAGTTGCGGTCGGATTGTGTCCTCAACTCACCGCCCATGGCGGGGATGACCGTTGAATCCTGGACAAGCGCGCTCGGTGGCCGAGCGGTGGTGATCGGCGCAAAAACGGCCCCCTCGGCGACCTGCCGGCGGGTCTGCCCGGGGTCGGGCCCGTCGGCTTCCCGCTGCCGCATCGAGCACGAGAGCGTTCCCATCCGTATCTCTCGATGCGCCGAGCCGTCCCCACCGGGCCAGGGGAGGGCTCGGTGCGCATCCGGCCGGGCCAGGCCCCGGAAGGCGGCCCCCGGCGAGGGACAACGATCGGAAAGGGGCCCCTAGTGAAGAAGAAGGGCCACAGACGTTCCCGTGTCATCGGTACGGCAGTCGCGGCAGTGGCCGCTCTGGCGCTCGGCGGAGGAGGGATCGTACTGATCACCGATGACGCCGAGGCGGGCGGGGAGGCGTCGGCCTCCGCACCCGGGACGACGGGGCAGGCGACGGCGGCGACCATCGACTGCCCGGACGTCGCCGTCCGGCTCTCGCAGGTGCCACAGCAGGCGCGCCCCGAGGTGGACGCGGAACTGGCGCGGATGGACAGCCAGGTGGCTGACGCGTACCGGCGACTCGCCGCCTCGGGCGAGGCGACCAGCAGGCAGTGGGTGAACTCGCGGGTCCTGGACCCGCTGGCAGAGCAGCGCAGCACCGCCCTCGACCGTATCGGTACGGCCATCGACCGGGTCGGTACGAGTCCCGGCAACCTCGCCTCCATGGCGGCCTGCACGCTCAAGCGGGACGCCGCTGCCCCGGTTGTCTCCGCCTCCCCCGCCCCGAAGGGTTCCCCCGCCCCGAACGCGAGTTCCGCACCGGCCGCGAGTGGCCCGAACAAGTCCGACTTCGTGGATATCAGGAAGGTGCGGCCGGCCGCGGCCAAGCCGCGCGCCCGCAGCGGCGCGTCCACGGGCACGTTCACGTCGCGCTGCGGCCGCAACGAGAACAAGCACTTCAACTCGGACAACGTCATCGTGGCCCCCGGTGTGAGCAACGGCGCCCACCACAAGCACGACTACGTCGGCAACCTCGACACCAGCGCCTTCTCCTCCAACGAGAGCCTCGCCGCGGCCGGCACCACCTGCTCCAACGGCGATCGCTCCACGCACTACTGGCCCGTGCTGCGGCTGCGCGACGGGCAGCGGGAGGCCGACGCCGACGCCCCCGGCGGCGGCCAGGACGGCAACGTGGGCCGCATCCTCCAGCCGGCCTCGGTCAAGCTCACCTTCCGCGGCAGCCCGGTCGGCAAGGTCACGGCCATGCCCCGCTTCCTGCGCATCATCACCGGTGACGCCAAGGCGTTCACCAGCGGGACGGCCAACGCCAACGCCTCGTGGAGCTGCACGGGCTTCGAGAACCGCCGGCTCAAGGACAAGTACCCGCTCTGCCCGAGCGGCAGCAGGGTCGTCCGCACCTTCAACTTCCAGAGCTGCTGGGACGGCGCGAACATCGACAGCGCCAACCACCGTACGCACGTGGCCTTCGCCCGTCAGGACGGCTCCTGCCCGAGCGGCTTCCGGGCCATTCCGCAACTGGTCCAGCGGATCACGTACAACATGAGGCCGGGCTCGGTCTTCGCCGTCGACAGCTTCCCGGAGCAGCTCCACAAGCCGGTCACCGACCACGGGGACTTCATCAACGTGATGTCGTCCTCCCTCATGCGCAAGGCGGTCTTCTGCATCAACAGCGGCCGCAAGTGCGGCTGACCGCTCGGACTCCGCGTAACGTCCGGCGCATCGCCTGGCACATCGCCTGACCGACCTGCCGAGCTGTCTCCCGTACGGCCGGGACCGTACGGGAGGCGGCTCGGCGGCCGGCGCCCGTGGCCGCACCTTCACCCTCACGCGCGCCCGCATCCGCGCCCTCACCCGACCAGTTTCGCGACGCGGCTGTCCAGCTCCTCCGGGCCCGAGGGAACACCGCTGTGCACGACCTTGCTGTCCTTGTCCAGCAGAACGAAGGAGCTCTGCTGGGAGATCTCGAACTTCCTCCAGATACTTCCCTGTTCGTCGTTGAGATGCGGGAATCCGCCGACCTTCCGCGAGGAGACGAAGGACCTCATCGGCCCGGGCTTGTCGAGACCGGCCACACCGACGACGTTCACCCGGCCCTCGTAGGTCTTGGCGAGCTTCGCGGCCTGAGGGGCCTGGCCGCGGCAGGTGCCGCACCACGGCGCCCAGAACCACAGCACCGCCGGCTTCCCGGCCAGCTTCGCGCCGTCGAAGGACTTCCCCTCGAGCGTCGTGCCCGAGAACCGGAGCGGCTCCGCAGCACCCCCCTCGTCACCCGCGTCACCCGCGTCACCCGCGTCACCCGCATCCGCACGGGCCCCGGTGCCGGGCGCAGCCGTGCCGCCGCCGCTGTCCATGCTGCAGCCGGCCACGGCGAGCGCGGTGGCGGCGAGCAGGGCGGCGACGAGTACGGGGGAACGACGGCGACGCGTGCGCATGGCGGCTCCATTGAGGTCTGGCGCTGCTGAACTCCCTGCAGCACTCCCTGCGGCTCCTTCAGATATACGGCCAGGACCCGGGAAACGTTCGGCGCCGGAGCTGAACGAGGGCCGGCCGGGCGCCGTATGACTCAGCACACGTCCGCGGACCGGCGTGCGGGACCAGCCCGCCGTTCCGCTGCCGAACCCCCTGGAGGACCGCCGCATGAGCGATCTCAACTCCCTTCCCCTGCAAGCCCTTCCGGATGGGAAGGCCGAGCTCCGCCTGGTGCTCCGCCTCCGCTGGGAGGACATCGCCCTCCTCGGCCACGAAGCCGGCCGGCTTGCCGCCCAGCAGCAGCGCCCGGTCAGCCTCGACGAGGCCGCAAGCCACCGGCTGAGCACCCGGCCCGCGCCCGCCGCGGTCGCACCCGCCGCACCCGCCGCGTCCGCCGCGCCTGCCGCGCCTGCCGCGGCGAAGGAAACGGCCGCGAAGAACCCCGCCGAGGGCAGGACCGAGTCGCCTTCCGTGGTGCACGCGGTCCGCTCCCCCTCCGACCCGCTCCCCCGGCACGCCCTCCAGCAGCCCGGCGAGCACCGCACCGCTTAGGCCGTATCCGGCGGATCACGGCGCCTGCGGCGGGCCTTCCCTGACCCACTCTCCCCCGGCGGCAGTCCGCCTGGGCCTAGCGGCCCGGGAGGCTGCCCCCAGGGGGAGGGCGCCCTTGGGCGGAGCTCGCCACGGGCCACTGCGGGGAGAGATCCGCCGCGCTCCAGCGCCTACGGCACGGTGTCCATGTGCGTGATCCCCTGGTCGCGGTAGGCCCGGACCTGGTCCTGGATCTGAGCGGGTGTCAGCACGCGGTCCTTGACGTAGTAGACGTAGTCGACCTTCTGGTCGTACGCGCGCGTGGTGGCGCTGTCCTGCAGGCCATCGGCGATGATCCACTGGTTGAAGTTGACCGACATCGGAGTTTCCGGGAGATACGGCTCCCCGTGGGTGGCGAACAGGTTCCCGTCCACGTAGTACTTGATCGCCGCGCCGTCGACGGTGACGACCAGGTCGTGCCAGCCTTCGTAGCTCGCCCGCACTTCGTTGTGCGTGTTCACGGCTTCCCAGGGGTCCGGGCGGTAGGTCTCCCACGACGTCGTGAACAGGACGTTGTCCGACTCGCCCCAGCCGCCGTTGGGCAGATACTCGAAGTCCAGCTCGCCGTAGTCGAGGTCCATGGGGGCGTCGAGCGGGGTGATGGTGAAGAAGGTCTGCACGAGCTGGTCGCCGTCGGGGCCGCTCGTGGGCGCGTCGGAGAACCGTACGCGGGCGGCGTAGGTGCCGTTGCCGAACTTGCGCCGGTGGTGGATCTCGGACTGCTGCGTGCCGGCCCCGGTTCCGTCGGTTCCGGTCTCCAGGTTCATGACGCTGTTGCCGCCGTCGGAGGCGAAGGTGATGTTCTCCGGCCGCCAGGCGGCGCCGGGTACGCCGGGCCCGCCGGAGCCGGACCTGACGGTCCAGCCGTGCTCCGCGAGCTTCGGGTCGTTGTGCGCGGAGTAGTTGAAGTCGTCGAAGAGGGCCGGGTCGTCCTGCGGGGCCCGGTCGTCCTGTGCGGCCGAGGCGGGCAGAGCGGTGAGGGCGGCGCAGGCCAGCCCGGCGGCGGTGGCAACGGCCGCGGCGGTGCGCAGTCTTGTGGCGGTGGTCGGTGTGTGGCTCATCGTCCGACGTCCTCGTCTGAAGTAGGTGGGGGGTCTCGACGTACTACTGGACCGAAGCTGACCAGTTGGCCAACTGGTCAGCTTCCAGCCCCAGAAGCTGGCATAGACCAATGTCCCCGTCAAGGCTCACGCTGTCCCGAATCTCACCGTACGCAGGCCGAGTTGGATGATGGGGATTCGTACCCCTCGGCCGACCCGGCAGATCGCAGCAGACCAGTTGTGTGCTCTGCAACGCACTGGTTACCATCCCAGCCAGGACGGAGGGGCGGTCGGATGGACGGCGGATCGTCACGGGCGGTGCTCAAGCGGGAGAGGGTCCGCGACTTCCTCCTCGAGCTCATCGACGCACGCGGCCCGGGGGACGGCATCCCCTCGGAGCGCACGCTGTGCGCCCGGCTCGGCGTCTCCCGCCCCACGCTGCGCGCCGCCGTGGACGAGCTGGTGGCGACTGGCCAGCTGGTACGCGAGCACGGCCGCGGCATGTTCGTGGCGCCCGCGAAGATCACCCAGGAACTCGTCGGCGACGACCGGGCCATGACGGCCCCCCGGGCGGGTGGCGACTGGTCCAGCAGAGTGCTGGAGCTGACCACCGTGCAGGCCGGTGCCCGCATCGGCCGCAAGCTGCGCATGTCCCCGGCGGCCGAGCTGGTCTCCGTCGCACGGCTGCGGCTCGTCGACGGCTCCCCCATCGCCATCGAGCATCTGCACTTCCCGGCCGATGTGGTGGCCGGCCTCTCGCGGGCGGAGCTGGAGGCGGGCGACCTCTACGACCACCTGAGGGAGCGTCACCAGGTCCGGGTGCACGAGGCGCTGCAGTCGATCGAGCCCACGGTGGTCAACGAGGACGAGGCCCGCCTGCTCGACGTCCCGGTCCTCTCCCCCGCCCTGCTGTTCGAGCGGCTGACGACGGAGAGGTCCGGCCGTCCCGTCGAGTACGTGCACTCGCTCTACCGGGGCGACCGCTACCGCATCGTCTCCCGCCTGGCGCTCGACCCCTCGGCGAGCCCGGCGGCGCGCACAGACCCGCCGGTCCGGCGCGGGCACCACCCCGGCATCCCGCCGGGCGACTTCGCTCTGGGCGGCAGCATCGCGTCGTCGACGACCGGAGACGTGCAGTCCGCTCCTTAGGCCGTGCCCTGGCGAAACGTTCCCCGGACTTCGGACACGCTCTGAAGGAGGCCCGGTTGCCGTCAGTTCCCCCGCGCCTTGGGCGCTGGGCGGCTCACCCTCCCGCCTCGTTGGCGGAAGGCGGGCCGGGCGGGGCCGGGACGGCGCCCAGGACGTACGTCTGGATGGCCGTCGCCGCGGCGCCGCGCGCCCACTCGTGGAAGTCGATGGGCCGGATCTCGAGGGAGAGCGGGGGCGCGCCCGGATAGCGGCCGTCGCGGATGGCCTCGTCCATCTCCTCACGGGCGGTTACGGCGAGGCCGATGCCCTCTCCGGTGAGCACGAAGCGCTCGGTGAGGGTGATGTTGGCGACCGCGGCGACGAGACGGCCGAGGGCGCGCCCCGCGGCCGTGACGACCGGCTGGGCCACCGGGTCTCCGGCCGCGGCGAGGGCCAGGCACTCCTCGTACGGGACCTGGCGGCGCAGCCCGACGGAGACCGCGGCGCAGATGCCCGGGACGGACAGCATGGCGGTGGCGCAGCCGCGGTGGCCCGAGGGGCAGAGCGGGCCGAGCGGGTCGAGGGGGAAGTGGCCGAGGAGGCCGACGCCCGCGTCGGGGCTGTCCACGACCGCGTCGTGCACCACCAGGCCGTAGCCGACGCTGACGCCGGTGGTGAGGACGGCGAAGCGGTCGTGGCCGCGGCCCGCGCCGAACCAGTGCTCGGCGCGGGTGAGGGCGAGGAGGTCGTTGTCGACGACGGCGGGGAGGCCGAAGGCCTCGGTGAGGAGCGCGCCGAGCGGTACGTCCTCGGTCCACTCCAGGAAGGGCGCGGCGGTGACGGTGGCGCGGTCGGCGACGCGGCCGCCGAGGCTGAGGCCGAGGGCCGTGACGCGGGGTACGCCGGCGGTCAGGTCCGCGGCGAGCCGGTGGACGGTCGCGACGACGGAGGCCGGGTCGCGGCCCGGCAGGTCGGCGCGGGCCGAGGCGATCACTTCCGCGCGCAGGGTGGTCACCACGACGTGGACGTCGTCGCCGGTGACCTTGGCCCCGATGAAGTGGTGGGACTGGGGGGCGATGTCGAGCGGCCGGGTGGGCCGCCCGGTGCGCGGCTCGTGGCTCGTACCGGCTTCGACGAGCAGGCCGCTGTCCAGGAGCGGCCTGGCCAGCCGGGTCAGGCTGCCCGGCGACAGGTCGAGGCGGCGGGCCAGCTCGCTGCGCGGCAGGGGGCCCCGCAGCAGCACCTCGAGGGCGACGGCGTGGGCGGCCCCCGAGGGCGGGGTCCAGGGCGGCGGGGTCGCGGGCAAGGTCGGGAGCCTCCACGAAGGGTCACGGTCGTCCGGTGGCGTGCACCCTACTGAGTTCTGGAACGGAAGTCATGGGGTGGGGTTCGGCCGGTTTTCTGCGAATAAAGCCCGGCGCTTCTTCAGGGTTGACCGGCCCCAGACTTCCGCAATACAACTAACCTTGCCAGTCACCGCCACCGAGCAAGGGGTCTTCCATGAGCGAAGGACACGCCCCCCGCCTGCTCCATCTCCGCTCCTCCGGCACCAGTCTCGTCCTCGATTGCGCGGGGGACCTGCTGCCCCGGGTCGTCCACTGGGGCGCCGATCTCGGCGAGCTCACCGACGGCGCGCTGGCCGCACTGGTCGCGGCGGGCGCGCCGCAGATCGTGAACAGCACCCTCGATGTCCCGGTACCGGTGAGCGTGCTGCCCGAGCAGTCCGCGGGCTGGCTCGGCACCCCCGGTCTGTCCGGCCACCGCGAAGGCGGTGATTTCTCCACCGCCTTCACGGTCCGTTCCCTGGAGACGGGCGAGGGCCGGGACGGCCCGGTGCGCCACCGGGTCGCCGTAGAGGCCGCCGACGACCAGGCCCGGCTCTCCCTGCGGCTGGAGATCGAGCTCACCGGCTCCGGGCTCGTACGGCAGCGGGCCGAGCTCACCAACGAGGGCGAGGACGACCGCCCGTACACCCTGGACGGCCTGCTGCTCACCCTGCCCGTCCCGGGGCACGCCACCGAGCTGCTCGATCTCACCGGCCGCCATCTGCGCGAACGCTCCCCGCAGCGCCACGCGTTCACCCTCGGCACACATCTGCGCGAGAACCGCCGCGGCCGCACCGGCGCCGACGCGACGCTCGTCCAGGTCGCGGGCGAGCGCGGCTTCGGTTTCCGTACGGGTGAGGTGTGGGGGCTGCACGTGGCCTGGAGCGGCAACCACCGGTCGCTGGCGGAACGCACGAACACCGGGGCCGGGCTGCTGGGCGGCGGCGAGGCGCTGCTGCCGGGCGAGGTGCGGCTGGCGCCCGGGGCGTCGTACACCGGCCCCTGGGTCTACGGCTCGTACGGGCGCGGGCTCGATGAGCTGGCCGGGCGGTTCCACGGTTATCTGCGGGGGCGGGCGCACCACCCCCGCGAGCCCCGCCCGGTCACCCTCAACACCTGGGAGGCCGTCTACTTCCGGCAGGACCTGGGCAAGCTCAAGGCCCTGGCGGACGCGGCGGCCGAGGTGGGGGCGGAGCGGTTCGTGCTGGACGACGGCTGGTTCCGGGGCCGCCGTGACGCCCGCGCCGGACTCGGCGACTGGTATGTGGACAAGGACGTCTGGCCCGAGGGCCTGCACCCGCTCGTACGTCATGTCCGCGGGCTCGGCATGGAGTTCGGACTCTGGGTCGAGCCGGAGATGATCAACCCGGACTCCGACCTGGCCCGCGCCCACCCCGAGTGGATCCTGTCCACGGGCGGCCGGACCCCGCCGCCCGCCCGCAACCAGCAGGTCCTCGACGTCGGGCAGCCGGGGGCGTACGCGTACCTGCTGGAGCGGCTGGACGCCCTGGTGAGCGAGTACGGCATCGGCTATCTGAAGTGGGATCACAACCGCGACCTGGTCGAGGCCGGGTCGGGCCCGGGGGGCGCCGCCGGGGTGCACGCGCAGACGAAGGCCGTCTACCGGCTGATCGACGAACTCTGC
The DNA here is from genome assembly GCF_052245475.1 of Streptomyces sp. 7N604. NCBI lineage: Bacteria > Bacillati > Actinomycetota > Actinomycetes > Kitasatosporales > Streptomycetaceae > Streptomyces > Streptomyces sp. 7N604. The sequence goes on along the minus strand of NZ_JBQQBX010000016.1, from coordinate 143,571 downwards.
GCCCGCCACCCGGGGTTGGAGATCGAGTCCTGCTCCTCCGGCGGCGCCCGCGTCGACCTCGGCATCCTCGAGCGCACGGACCGGGTGTGGACCAGCGACTGCATCGACGCGCTGGAGCGCCAGCAGATCCAGCGCTGGACCGGGCTGCTGCTGCCGCCGGAGCTCCTCGGCGCCCACGTCGGTGCGCCCGTCGCCCATACGACCGGGCGCGCCCACAGCCTCGACTTCCGCGCCGGCACGGCCCTGTTCGGGCACCTCGGCATCGAGTGGGACCTCACCGAGGCCGGGCCTGAGGAGCGGGCCCGGCTCGGCGAGTGGATCGCCGCGTACAAGGAGCTGCGTCCGCTGCTGCACGGCGGGACGGTCGTACGCGGCGACCACCCGGACCCGGCGCTGTGGGTGCACGGAGTGGTCGCCCCCGACCGCTCCCGGGCCGTCTACGCGCTCGTGCAGACCGCGACCGGCGTTCAGTCGCCGCCCGGCCGGGTCCGCCTCCCCGGTCTGGACGAGCGTGCTGACTACCGGGTGGCGCCGCTGGCTCCGGGCGACCGGCTCCACGGCCCGGCCCGCTCGCCGCTGCCCTGGTGGGGAGACGGCGCGGAGCTGCCGGGGCGGGTGCTGGCCGCCGTCGGCGTCCAGGCCCCCATCCTCCATCCCGAGAGCCTGGTCCTCGTCGAGGCCAGGCGAATCTGACGCTTAATCAGTGAGGTTCGATTCCCTTGACCATGGCCGTGAACGGCGCCCGCGGCGCCGCTGCCGAAACCACGACCGAAGCGGGACCCGAAGCCGGGCCCGAAACCACGACCGAAGCCGGGTCCGACGGTGCGAGGCCGGACCCCTGGTGGAAGAGCGCCGTCGTCTACCAGATCTATCCACGGAGCTTCGCCGACTCCGACGGCGACGGCGTCGGTGATCTGCCCGGCATGGAACGGCGTCTGGACTACCTCGCCGGGCTGGGCGTCGACGTCCTGTGGCTGTCCCCGGTCTATCCGTCCCCGCACGACGACAACGGCTACGACATCAGCGACTACCAGGGCATCGACCCGGTCTTCGGCACGCTGGAGGACTTCGACCGCCTGCTGGCCGCCGTCCACACGCGCGGCATGAGGCTCGTCATGGATCTCGTCGTCAACCACACCTCCGACGAGCATCCGTGGTTCACCGAGTCCCGCAGCGGTCCCGACACCCCCAAGCGCGACTGGTACTGGTGGCGGCCGGCCCGGGAGGGCAGGGAGCCCGGCACTCCGGGCGCCGAGCCGAACAACTGGGCGTCCTTCTTCTCAGGGCCGGCCTGGGAGTACGACCCGGCGAGCGAGGCGTACTACCTGCATCTGTTCTCCCGCAAGCAGCCCGACCTCAACTGGGAGAACCCCGAGGTCAGGCAGGCGGTGTACGCGATGATGCGGTGGTGGCTGGACCGGGGCGTGGACGGCTTCCGGATGGACGTCATCAACCTGATCTCCAAGGACCCCGCCCTGCCCGACGGGGCAGTCCGCGACGGCAGCCCGTACGGGGACGGCTCGCCGCACTACACCTGCGGCCCGCGCATCCACGACTATCTGCAGGAGATGCACCGCGAGGTGTTCGCCGGGCGGACCGGCGAACCGCTGCTCACGGTCGGGGAGATGCCGGGCGTGACGGTCGGGCAGGCCCGGCTGTTCACCGACCCGGCGCGGGCCGAGGTCGACATGGTGTTCCAGTTCGAGCACGTCGGGCTCGACCACGGAGCGGACAAGTTCGACGTACGGCCGCTGCGGCTGACCGACCTGAAGGCGTCGCTCGGCCGGTGGCAGACGGGTCTCGACGGCACCGGCTGGAACAGCCTGTACTGGAACAACCACGACCAGCCGCGGGTCGTATCGCGCTTCGGCGACGACAGCGGGCCGTACCGGGTGCGCTCCGCGACCCTGCTGGCCACGGTCCTCCACCTGCACCGCGGAACGCCGTACATCTACCAGGGCGAGGAACTGGGCATGACCAACGCCCCCTTCTCCTCGGTCGACGACTTCCGCGACATCGAGTCGCTGCGCTACTTCGCGGAGGCCGTGGCGGGCGGCGCGGACCCGGAGCGGGTGCTGGCAGGGCTGCGCGCCATGGGCCGCGACAACGCGCGTACGCCGATGCAGTGGGACGCCTCCCGGCACGCGGGCTTCACCACCGGCGAGCCCTGGCTCGCGGTCAACCCCAACCACACCACGATCAACGCAGCCGCGTCCGTGGCCGATCCCGCCTCCGTCTACCACCACTACCGGCGGCTCATCTCCCTCCGCCACGACGAACCCGCCGTCGCGCACGGCGACTTCACCATGCTGCTGCCGGACGACGAGCGGGTGTACGCGTTCACACGGCGGCACGCGCGCGTGGAGCTGCTGGTGCTCGGCAACTTCACGGGCGAGGACGTACGGGTGGACCTGCCGTACGGGGAGTCCTGGGCAGGGGCCGAGCTGCTGCTGGGCAACGCACCGGAGGCGGCGGGGCCGCTGCGGACTCCGGTGGCGCTGGGCCCGTGGGAGGCGCGGGTGCACCGCCGTACGGTCCCCGCTCCCCGGCAGGAGGAGAGCTGATCCCGGCCGAAGGCGGGAGAATACCCATTTCCGGATCCAATGCCATTGGACCGGGCTTGTGAGCAACGAAGTTCGCACTCCGAAATCGCACACCCGACGGAATTCACATTCCGGAGGAGAGTGAAACGTGTTGCCAATGCTTCGAATTCACCCTTACTTCACACGTCTTCACCAGGCACGATGCGCTGTATTGGGACGTGTGCCCCGTTCTCACAGATAGGCAGGTACGGAAAGAGAGGCAGGCAACAGCCGATTAACTGGCGCGTAGTCGTGGCGAATTTCTCCTGCAGTTCAGTCGGGCAATCGTCGTTTTGATCAGGCCATGGCAGGAGGGACGATGCCCTTCTTCACCAAGGCGGTCTGGCCGGGAGACCACCGTGACGAGATCGTCGCGGGTGCGCTCGTCGGTGCTGTAGTGATCGTCGTCGGATACGCGTCGGGTATTGGCGGCGCCCGTGCGCCGGGTGCCCAGGAGGCGGCAGCGCCGCCGGGCGTGCAGCCCGGGGCCACCGCACCGCCCAGCCCCGGCCCCTCAACAGGCGGCCCTCCGCCGGACGGCGTACCAGCGGCGCCCCCGGCCGTGCTGCCGCCCCCTGGCAGCGGATTCCAAGTCCCCCCGCTCACCTTCCCCGTGGATCACACCGGACACGGGCAGGGAGGACACGGTGGATCAGGGCTCCCGGGCGGCGGGCAGGGCAGCGGCCACGACGGTGGACCCGGCGGCCACGACGGGGGTCATGGGACCACGTACGCGCCGTCCCCCTCCGACCCTGCCGGGGACCACAGTCCCGGCACCGGTGAGTCCCCCTGCTCCGACGGGTCGGTGCACCTCGTCCAGCCACTGCTCGAAGGCGTCACCAGCCCCGTGACCAGTCTGTTCGACGGCCTGCTCCTGGGCCCCGGCATATCCGACGGCGCCACCGCACCATCCCCACGGGATGCCGAGGACACCGACGACGCCGCGGACGAGGCCCGCCTGCCCGCCATGTGCACCGGGCTCGAGCCCGAAGCCACGGCGACTCCTCCCGCGGACAGGCCATGACCCCCCGCCGGGCCGCCAGTGCCCTCGTCGTCCTCGTCGCAGCCCTGCTGTACGCACTCGGCACCGCGCCCGGCGCCGCCGCGCACACCGAGCTGCGCGACTCCCGTCCCGCGGACGGGGCCCGCTTCGCACATCCCCCGTCCCGGGTCGCCCTCACCTTCAGCGACAACACCGCAGCGGCCGCATCCCACGGGCACGGCAGCGAACAGGCGGCGCCCGACGGAGCCCACAGCAGAGCGGCCGCGGCGCCCGCCCCGTCAATCGCGGTACGCCAGGCCCTCGTCTGCACCCGATGGCTCGGCTATCTCTCCCTCACCCTCTTCGTCGGCGGCCTGGCCTTCCTCTCCCTGCTCTGGCCGCAGGGCACGGACGACCGGCGGGCCAGGGCCGTGCTCGGTACGGCGTGGCTGTCCGGGCTGCTGTCGGCCGTCGCCGCCCTGGGCCTCCAGGGCGCGTACGCCACCGCGGGTACGCTCCCCGACGCGCTCGCCCCGGCCACGTACCGCGAGGTGCTCGGTACCGACATCGGGATCGTGCTGGCCGCCCGCGCTCTGCTGTGGCTCCTGGCGGCGGCGGTCCTCGCGGCCATTCTGCAGGCCGGGGAAGCGGCCGCCCGCTCCCCGGGCTGGCGGGTGGGTGCGGTGACGGTGACGTTCGGCCTGCTGCGCACCACCGGTATAGCGGGCCACAACTCCGAGGGCAGCGCGCCCGCCTGGGGCGCGATTGCCGACCTGGTCCATCTGCTCGGCGTCTCGCTGTGGATCGGGGGGCTGGCCATGCTCACCTTCGCCGTGCTGCCGCGCCGCAGCCCGCGGGAGCTCGCCGAGGTGGTGCCCCGCTTCTCCACCCTGGCGGCGGTGTCGGTGACGGCGATCGCCGCCGCCGGACTCGTACTCGCCTGGCAGGTGGTCGGCTCACTTGACGGCCTGCTGCACACCTCCTACGGGCGGCTGCTGCTGCTCAAGGTCGCGATGCTCGGCGCCGTGCTGCTGGTGGCGCAGCGCAGCCGACTCTGGGTGCGCACCAGGCTCGACCTCGCCGTGCTGCTGCGCGGCGACGCCGCCACCGTGCGGCCCTTCGGTTACTCGGTCGCCGCGGAGACGGTGCTTGTCCTCGTGGTTCTCGCGGCAACGAGTCTGCTGGTCACGGCCAACCCGGGCCGCTGATCCGGCACTTTCCCTCCCATTCCCCCTCCCCACCTCGAAAACCAAAGGAGCCATATCTCCATGGACACCACCGACACCCCCGGTGCGGAACCGGAGCGACGACCCAGGCCGCCGTCCCGGTCCGGCAACCGGGTCCTGCTCATCGGCGGTCTGGGTGCCGCCTTCTCGGCCGTCCTGTGCCTGGCGCTGCTGCAGTCGGCGACTTCCGGAGCGGCAGTCGGCGCTCCGGCACCCGCAGCGGGACAGCAGGCGCAGCCCGCGGCGCAGCAGGGCGAACAGGCCGACTACACCGTTGATTTGAAGGGCAACGCCTACATCCCGGCGAAGCTGACGGTCAAGGTCGGCGACACGGTCCTCTGGACGAACTACGACGACGTGCCGCACACGGTCACCACCACCAAGGGGCCGGAGAAGTTCGACTCCGGCACGCTGGACAAGGGCGAGAGCTTCTCCTACACCTTCACCGAACCCGGTACGTACGAGTACTACTGCTCGGTGCACCCGGACATGACCGCGTCGGTGACCGTCGTCGAGGACGACGGCAGCGGCAGCGGTGGAAGCACCGGCGGCAGTACGTCCGGTGGGTCGACGGGCGGTGCGTCAGGCGGGAGCTCCGGCGGGCACGGCGGCGGGCACAGCACGGGCGGCAGCACCGGCGGTACCGGCGGCTCTAGCGGCGGAGGTACCTCCAGCGGCGGTTCCACCGGCGGTAGTTCGTCGGGCGGTACCGGCGGGTCCGGCGGCGGGGACGGCGATGCCCAGTGCTCCAGCGTCAAGCAGGTCCTGCTCCCGATCCTGCAGCACATCAACACGGCGCATCTCGAGCGGTCCCCGGGCGAGCAGGTCCAGGACGCACTGGCGCTCGACCAGTACATCAAGACGCACACCGTGTGGGTGGAGAGCATCCTCAACCCGGCCGTGGAGGGCGGCGGTGCGACGGCCGACAAGACGCTGACCGTCCTGCTGCAGCACATCAAGACCGCGCACCTGGAGGAGTCGCCCGGACAGCAGGTCAAGGACCTGCTGAACGCCGACGACTACGTCAAGCTGCACACCGTCTGGGCGGAGCACATGCTCCAGCCCACCGAGGACTACCTCCTCGACAACTGCTGACGAGACACCTCTCCATCGCAAGGACAGCGGGCCGGCCGAGTCGCAGTCGGCCGGCCCGCCGTCCGCTCCATTGTCACCCAAGCCCTGACAAGCCCCGACAGGAGCCCGAGATGAGCACCGTGACTCTGCCCACCACCCCGGCCCCGCCGCCCGCCCCGGGCCCCGACTGGCTGCCGAGCCCCGGCACGTACGCCGTCGCGCCGGGCCTCAGCGTCGCCGAACTCACCGCGCGGCTCGGCCCGCTGCCCACTCTCCGCGGTCGTATGACCCTGGCCGGCGCGTCCCTGACGGTGGCCGCCGACCCCGATCCGGCCCTCAGCACGCTCCGTATCGATCTGGACAGCGGGTCGCTCCGCACCGGCCGGCTGCTCGGCGACGGCAGGCTGCGCGGCCGCCGTGGCCTGGACGCCGAGCGGCATCCGCTGCTCACCTTCGTATCCCGGCGCATCGAGCCGGCGGCCGGCGGGAAGCGGCTGGACGTGCCGGGGGACCTCGTGGTGCGCGGTGTCCCCATCGCCACCACGCTGCGGCTGCGCGTGGTCGAACCGACGGAGGACCGGCTGCTCGTCGTCGGCCATGCCGAAGCCCCCTACCGTCCGCTGAGCCGCGCCACGGGGTTCGCCCTGCCCCGCCCCACCGCGCCCGCGAGCCGGCTTCGGCTGCTGGTCGCCGCGGAATTCGCATGACCGGCACGAGAACGGCGCTCCGCGCCGTGCGCGCGGCGGCGGCCCTGCTGCTCCTCGCCATCGGGCTCACCCCGCTGACGGCAGGCCAGGCGTCGGCCGCGGGACGGCAGGTGGTGATGCAGGGGTACGCCTACGGGCCCGCCGCGCTCACTGTCGCGGCGGGCACCACGGTGACCTGGACCAACAAGGACACCGCGCCGCACGACGTGAAGACCAGGTCCGGGCCCGTCGCGATCCACTCCCCACTGCTCGACAAGGGCGAGTCCTGGAGCTTCACGTTCACCACCCCGGGGACGTACAGCTACTACTGCACCGTCCACCCGGACATGACCGCGGACATCGTGGTGAAACCGGCCGCCGCCCCGGCGACGACCGCCGCACCCCAGCACGACGGGGGGCACCACCACGACCACTCCGGCGGTACGCCGCCGAGGGCATCCGCGTCACGTCCCGCGACGAGTGCCACCGGGACGGCCGGGCGGGCGCCGAGCCGGGCACCCTCCGCGTCCTCGCCCGCGACCCGCACCGCCGGGAGCTCTCCCCCGGCGCCCGCCCCCTCCGCGGCGGCCAGTACGTCGGCTGTCCCGGCGGCGGCACCGGCCGGCACCGCCCGCCCCCTTGACCCGCTGCTGGCTCTGGCCGGGCTCGTCGCGGGTATCGCGGTGCTGTGCCTGCTGCTGGTCGGCTCCCGGGCGTCCGGGCGGTGAGCCCCGAGATCGGTGAGTACCTGGGAACGGTAGGTCCTGAGGACGGTGAGGCCTGAGAACGGTGAGTCTCTGGGAACGGTGGGTTCCTGCGTGTGATCGTCGTTGCGAGATCGCCGGAGGCGGGTACACAGGCGAGGCGGAGAGCCGCAGGTCCGTCACCCCGTAGCCGTACCCCGTCCTCCAGGAGGAGCCGCCGTGAAGATCGGGATCTCGACCTTCCTCACCGATCAGGGCATCCGTCCCGCAGCGCTCGGGCGGGCGCTGGAGGAGCGCGCATTCGACGCGCTGCTCATCGCCGAGCACACCCACATCCCGGTCGAGCGCCGCTCACCCTACCCCCGCGGCGGTGAGCTGCCGGAGAGGTATTACCGCACCCTCGACCCCTTCGTCGCGCTGGCCTCCGCCGCCGCGGCCACCGAGCGGCTGCTGCTCGGGACCGGCGTCGCCCTGGTGGCACAGCGGGACCCGGTCATCACGGCGAAGGAGGTGGCCTCCCTCGACCTCGTATCGGACGGTCGCGCGATCTTCGGCGTCGGCGTGGGCTGGAATCGCGAGGAGATGGAGAACCACGGCACCGATCCGGCCACCCGGGGCCGGCTGGTCAACGAGCGTCTCGGGGCGATCCGGGAGCTGTGGACCAAGGACGAGGCCGAGTTCCACGGGGAGTTCGTGGACTTCGATCCCGTGTACTGCTGGCCCAAGCCGGTGCAGCACCCGCACCCACCCGTCTACGTGGGCGGCGGAGAGCGGGCGTTCCCCCGGGTAGCGGAGTTCGGGGACGCCTGGCTGGCCAACAACGTGCGGGCGGACGCGCTCGGCCCGCAGATCGAGCAGGTGCGCGCCACGGCGGGCCGGGAGGTTCCCGTCACGGTGTACGGAGTGCCGGGCAACCCCGAGGTCGTCGAGGGGTACACCGGGCTCGACGTCGAGCGGGTGCTGCTCTACCTGCCGACGCTGCCGGAGCGCGAGACGCTGGAGCACCTCGACCGGCTGGCCGGGATCGCCGCGCGGTTCCGCTGAGCCGCCGGGCGGATTCATGTCAGGGGCCAGTGGGGTGCGGAAGCGGGGGCGCGCGAGGCGGTGTTGACCGCGGGCAGGTACGGGATGCGACGATCAAGGGCCACGCCCGCACCGTCCGCATCGTCCGTCCCGCACAACTCCCGTGCTCCAGGAGGCCCGTTGGCGACCACAGACCCGACCGACGGCGCGTCGCTCTCGCGCCGGCGGTTCCTCCAGGCGGCGGCGGGCACCGCTGCCGTCGGCACCGCGGCCGCCGCGGGCACGGTGGCCGGTCCCGCCATGGAGGCGGCCGCCGCCCGAACCACCCCCGCCACCCTCACTTTCACCGCCGCCACCAACGGCTCCGGCACGCTCTCCCCCAGCGGTGACCGCCTGATCGCCGAGGTGCAGGACGTCCTGTGGTCGATCCCGGGGCAGGGCGGCAACGCCCTCCCGCTCACCCCGCCCGATCTCGAGCCCACCCGTCCCGTCTTCTCCCCCGACGGGAAGCTGCTCGCCGTATGCGCGTACCGGGGCGGCGGGTTCCATATCTGGACGCTTCGCCCGGACGGTACGGAGCTGCGGCAGCGCACCGAAGGACCGTGGGACGACCGCGGCCCGGCCTGGTCGCCCGACGGCACGCGGATCGCCTTCGCCTCGGAGCGCGGCGGCGATCCGGTGGCGGGGAGCCCGTACCGTATCTGGGTCCTGGACCTGCGGACCGGCGGCCTGACCCGGCTCACCGGCCTGCCGGGACAGGACGGACCGTCACAGGACGGCCCCTGGGAGGACTTCGATCCCACCTGGTCCCCGGACGGCGGGCGGGTGTTGTTCGTACGGGCACGCGTGGCCGGGACCGCGCTCGATGCCCGCACCATCGCGTCAGTACAGGCCGACGGCACGGGCCCGGTCTCGGTGGAGCACAGCGAAACGGCCCCGTTCCAGGTGATGGTGCCCGCGGTCTCGGGCGGCGGGCGGCTGGCCTACCTGCGGACCACGCCCGCACCCGAGGCGTCCTGCACGCTCGTCGTGGACGGGAGGCCGGTCGCCGCCGGTGGCGATGTCGCGCCCGTCCCGCCGCGCTGGACCTCGCGCGAGGAGCTGCTGCTGACGGTCGGCGGCCAGTACCGGCTGCTGCGCCCCGACGCCCCGGACGACAGCCGCGAGATCCCGTTCACCGCCACGCTGCCGGTCCAGCGGCCCCGTTACCGCGCCAAGCGCCACGACTTCGACGGCGGCGGTGCGGTGCGGCCGGTCCGCGGAGTGCACCTGCCCGCGCTCTCCCCCGACGGGCGGCAGGTGGCCTTCGCCGCCCTCAACGCCCTGTGGGTGGCGGATACTTCAGGCGGCCGCAGCCCCCGCAGGATCGTCCGGGCGGACCCCACCCGGTATGTCCTCGGGCCGGTGTGGACGGCCGACGGGCGGGCGCTGGTGTACGCGGACGACCGGGACGGCCTGTACGCGGTGCGCCGCCGCGACCTCGCCTCCGGCGAGGAGACCGTGCTCGCCACCGGCGGCCGCGTCCACCCCGCCCTCTCCCCCGACGGCACCCGGCTCGCCTGCCTGGACATGTCCGGGAACCTCGTCCTCCGCGACCTCGCCGCCACTACGGACCGGGTGCTGGCCGCTCCGCTCGGCGCCGGCGGGCTCCCGGGCCGGCCGACCTGGTCGCCCGACGGCCGCTTCATCGCGCTCTGCGACCGCAACCGCCTGGACCAGCGCTTCCGCGAGGGCTACAACCTCATCCGGGTGATCGACGCGCGCAGCGGCGCGGCGCGGCTGCACGCCATCGCGCCGCACCACTCCCTCTCCGACCGCTACGACTCCGGGCCCGTGTGGTCCCCGGACGGCCGCCACATGGCGCTGATCTCCGAATCCGCCCTGTGGCTGCTGCCCGTGCGCCCCGACGGGACGCCCGACGGCGAGCCGCTACGGCTGACGGACGAGCCCGCCGACCACCCCTCCTGGTCCGCGGACTCCGGTTCCCTGATGTATCTGTCGGCGGGGCGGCTGCGGCTGCTCGACGTGCACTCCGGCAGCGCCCGTACGGTCCGCGTCCCGCTCGGTTACCGGCGCCCGGCACCCGACGAGACCGTCGTGCACGCAGGGAAGTTCTGGGACGGCACGGGCGAGACCGTGCGGGAGGACGTCGACCTCGTGGTGCGGCGCGGGCGGATCGCCGCCGTCGAGCCGCACCGCGCGGGCCGCCGCGCCGCGCGCCGCGTCGACGCCTCCCGGCGCACGGTCATCCCCGGCCTGTGGGACGCGCACACCCACCCCTGGCAGTACACCTATGGCGGGCGGCAGACGGTGACGCAGCTCGCGTACGGGATCACGACGGCCGTCTCCTTCGGCGGCTTCGCCTATGAACAGGCCCGTATCCGCGAGGCGACCGCGGCCGGGGCACTGGCCGGGCCCCGGCTGCTGGCGACCGGGGAGCTGCTGGACGGCTCGCGCGTCGCGTACAGCATGGGCAGAGCGCACCGCACGCGCGCGGGCCTGCGCCGCTCGCTGGAGCGCGCCGCCGCACTCGACTGGGACTTCGTCAAGACGTACGTGCGCGCGCCCGGTTGGATGATGGAGGAGGCCGCGCGGTTCGCGCACGAGCGGCTCGGGGTGCCCGCCGGCAGTCATCTGTGCTCACCCGGCGTACAGCTCGGGCAGGACCTGACCACGCATCTGCAGGCCACGCAGCGCCTGGAGTACGGGCACGCCACGTCGGCGACCGGTCGCGCCCACCAGGATGTGACCGAGCTCTACGCGACTCCCGGCTTCACGCTCGTCGCCACGCCATTCACGGCCCTGCCCCTGGTGGGGGCGGATCCCGGGCTGGCGGAGGATCCGCGGGTCACCTCCCTCATGCCGCCCTGGGACGCCGCGCTCGTCCGGCAGCTCGCCGGGCGGCCGCCGACCGCGGCGCAACTCGCCACGCTCCGTACGGAGATCGGCGTGTACCGGCGGGTGCTCGCGGGCGGCGGACTCGTCGCACTCGGCACGGACGCACCCATCACACCCGTGGGCCTGGCCCTGCACCTGGGGCTCCGTGCCCTGCACCGCTCCGGTCTCTCGGCGGCGCAGACGCTGCGCACGGCGACCGCGCTCCCGGCGCGGGCCTTCGGCGCGGAGCGGGACCTCGGCACCCTGGAACCCGGCAAGCTGGCCGATCTGACGGTCGTGGACGGCGACCCGTTCACGGACTTCGACTCAACCGTCCAAACCGTGTCGGTGCTGCGCGGCGGGGTGCCGTACGAGGAGGCGGACCTGGTCGGCGCCTACGCCGGGGCGGCGGGCCGGACGGACGCGGACCGGTCGGCGGACCACTGGCTGGAGGTCGGGCGGCAGCTGCGGCGGGACGCCTGCTGCGACGCGGAGAGTTGACCGGGAGCAGTGGATCCGCGGCGCGACCGTGCGCCTCCGGGCCCTGCCCTGCGATGTGTTCCACTTCGGCCAGGTGCGGGCGAGGGCGGTCCGTCATGCCCTGCTGGTCGGCCCCGCGCCGACGTGAACCGGCTGGGCGGGGCGGCCGGTTGCCCGATGTGATGCACGTCACCGGACAGCCTGGTCGTACGGATGCAGGCGTACGCGGACACCGCTGAGACGCCCGCGCGTCTGCTCCGACATCGCAGGAATGACGTCACATTTCATGGCTTCGAGCCCAAAGAGCCCAGCCGCAACCGCCGTTCGCGCTCGAGGGCGCCGCGCCGCAAAGGTGGCGCGATGAGGGCGGCTGAACCGGATGCAAGCCGGGCATACCGCGTGTGGACAGTGCCGCGCGGCCGGGCGGCATGGATATCGGCCGGGTACCGATTGCACAAAGACCAAACGGCCACGCATGCGTCGCGCGGTACCGGGCAGCAGCCCGGCTGGACAGAGCTCAACCACGGAGAGCATGGTTCAGGCCAAAGGTTGACATTGAGAGCGGCGGATGGAACCTGTAACGCCCCCGTACGTCTCCACTGGTGGAACGAACGACGGGAGTTCGCTGTGAGAATCGATCCGGCAGAAACCCGGAACCAGTGCCCGCAGTGCGGCGGCCAGATGCAACAGAGCCCGAACGGCGGCTGGCTGTGCGGGAATTGCGGAGCGCAGCGTTGAGCAACGACATGTACTCGACCACGACCTGCCCAGCCTGCGGAGCGCAGATAGACGGCGTGCAGAACCGTTATGTCTGCGGGCTCTGCGGCTGGGTGAGTCCCCCCGACGGCCGGAGTGCCGACCCCTCCGCCGACGACTAGCGCGCATCCGCCCGTGCCGCCGCCCCCGCCCCGGGCGGCTCCGCCGACCCGCCGACCGTTCTCACCCTGCGCACCCGGCATCTCACCGTACGCACCAGCGCCGACGGTCGCTGGCAGGCGGGGTCCCGGCGTGGGACGCTGACATGCGAAGGGGTGTCCGCCGAGCAGGCCTCGGGAGGACCGGATGGGACGCAACGTCCCCGCGCGGGTGTTCACCCGTGAAGATCGCCGCGAGTACCGGCAGAAGATGCACCGGTGCCTGGACGCCTTCGCGCAGATGCTGCGCGAGGAGCGGTTCGAGACCGAGCGCCCCCAGGTCGGCCTGGAGATCGAGCTCAACCTCGTCGACGACACGGCCGAGCCGTCGATGCAGAGCACCGAAGTGCTCGAGGCCATCGCCGACCCCGCCTGGTCCAGCGAGCTCGGGCGCTTCAACCTCGAGATCAACATCCCGCCGCGCGAGCTGACCACCGGCGGACCCGGCGCCTGGGAGCAGGACGTACGCGATGCGCTCAACCACGCCGAGGAGCGGGCCGCCTCCGTCGGCGCCCACCTGATCATGGTCGGCATCCTGCCGACCCTGCAGCAGACCGACGTCACCGAGGCAGCCCTGGTCGACAACCCGCGCTACCGGCTGCTCAACGAGCAGATCTTCCAGGCGCGGGGCGAGGACCTGCGCATCGCCATCGACGGGGCCGAGCGGCTGCGCACCTACGCCGACACGATCACTCCGGAGGCCGCCTGCACCAGCACCCAGTTCCACCTGCAGGTCAGCCCGGACCAGTTCGCCGCCCACTGGAACGCCGCCCAGGTCATCGCCGGTGTCCAGGTCGCGCTCGCGGCCAACTCGCCGTTCCTGTTCGGTAAGGAGTTGTGGCGTGAGACCCGGATTCCTCTGTTCGAGCAGGCCACGGACACGCGCGGGGTGGAGCTGAAGGCGCAGGGGGTGCGCCCGCGGGTCTGGTTCGGCGAGCGGTGGATCACCTCGGTCTTCGACCTCTTCGAGGAGAACGTCCGCTACTTCCCCGCCCTGCTGCCGCTGTGCGAACCGGAGGACCCGCTGGAGGCGCTCGAGCGCGGCGAGGTCCCGGAGCTGCCCGAACTCACCCTCCACAACGGCACGATCTACCGCTGGAACCGCCCGGTCTACGCGGTCGTCGAGGGCACGCCCCATCTGCGTATCGAGAACCGCGTGCTGCCCGCGGGCCCCACCATGGCCGATACGTCGGCCAACGGGGCCTTCTACTACGGGCTGCTGCGGACGCTGGCGGAGGAGGAGCGGCCGGTGTGGTCGCGGATGTCCTTCTCCGCTGCCGAGGACAATCTGCACGCAGCCGCGCTGCACGGCATGGACGCCCGCCTGTACTGGCCGGGGATGGGCGAGGTGCCCGTGTCGGAGCTGGTCCTCCGGCGGCTGCTGCCGCTGGCGCACGCGGGCCTGGAACGCTCCGGCATCGACGCCGCGTGGCGCGAGCCGATGCTCGGCATCATCGAGCAGCGGTGCGTCACCCAGCGCAACGGCGCCCTGTGGCAGGCGGAGATGTACCACCGGATCGAGGACACCGCCCATGTCGACCCGCACGAGGCGCTGCGCCGCATGACCAGCCAGTACATCGACTACATGCACCTCAACGCGCCCGCCCACACCTGGCCGCTCGACTGACGGCCGCCGACGGCTACGGGCCCGAAGGCAGGGCGACCCCGGAAAGGCGGCCGCCGATCGCGTGAAATTCGACCAAGTACGCCCATCGGTGACGTGTCGCGGCGCCGGACGGGGAAACCCGCCCGGAAGCCGCACCGCACGAACGAACAGCGTGGCCCGGTCTCTCCGGGCCATCGGGACGGAAGCCTATGACCAGCGGGTACACGGGTCCTGAGGAGTACGGCCGGGACCCGCTCGGAGAGTTCCTCGCACACTTCCTCGGCACCGGGCAGACCGGCCGCCGCCCTGAGGCCAGGTATCTCGACTTCGGGCGCCTGATGAGCGAGCCGGCCCGGCAGCTGGTGTCGGCCGCGGCCTCGTATGCCGCCGAGCACGGCAGCACCGACCTCGACACCCAGCACCTGCTGCGGGCGGCGCTCAGCGCGGAGCCGACCCGCGCCATGGTGTCCCGGGCCGGGGCCGACCCCGACGCGATCGCCGCCGAGATCGACCGCCAGGCGGGCGAGGGCCCGCCCCGCAGGTCCATCGCGGTCACCCCCGCCGTCAAGCGCGCCCTGCTCGACGCCCACGAGATCGCCCGGTCCACCGGCGCCTCGTACATCGGTCCCGAGCACGTCCTGGTGGCGCTGGCCGCCAACCGCGACTCCACGGCCGGGCAGATCCTCAACGCCGCCCACTTCGACCCCCGCGCGGGGGCCCCGGGCGGCGCGCCCGGCGGGCTCGCGACGGCCCCGGGCGGCACCGAGCAGCGGCCGGGGGCGGGCGGCAGCGGCACGCCGAATCTCGACAAGTTCAGCCGCGACCTGACCGGGATGGCGCGCGACGGCCGTATCGACCCCGTGATCGGCCGCGAGCAGGAGATCGAGCAGACCGTCGAGGTGCTGGCCCGCCGGGGCAAGAACAATCCGGTCCTCATCGGGGAGGCCGGGGTCGGCAAGACCGCCATCGTGGAGGGCCTCGCCCAGCGGATCGTCGACAGCGACGTCCCGGACATCCTGCTCGGCCGCCGCGTCGTACGGCTCGACCTGGCCGGGGTCGTCGCGGGTACGCGCTACCGCGGCGACTTCGAGGAGCGGCTGAACGGCATCATCGACGAGATCCGGGCCCACTCCGACGAGCTGGTCGTGTTCATCGACGAGCTGCACACGGTCGTGGGCGCCGGCGGAGGCGGCTCCGAGGGCGGCCCGATGGACGCGAGCAACATGCTCAAGCCGGCGCTTGCGCGCGGTGAGCTGCACGTCATCGGGGCGAGCACGCTCGAGGAGTACCGCCGCTATGTCGAGAAGGACGCCGCGCTCGCCCGCCGCTTCCAGCCCGTGCTGGTGCCGGAGCCCAGCCCCGCGGACGCCCTCGACATCCTGCGCGGGCTGCGCGACCGGTACGAGGCGCACCACCAGGTCCGGTACACCGACGACGCGCTGCTGGCGGCCGTCGAGCTCTCCGACCGCTACCTCACCGACCGCTTCCTGCCCGACAAGGCGATCGACCTGATGGACCAGGCCGGGGCGCGGGTCCGGCTGCGCTCCTCCACCCGGGGCACGGACGTACGGACGCTGGAGCGCGAGGTGGAGCAGCTGGGCCGGGACAAGGCGCAGGCGGTGGCCGCCGAGGACTACGAGCGCGCCGTCCAGCTGCGGGACCGTATCGCCGGGCTGGAGAAGCGGATCGAGGAGGGGAGCCGGAAGGAACAGCCCGGCGGCGACCGGAGCCCCGAGGTGACCGTCGAGGACGTCGCGGACATCGTCTCGCGGCAGACCGGCATCCCCGTCAGCAGCCTGACCAAGGAGGAGAAGGAGCGCCTGCTCGGCCTGGAGGAGCACCTGCACCACCGGGTCGTCGGCCAGGACGAGGCCGTGACCGCCGTCGCCGACGCGGTGCTGCGCTCCCGGGCGGGTCTGGCCAGCCCGGACCGCCCGATCGGCAGCTTCCTCTTCCTCGGGCCCACCGGCGTCGGAAAGACCGAGCTGGCCCGTGCGCTGGCGGAGGCGCTGTTCGGGAGCGAGGAGCGCATGGTGCGGCTGGACATGAGCGAGTACCAGGAGCGGCACACGGTCAGCCGGCTCGTCGGGGCTCCCCCGGGGTATGTCGGGCACGAGGAGGCCGGGCAGTTCACCGAGGCAGTGCGCAGGCACCCGTACTCGCTGCTGCTGCTCGACGAGATCGAGAAGGCGCACCCGGACGTCTTCAACGTCCTGCTGCAGGTGCTCGACGACGGGCGGCTCACCGACTCCCAGGGGCGCACCGTCGACTTCACCAACACCGTCATCGTGATGACCAGCAATCTCGGCTCCGAGGCGATCACCGGGCGCGGCGGGACGCTGGGCTTCGGCACGGGAGGCACCGAGGCCGACGAGGAGGCGCGCCGCGAGCGGGTGCTGCGCCCGCTGCGCGAGCACTTCCGGCCGGAGTTCCTCAACCGCATCGACGAGATCGTGATCTTCCGTCAGCTCTCGGACGAGCAGCTGCGGCGGATCACCGACATGCTGTTGGACGAGACGCGGCGGCGCCTGCGGGCCCAGGACGTGGCCATCGACTTCACCCCGGTGGCCGTCGACTGGCTCGCGCGCCGCGGCTACCAGCCGGAGTACGGGGCCCGGCCGCTGCGCCGCACGATCCAGCGCGAGGTGGACAACCAGCTCTCGCGGATGCTGCTCGGTGGCAGCCTGCAGCCGCACAGTCATGTCGAGGTGGATGTGGTGGACGGGAAGCTGACGTTCCGTAATGACCGTGAAGCGGGGGCGGAGGCTCCCGCGCCTGCGGGCTGACCGGCCGGCGCGGTCCCGCAGCTGCGCGCGCGACTCCCCCGCAGAACCTCCGCAGCCCCTTCTCAGCCCTTCGCAGCCCCCGGACTCCGGGGGCTGCGGCATGCCCCGCCAATGGCTTGATTGGTATGGACATGACCGCAAGACGGCCTCTAGGATCCTGCACGAGAACGAGAGCGCTCTCATTTCTCCGCTGTTCCGCCCCCACCGCGATGGAGCAACAGAAGGAGAACCCGCCATGCGACGCACGATCGCTGTTCGTACGGCCCTGTCCGCGCTGCTCGTTCTCGGCGTCTGGGCAGGCGCCGGACTCGGCCCCACCTCCTCCTCCGCCGCCGCCGTACGCGGCCCCTCCGGACCCGAGCCGTCCGCGAAGCTGGTCGGCGCCCTGCGCCACGACCTGGGCCTGAGCAGGAGCGAGGCCGAGGAACGCCTGCGGCAGGAGTCGGCCGCCATGCGCCTCGAGCCGAAGGCCAGACGCGCCGCGGGCAAGGCCTTCGGCGGCAGCTGGTTCGACGCGGGGACGGGCAGGCTCGTCGTCGGCGTCACCGACGGGAAGGCGGCCGCCGCCGTACGGGCAATGGGCGCCGCCGCGCGGATCGTCGCGCACAGCGCGCGGGAACTCGACGCCGTGCAGGCCGCGATCGACGAACGCGCGGAACGGAAGGCCGCCCCGCGCGGAGTGAGCAGCTGGCACGTGGACGCCAGAGCGGGCAGCGTGGTGGTCAACGTGGTCAGAGGGGCGGAGCGCGACGCCGCTGTGCGGGCGTTCGTCGAGGACGCGAAGCGGGAGGGCCCGGTCACGGTCCGGGCGGCGGCCGGGAAGGCACCGTCGACCTTCGCCGCGGGCACCGTCGGCGGCGACCCGTACTACACCGGGAACGTGCGCTGCTCCATCGGCTTCTCGGTGCACGGCGGCTTCGTCACCGCCGGGCACTGCGGGCAGCCGGGCGCTTCGGCGCGGGGATGGGACGGTTCGGGCATCGGGAACTTCCAGGGCTCGTCCTTCCCCGGCAACGACTACGCGTGGGTCAACGTCGGCCAGGGCTGGTGGACCGTACCGGTCGTCCTGGGCTGGGGCACCGTCCCCGACCAGCTGGTCCGCGGCTCCGCCGAGGCCCCGGTCGGCGCCTCCATCTGCCGCTCGGGATCCACGACGCACTGGCACTGCGGCACGGTGCTCGCGAAGAACGAGACGGTGAACTACAGCCAGGGCGCCGTCCACCAGATGACGAAGACCAGCGTGTGCGCCGAGCCGGGCGACTCGGGGGGCTCGTTCATCAGCGGTGACCAGGCCCAGGGCGTCACGTCCGGCGGCTGGGGCAACTGCGGCAGCGGCGGGGAGACCTGGTACCAGCCGGTGAACGAGATCCTCGCGGTCTACGGCCTGCGGCTGCACACCGCCTGAGACCGGGCCCGGCCGCCCGTCCGCCGTTCATCCTGCGGCAGGCGGGCGGCCCTTGAGGAGTCGCCGCCTACGCCCTGCCTCCTTAGCTGATGACCGAATCGCGCATACTTCTTGCGCGTTTCACTCATTTCAGGGGTGGTCATCCCGCTGACCGGCTGTCAAGACATGTGCGCGGCACCGTCCGCAGCGCCGTCCTCGGTGCCCGCGCTGCGCACCGTCCAGTGCGCGTCGGCGAACGCGGCCAGGCGGTCGTCGCCGCCCGCCGAGATCAGGCCCGTGCCCGGCGGCATGGCGGCCCAGAAGGGGAAGCCCGCGGCCCCGGACAGCTTGGAGTGGTCGGCCAGCACCCAGGTGGCGCGGGCGCACTCGGCCATGGCCTCCTTCAGCGCGGCCTGCTCGTGGTCCGGGCAGTTGATGCCGCGCACCGGGTCGAGGCCGTCGACCCCCAGGAAGGCGAGGTCCGGGGTGATGCGGCGGAGCGCCTGCTCGGTCCTGGTGCCCAGCAGCGACTCGTTCGGGCGCCGCAGTCTGCCGCCGAGCACGACGACGTCCACGTCCGCGTCGGCCAGTTCGAGCAGGGTGGAGAGCCCGTTGGTGACGATGGTGATGTCGGTGCGGTCGCGGAGCTCGTGCGCGAGGCGGGCGACCGTGGTCCCGGCGTCGAGCAGCACCACGTCGCCGCTACGGACCATCGCGGCAGCGTCCGCGGCGATGGCGTTCTTCTCCGCCCGCCGCACCCCTTCCTTGTCACGCCATGACCGCTCGACGCCGCGGTGGTCGACCGCGCCGCCGTACGTACGCGTGATCCGGCCGCGGTCGGCGAGTACGGCCAGATCGCGGCGGATCGTCGACAGCGACACCCCGAACTCGGCGGCCAGGGCGTGCACGCTGACATCGCCGGCGCCCAACAGCTCGACCAGGCGCTGCCGTCTGTTCCGTGTGGACGAGCGCTCCCGATTGGTCACCTGACAGTCCACTCCCGCCGGCCCACCCGGCATCGGCACTGCTTCTTGCGCGGTTCGCGCAATTACGACGTTAGCAGGACCGGCAGACGGCGGTCACGGTCCGGGCTTCGCGCCGGAGCCGCCTGTCCCGCCGGTCCCGCCCTCGCCGCCTGTTCCGCCGGCCCCGCCGGTGCCGCGTACGGCGGGGAGGAACGCCTCCCGGTACGCGTCCCGGTACGCCTCCGCCGTGCCGGGCGGCGGCCGCAGCTCGCGCCGTTCGCAGAGCAGGGCGGCCGGATCGAGGCCGAGCGCCGCACCGGCCCAGGCCGCGGCCCCCAGGCAGGGGATGTCGGGGACGGTGCACACCAGGGTGCGCCAGGGCGAGACTGCCGCCTTGATCGCGGTCCAGGCCTCCTGGCGTACGGAGCCGCCGAGCAGCGTGACGGCGCGCGGCCGGCCCCCGGTCAGCCCGCCCTGCACCTCGGCCATCCACCGCGCCTGATGCGCGGCGCCTTCCAGCAGCGCCCGCGCCAGCTCGGGCAGTCCGTGCCGCGCCTCGAGACCGTGAACGGCGAGGCGCCTGCCCGGATCCGGCTCCGGCGCCGACCTGCCGTACAGATACGGCTCGACCGTCAGGCCCGTGGGCCCCTCCCCCGCCCGCCCGACCAGCTCGCCGAAGCGGCGGTACCGGTCGGCGGCCGGAGCGTCGCCGAGGTCGAGCACCCGGTCGCAGAACCACTCCACCAGCGCCCCCGAGCTGGACATCCCGGCGACCACGCACCAGTGCCGCCCGTCCACGTGGCGCCCGTACGACATGCCCTCGCGCCCGGCGGCCCGCACGTCGGGCGGCCCGTCGCCGACGGTGATCACGGCTTCCGCCGTGCCCATCGAGTCCGCCGCCTCGCCTGCTGCCCGTACCCCGGCGGCCCACGCGCCGACCAGATGGTCGTGCCCGGCGACCACCACGGGCGCCCCGGCCCCCGCGATACGAGCGTCGGTACGGCGGTCGGTACGGCCCACGGGCTCGCCCGGGGCGTGCACGGCGGGCATACGCCCGGCGTCCAGCCCGGCGAGGGCGAGCAGTTCCTCGTCCCACGTCCCGGCGTGGACGTCCCAGGCCATGGTGCGCTGTGCGAAGGTGGCGTCCGTCCCCACGGCCCCCGTGAGGGCCTGGGCCACCAGATCCGCCGCACCCGCCCAGGTGCGCATCCGGCGCAGCACGCCCGGGTTTTCGTCGCGCAGCCACAGCCACTTGGCCAGCGGCACCTTGGGGCTGGGCAGGATCCCGGTGACCGCGTGCAGTGCGGCGGCGCCCCGGTCGCGGCGGAGCCGTTCTGCGTGTGCGGCGGGGCGCGGGTCGGACCAGGAGCAGGCCGGCAGCAGCGGTTCGCCGTCCCCGCCGAGCGGGGCACCCGTCTCGGCCATGCCGGTGATCCCGATGGCGTCGGGGGCCCGCCCGGCGACCGCCGTGCACTCGGCGAGCGCGTCCAGCGCGGCCCGTTGCAGCGGCGCCACGGGGTGACTGTGGCCGTCGGCCGGAGTGCGCCGCTGGGCGTGCGCGAGAACGGTGCCGTCCGGCGTGCACAGCACGGCCTTGCAGTGAGTGCTCCCCACGTCCACGCCCGCGAGGACGACCATCAGGCCGCGCCCCCGTTGACGACGCGCTCGAAGGCCACGGCGGCGGCGCCCACGACACCGACCCGGTCGCCGGTGCGGGCGACACTGATCCGGACCGCGCGCGCCGCAGGACCCATGGCCTGCTCGCGCACGATACGGCGTACGGGCGCGAGGAGTTGCTCGCCCGCGCGCGTCACGCCGCCGCCGAGCACGACCAGTTCGGGTTCGAAGAGGTTGACCAGCGAGGTAATGCCGCAGGCCAGCGCCTGCGTGGTGGCCACCCACACCTGGGTGGCGACGGGATCGCCAGCGGCGGCCTCGCGCGACACGTCGGCCGCGGTGATCGGCGAACAGCCGGTGAGGGCGGTCGGGCGGCCCGCGGCCTCGGCCTCGGCGACGGCCTCGCGGGCCCGTTCGGCGATCGAGGTGCCGGACACGTAGGCCTCCAGGCAGCCGGTACGCCCGCAGCCGCGGCAGTGCCGCCCGTTGCGGTCGACCGTCACATGGCCGAGCTCCCCGCCGTTTCCCGCGGCCCCGCGGTACGTACGGCCGTCGATGACGATGCCGCCGCCGACGCCGGTGGAGAGCGTCAGATAGAGCATGTGCCGGGCGCCGGCACCCGCGCCGAAGCGGTGCTCGCCCGCCGCGGCTGCGGTCGCGTCATTGTCGAGGACGGCCGGGAGCCCGTACCGCTCCTCCGCGAGCCGGGTCACCGGTACGTCGACCCAGCCGGGGAGGTGCGGCGGGCAGAGCAGGACACCCGCTTCGGGGTCGAGGGGGCCTCCGCAGCCGATGCCGGTGGCGGCGATCCGCCGCGGGTCGGTACCCGATTCGTCGATCGCCTTGCGGCCGAGATCGAACAGCCGGGTGAGCACCGCCTGGACGCCTTCCTGGACGAGGGTGGGCGTCACCAGGAAGGAGTGCACGCTCCCGTCGGGGCCGACGACCCCGGCCGCGAGTTTGGTGCCGCCGATGTCCAGCCCCAGGACGGCGTCCGGGGCGTCTGCTGCTCGGGTGTTGTGATCGTCCGCCACGGGGCCCTCCGTCCTTCGTCGCCTCGTCTCACACCATGAGCCTGCCACGGCGGGGTGGCAGGCCGCGCAATGGACGCACACCCCAGATGAAATTGCATCGGCAAGTGCACATGTACTTGCACTGCGCTATCGTCGCTGCCCGCGAAGGGCGGGCACCGCCTTCCTGTTGCACGCGCCCATGAACGGCGAATACCCGGAGCAGCCATGCGACTTCCAGATCCCCGCCGGTCCCGCGCCCTCCTGATCGGCACGAGCCGGTACGCCAACGCCCACTTACCCGACCTCCCCGCGGTCCCCGACACCCTGTCCGACCTGGCGGCGACGCTGACGGACCCCAGGTATGGAGTGATCCCCGGCGAACACTGCGCGCTGCTCTCGGACGAGGGCGACGTACAGCAGGTCGGCCGGGTCCTGCAGACGACGGTCGAGGCCGCCGAGGATCTGCTGCTCGTGTACTACACCGGGCACGGCCTGGTCGGCGGCAGGCGACACGACCTCTACCTGGCGCTCACCGAGAGCGAGGAAGCGGCGCCCGCGTTCAACTCCCTCGCCTACGACGACGTGCGCGATGCCGTGCTCGACAGTCCGGCATCGATCAAGTTCATCATCCTCGACTGCTGTTTCTCCGGGAGCGCGGCGGGTGGGTCGCCGGACGACGCCGAGGCCGCCCTCCTCGGCCAGATCGAGGTCGAGGGGTCGTACGTCCTCACGTCGGCGCCGCGCGACAAGGCCGCGATGGCCGTCGCGGGCGAGCAGCACACCGCCTTCACCGGCAGGCTGATCCGGCTGCTCAACGAGGGCCTCGACCACGGAAGCGAACTCCTCACGATCGGCGATGTGTACCGGCAATTGGTCGCGTCGATGAGAGCGGAGAGCCTCCCCTTTCCCCTGAGCCTCGGGACGAGAGCGGCCGAACGTCTTGCGCTGGGACGCAATCGCGCCCGTTGAACGGCCCTCAGCGTCATCCGACGCATTCCCGTACCGCCGCGACCAGCCGCTCGGCCCGTACATCGCCCCGGCCGCCCATCCGGTTGGCGGCATAGCTGAAGCCGACGCCGAACTCATCGTCGCCGAAGCAGAGTTGACCACCCGCACCGTGGTTGGCGAAGCTGCGCGGGCCGAGCAGGCGGACGAAGGGCGAGTCGACCAGGAACCCGCTCCCCCAGCGGCTGCCCAGGTCGGGGAAGCCCGACCAGGACACGCCGCCCGACAGGGGCGTCACCGCATCGGTGACGGTGTCCGGAGCGAGCAGCCGCGCCGAGCCGTCGACGCCGGTCGCGGCCGCCGCGTACAGCGTGGCCAGCCCGCGCGCCGAGGAGACCGCGCCCGCCCCGGGGAACTCGGCGGTCAGCACCCCGGGCGAGTTCCAGCCGTGCGGGTCGTCGAGGCCGGGGAAGGGCAGCACGCCGTTCATCGTCAGGGCCCGCATGAACAGCAAGTCGGCGTCCGGCAAGGGGGCCCGTCCCTCGGCCTCGGTGATCCGCGCCAGCCGCGGAACTTCCTCCTCGGGCACGCCGAGCCAGGTGCTCAGCCCCAGTTCGTCGGCAATGGCCTGACGGAAGTGGACGCCGGGGGTGAAGCCGGTGATGCGCCGGATCACCTCGCCGACGATGAAACCGAAGGCGTGCGCGTGGTACTCGTACGCGGTGCCGGGCTCCCAGAGCGGTTTCTGCTCCTCGAGGGCGTGGATCACCGGGGTCCAGGCGGTCAGCTCCTGGAAGGTCAACTTCCGTTCGGCGAGGGGGATTCCAGCGGTGTTCGCGAGCACCATGCGCGTCGTGATCCGCTCCTTGCCCTGCCGCGCGAACTCCGGCCAGTAGTCGGCCACCGGGGCGTCGAGATCCAGGCGTCCCCGCTGTGCCAGCAGGTGGGCGCAGATGCTCACGATGCCCTTGGTGCAGGAGAAGACCGGCACGGCCGTGTCCTTCTCCCAAGGTCGCCCGGTCCGCTCGTCGGCGGTTCCGCCCCACAGGTCGACTACCTTGCGTCCGTCCACGAACACGGCGACGGCCGCGCCGAGTTCACCGCGTTCGGCGAAGTTCCTCGCGAACTCGTCCGCGACGGCCCCGAACCCCTCGTCGGCCCAACCGTTGTGCTCCACCTGCTTGTCCCCCTTATCGCGACGGGGCACACCGGTCCCCCGTAAGCCGTTGACCGGGCCACGATAGGTACACCGACCGGCTCCCTTCGAGCGGATTTCCGCACGCCCGCCGCGAGGGCCGCGCCTCAGACGATCCCCGCGCCGCGCCACAGCAGCAGGACCACGTCGAGCACGGCGACGCCGATCGCCGCCAGGAACGGCGCCCGGGGACGGGACCGCCCGAGCAGCGCCGCTCCCACGGCGGCCACCGTGACGACCAGCAGGGCGATGGGGCCCGCGGGGCCGGCCGCGCCGGGCCGCCCCGCCAAGATCAGCAGGGCCGAGGCCGCCACGAGCGGCACCGGCAGCAGGAGCAGCACCTTCGCCTGCCCCAGCCGCTGCGGCCAGCCGCGCACCCCGTTCCTCAGGTCGTCGCCGATGTCCGGCAGCACATTGGCCAGATGGGCTCCCACTCCCAGCAGGGCCGCGGAGAGGGCGAGCCACCACGGGGGCCAGGGGTGCCCGGGCAGGCCGAGGGCGACGAAGGCGGGAAGGCTGCCGAAGCCCAGCGCGTACGGGAGCCAGGACCACGGGGTGGCCTTCAGGCCGAGGTTGTAGGCCCAGGCCGCACCGACCCCGGCCAGGTGCACGGTCCCCGCGAGCAGTCCGGAGGCGAGTGAGAGCGGTACGCAGAGGGCGACCGCGGTCAGCGCCGCGGCCCGTACGGTGTCCGGGGACACCGCGCCGGAGGCCACCGGCTTGGCGGTCCGGCCCGCGGCGGTGTCGCGGGCCGCGTCGACCGCGTCGTTGCACCAGCCCACCGACAGCTGCCCCGCCAGCACCGCCCCCGCCACGAGAGCGCAGCCCGTTCCGCCCCTGCCCGCGCTCACCGCAAGCCCGGCGACCAGCAGGGTCACGGCCGCGCTCGGGACCGGATGGCAGGCTGCCGTCAGGGCCACGGCCCGGCGGAGAGCGGGCCAGTACGCGATGGTCCGTGACGGACGCTCAGGCGCCGGGGCGTCAGTTGCCAGGTCCTCAGCTGCCGCGTCGCGAGGTGCCACATCTCCAGGTGCCACGTCTTCAGGTGCCACGTCTTCAGGTGCCACGCGCGGATCGTAAGAGGCCGGCGGGCCCGGGGTGGCGAACCTTTACTCCGGACGGGTGACGGGCTGCATGGCCCGGGAATTCCCGGGGGACTTCGTTGAAGTCGTGAAACGCCGCCCCAACGGAGAAGCCGGATGAGCCGCATCGCCGCCGTGCACGGGGTCCTGGCACCGCACCGCCAAGAACAGCGGGAGATCACCGACCTGATGGCCCGTACGTGCCTGCCCGGCGGCGCGGACCGGGCGGTGCTCGACCGCCTCCACGCCTCCGCGCGGGTCCGCTCCCGCCATACGGTGCTGCCCCTGGACGCGTACGCCGCCCTCGACGGCTTCGGGGCGGTCAACGACACCTTCATCGAGGCCGCGGTGGAGCTCGGCGCGGGAGCGGTCGAGAACGCCCTGCGCGCCGCGAGCATCGCGCCGCACGAGGTGGATCTGCTGGTCTTCACGTCCGTGACGGGCATCGCCGCGCCCTCCGTCGACGCCCGTCTGGTCGGGCGGCTCGGCCTGCGGCAGGACGTCAAGCGGCTCCCGGTCTTCGGGCTCGGCTGCGTTGCGGGCGCGGCAGGCCTCGGCCGCCTCCACGACTATCTGCGCGGCTGGCCGGACCACGTCGCCGTACTGCTCTCCGTCGAGCTGTGCTCGCTGACCTTCCAGCGCGACGACCCCTCGCCCGCCAACCTCGTAGCCGGCGGGCTCTTCGGCGACGGCGCGGCCGCCGCCGTGTGCTGCGGAGCCCGGCGGCTGCCGCGCCCCGCGGGCCCGACCGTCGTGGCGACGCGCAGCCGCCTCTATCCGGACACCGAGCGGGTGATGGGGTGGGACATCACCGCCAGCGGGTTCCGCGTCGTGCTCGACCCCACCGTCCCCGACGTCGTCCGGCGGCACCTCGCCGACGATGTCGACGGCTTCCTCGGCGACCACGACCTCAAGCGGCAGGACATCACCGCCTGGGTGTGCCACCCGGGTGGCCCGAAGGTCCTCGAGGCGGTCTCAGAGGCGCTCGAACTGCCGGACGGCGCACTCGACATCACCTGGCGCTCCCTGGAGACGGTCGGCAACCTCTCCTCCGCCTCCGTGCTGCACGTGCTGCGGGACACCCTCACCGAGCGCCCGCCCCCGGCCGGGACACCGGGCCTGCTGCTCGCCCTCGGCCCCGGCTTCTGCTCCGAACTGGTCCTGCTGCGCTGGTGACAAGGGGGACGTGGTGATCTGGTACACGGTCCTGGTGCTGGCCGTCGCGGCCGAGCGGATGGCCGAACTGGCGGTCGCCCGCCGCAATGCCCGCTGGAGCCTGACGCGCGGCGGTTCCGAGTCCGGGCAGGCGCACTACCCGGCCATGGTGCTCCTGCACACCGGCCTGCTCGCCGGCTGCCTGGCCGAAGTGTGGGCGGCGAACCGGCCCTTCGTACCGGCCGTGGGCTGGACGATGCTCGCCGTGGTCGCGGCCGCGCAGGCGCTGCGTTGGTGGTGCATCGCCACGCTCGGCCGGCAGTGGAACACGCGGGTGATCGTGGTGCCCGGTCTGCCCCAGGTGACCGGCGGGCCGTACCGGTGGCTGCGCCACCCCAACTACGTCGCCGTCGCGGCCGAGGGGACCGCCCTGCCGCTCGTGCACGGTGCCTGGATCACCGCCGCCGTCTTCACCCTGTGCAACACAGTCCTGCTCACTGCCCGGATCCGCTGCGAGGAAGCCGCCCTCGCGGCCGCCAGGGGCGTACGGGCGTGATCGATCTGCTGGTGGCAGGGGGCGGCCCGGCAGGTCTTGCCGCGGGCGTGCACGCCGCTCTCGCCGGCCTGCGGGCGGTAGTGATCGAGCCACGTCCCGCACCGGTCGACAAGGCCTGTGGCGAGGGCATCATGCCGGGCGGCGTCGAGCAGCTGCACGCCCTCGGAGCCCCGGCGTCCGGCCGCGAACTCCTCGGAATCCGCTACTTGGACGGCCGCAGGTCCGCGGAGGCGCGCTTCCGGGGCGCGGCAGGCCTCGGCGTACGGCGGACCGTGCTGCACGCGGCTCTCGCGCGGCGCGCCCGCGAGCTGGGGGTCGACGTGGTGACGGCCCGGGTCGGCGCGGTGCGGCAGGGCGAGGGCTGGGTGACCGCGGCCGGGCTGCGGGCGCGCTGGCTGATCGCGGCCGACGGCCTGCACTCCCCCGTGCGCCGGGCGCTCGGCCTCGACCTGCCGGGCCGCCGGGCGACGCACCGCTACGGCCTGCGGCGCCACTACCGCGTCGAGCCCTGGACGGACCATGTGGAAGTGCACTGGTCGCCCCTCGGCGAGGCGTACGTGACGCCCGTGGCCGACGATCTGGTCGGGGTCGCCGTGCTCAGCCGGGAGCGCTGCGGCTACGCCACCCACCTCGAGCGCTTCCCGCGCCTCACCCCCCTGCTCGGCGCGCGCCCGGCCACGCCCGTCCGGGGCGCCGGGCCGATGCTCCAGCGCGTACGCGGCCGGGTGGCGGGGCGCGTACTGCTGGTCGGCGACGCGGCGGGCTACGTCGACGCGCTGACCGGCGAGGGCATCGCCCTCGCGCTCGCCTCGGCCGGGGCCGCCGTGCGCTGCCTGGCCGCGGGGCGGCCGGACGACTACGAGACGGAGTGGCGCAGCCTCTCGCGCAGGCACCGCATGCTGACCGGGGCGCTGCTGCGGCTGAGCGGCACGGCGGGCACCGCCCGGCTGATCGTGCCCGCGGCCTCCGCGCTGCCCCCGCTGTTCCGTGCCGCGGTTCACGCGCTGCAGTGACGCAGCGGTCATTCGCCCCGCTGCGGCGGCGCGGACGGCCGGTTTGCGGGCATCCGTTCCGCGAGGGCGGAACGGGTGGGCACAAACCGGCCACCGGCCCGCGGTCGCGTACGAAACGGCAACCCTGCCGCGGCAGTGCGCGCCGATGCCGGGTGCGTGTCGCTGTGCCCACCCGTTCCGCCCCGCGGAACGAATGCCCACAGCTCCTTGGTGGCAACCGCCGGCGGAGAGGCTTCTCCGCCGTCAGCCGCGCCGCGACGGCAGGCGGTGCAGCCGGACCTCGCCCAGCGCGCCCGCGCCCACCTCCGCGGTCATGTAGGTGCAGTACGGCTGGCGCCTGCGGTCGGTGGGCGAACCGGGGTTCAGCAGGCGCAGCCCGCCCTCGGCCGTCGTGTCCCACGGGATGTGGCTGTGCCCGAAGACCAGGACGTCCAGATCGGGGAACCGCTCCGCGCAGCGCTGCTCGCGGCCCCGCGTCGGGCCGGTCTCGTGGACGACGCCGAGCCGCAGCCCCTCCAGCTCCACGCGCGCGACCTCCGGCAGCCGGGCCCGCAGATCCGCGCCGTCGTTGTTGCCGTACACGCCGACGAGGCGGCGCGCCCGCGCCTCCAGCAGCTCGAGGGTCGCGGAGTCGACCCAGTCCCCGGCGTGGATCACCACATCGGCGCGGTCGATCCCGGCGAGGAGCTCCTCCGGCAGGACCTTGGCCCGGACCGGAAGGTGGGTGTCGGAGGTCAGCAGCAGGCGCACCCGTCAACCGTAGAACGGCCGCTCCGCCCGCGCTCCCTCCCGGTGCAGGCGCCGCGGCGGTCGGTACGGCCGCCGGGCGCAGCAGGTGACGCCGTATGCGTCGACCGGATGAAACGCGCGGCCCGCAGGCGGCGGACCGGCAGGGTGGGCCGGGCCCTCGGTGATGATGGCGTGCATGTCGTCAACCGGTGACGAGCGGCAGCCCGGTCCTCTCCTCGACTGCAATGTGCACCTGTGGGACCAGGCCGACAACCCCGTCTTCTGGCTCTCCGACCGCAGCATGCTCCGGGACGTGCTCGGCAACTACGACGCCCTGCCCGACCGCTACACCCTCGCCGACTACGAGCGTGACACGGCGGGCCGGGACGTCCGCGGCATCATCTGGTCGGACGCCGGGGCCACGGACCCGGTCGGGGCGGCCGCGTGGGTGGCGCGCCAGCAGGGCGAGCGCGGGCTCGTCAAGGGGATGGTCACGCTCGGCGACCCGGCCTCCCCCGGCTTCGCGGAACTCGTACGCCGGTGCCGCGAGGTGCCGCTCATCACGAGCGTGCGGGTCCGTCTGGCCACGGCCCTCGCGGACCCTTCGGCGCGCGGAGCACCCCGGTCCGCGGACGCCGGCCACCTGACGCGGACTCATCTTGCCCTGCTCGCCGAGAGCGGCCTCGTCGCCACCGTCGAGGCCACCGGCGACCAGCTCGGCGACGTGGCCGCACTCGTGGAACAGCACCCCGGACTCCGGTTCGTGGTGGACCACTTCGGCTGGCCCACCGATCTCAGCGACGCCGGGCGGCGGGAGCATATCGGCCGCCTGGCACGCATCGCGCAGCACCCCAACGCCGCCACCCGCATCGACGCCCTCGGCACCATCTTCGGGAACTGGACGCCGGGCCAGCTCAGTTCCTGGCTGCTCGACGTCACCGAGACCTTCGGCCCCGACCGGTGCATGCTCGGCTCCGATCTCCCGCTCGAACACCTCAGATCCGGCTTCGACGCGGTGTACGACGCCTACGACACGATCTTCGCGGGCCTGACCCACGCCGAGCGCCGGATGCTCTTCCACAACACCGCGGAACACTGGTACACACCAATCCTATGGAGCCGTTGAGCATCCGGCGCCCCGCCGCCGTACCTCATCTCGACCCCGGCCGAGAGAAGAGGAGCCGCCTCGTGTCCGTGCAGCGCAGCCCGGCACAGCCAGTTCTGGTGGAACCGAGAAAGATCGTGGTGGACGGAAGTGTCCGGGAGGTCTCCGTGCCCCCGCTCGTACCGCCGCCCGAACGCGGCAGCCTCGCCGACATCCCCTTCGACAACGCCGCCGAGGCGCCGGGCGATGTCGTGCTGAGCCGCAAGGAGCGGAACGGCAGCTGGCGGGACGTCACGGCCGCCGAGTTCGCCGCTGAGGTCCTGGCCACCGCGAAGGGCCTGATCGCGCATGGCCTGCGGCCCGGCGACCGGCTCGCCATCATGGCCCGTACGACCTACGAGTGGACGCTTCTGGACTTCGCCGCCTGGGCGGCCGGCCTGATCACCGTCCCCATCTACCCCACCTCGTCGGCCGAGCAGACGCGCTGGATCATCCGCGACACCGGCGCCGTGGGCTGTGCCGTCGAGGGCGTGGACGAGGCGCTGCTGATCGACGCGCAGCTCGACCGGTTGCCGGGGTTCGCCCATCTGTGGCAGTTCGACGCGGGCGCGATCGAGGAGCTCGCCGAGGCCGGCAGAGGCGTCGCCGACAGCGAGGTGGAGGCGCGTCGCGCCGCGCTCTCCCCCGGTTCCGTCGCCACTCTCATCTACACCTCGGGCACCACCGGCCGCCCCAAGGGCTGCGTCCTGTCCCACGGCAACTTCCTGGCCGAGGTGGACAACGCCATCGAACTGCTCCACCCCTGCTTCAAGTCGGTGAGCACCGAGCCCGCGTCCACGCTCCTCTACCTTCCGCTGTCGCACGTCTTCGGCCGGATGGTGGCCATCGGCTGCCTGCGCGCCCGGGTCCGGCTCGGCCACACGCCCAGCATCAAGACCGAGCCGCTCCTCGCCGACCTCGCCACCTTCCAGCCGACCTTCATCCTCGTCGTGCCCTATGTGCTGGAGAAGGTCTACAACACCGCCCGCGCCACGGCCGAACGCATGGGCCGCGCCCCGTCGTTCGACCGCGCCGCGAAGATCGCGCAGCGCTGGGGCGAGGCTCACGAGGCCGAGGAGCACGGCACGGGCCCCGGCCCCGGCGTGGCCCTGCGCACCGCCCGCGCGCTCTACGATCCGCTGGTCTACCGCCGGATACGGGCCGCGCTGGGCGGGAAGGTCAAGTACGCCATCTGCGGCGGCTCACCGCTCGGCCACCGCCTCGCCGCCTTCTACGCGGGCGCGGGCATCGAGATCTTCGAAGGCTACGGTCTGACGGAGTCGACGGCCGCGGCGACCGTGACCCCGCCGCTCAAACCTCGCCTCGGCACGGTCGGCTGGCCGCTCCCGGGCACGGGGATACGGATCGCCGACGACGGCGAAGTGCTCGTACGCGGCGGCCAGGTGTTCTCCGGCTACTGGGACTCGGCACTCGGCGGTGCCGTGCCCTTCACGGTGGGTCCGCCGCCGTCCTGGCCCTCGATCGGCGACGACGGGTCAGCGACCGGCGAGGCGTGGGAGAAGATCCCGCAGAAGTGGTTCGCGACCGGCGACATCGGCGCTCTCGACGCCGACGGCTATCTCACCATCACCGGCCGCAAGAAGGAGATCATTGTCACCGCGAGCGGCAAGAACACGGCCCCGGCTCCGCTCGAGGACCGGCTGCGCGCCCACTCGCTCGTGGGCCAGTGCATCGTGATCGGGGACAACCGCCCGTACATCATCGCCCTCATCACCCTCGACCCGGACGGGCTCAAGCACTGGCAGATCATCCACCGCAGGGAGCTGCTGTCCCGCGAGGAGCTGGCGTTCGACGCCGAGCTGTGCAAGGAGGTCCAGCGGGCGGTGACGGACGCCAACGCGCTGGTGTCGCGTGCTGAATCGATCCGCCGCTTCAGCATCCTGCCCGTTGAATTCACCGAGGCGAGCGGGCACCTCACGCCTTCGATGAAGATCAAGCGGGAGGCGATCATGCGGGACTTCGAGAAGGAGATCGAGGCGCTGTACGAACCGTAGTCGTACGGGTCTTGGGCGTGGCGGCTCTCAGACCCGCTCGCGCGCCTGCGCCACCGCGCCCCGGACGGAGCCGCGGTGCACGGGCCCGTGTCCCGGCAGGATCACGTCGGCCTCGAGCGACTCGAAGGCGGAGAGGGACCGGATCGCGCGGTTCCTGTCCTTGTCGAACCAGCCGGGCAGCAGCTGCGGCCCCTGGTGACGCGATGTCGGATGGCCGGTCGCCAGGGCGTCACCCGTGATCAGTACGCCCACGTGGGGCAGGTGGAACGCGCTGTGCCCGCCGGTGTGGCCGGGACTGGGCACCGGGACGGGGTGCCCGGGCAGGTCGAGGGGGCCTTCGCCCGGGAAGGGCCGGGGCTTGCTGACCGGTGTCTCTCTCGTGCCACCCGACCGCAAGGCGTGCAGGGCCCACGGGATGACGCCGGGGCGCCAGCTGTTCGCGAGGACCTTCCCGACCGTCACCTGGTGGAGGAACTCCCGGCGCGCGTGCGGCACTTCGGCTGCGTGCGTCAGCACGGGCGTCCCATGGGCGACGTGCAGGTACTCGGCCGATCCGATGTGGTCGGCGTGCGCGTGGGTGATGAGGATCGCGGCCACGTCCCCGGGCCGGCGGCCGATCGCCGCCAGCCCCTCCAGCAACTGCGCCCGGTCGCCCGGATAGCCGGTGTCGACCAGCGTCACCTGATCGCCGTCGGCAATCATGATCCAGTTCGTGTTGCTGCCGTGGACGAGGTGGATGCCCGTCGCGATCTCGGCGATACGGTCCGACTGCATGCTGCTGCCGCTCGTTTCTGCCGACTGCCATCACACCGGAGTCGGCTGGGGCTTGAGCTGGAGGAGAGGAGCAGCAGCAGCCTACCGGGTGAGTGCCCTGACCGGCTGGTGCGCCTGGTGCTCCGGCGTCGCGGTCACCATCGGAGCGGCACCGGCGTACAGCGTGCCCTGCAGCGCCGTCATCAGCCGCTGCACGTCCTCGTACGGCCGGACCACGAGCCGCAGGAACTGGCTGCTGCTGCCCAGCTTGTTGCCGCACTCGCGGACGAACACCCCGTACTCGGCGAGCAGCCGGTCACGAAGCGCGGCCCCGTCCGTCCCGTCGGGCAGCTTCACGAGGAGGAAGTTGCCCTGGGAGAGGAAGACCACGAGACCGGGCAGGCCGGCGAGAGCGAGGGACATGTTGGCGCGGTCGCGGGAGAGCAGGGACAGGCTGTTCCGGTACGGCACCGCGTACTCCTTGAGCATGAAGACCACGGTCTCCGCGAAGGAGTTGAGATTCCACTTGGGCAGGGCCTTGCGGATGGTGCCCGCCAGGGCCGGGTTGGCGACCAGGTAGCCGAACCTGATGCCGTGCAGCCCGAAGTTCTTGCCGAGGCTCTTGAGCACGATGACATTCGGCCGGATCGCCGCCTCCTCGGCGACGGAAGGGGCGCGTTCGGCGTCGACGAAGTCGATGAACGACTCGTCGACCACGACCAGATCGAGGTCCACCAGCTCGTCCAGCAGCCACAGCACCTGCTGGCGTCTGAGGTAGCCACCGTCGGGGTTGTTGGGGTTGCAGATCACCGCCACTCTGGAGCCGCGGCGGCGGATGAACTTGACGTAGTCCTGGAGGTCGAGGGCGAAGTCATGGTCCTCGCTCAGCGGGAACATGTCGACCCGCTTGCCGGTCTCCAGCGGCTGGTCCGTCCAGCGGCCGAAGGTGGGGATCGGGATGGCGAGGCTCTCCCTGACGAGCAGGTGGTCGATCCAGGTGATCAGCTCCGTGGAGCCGTTCC
The DNA here is from genome assembly GCF_052245475.1 of Streptomyces sp. 7N604. Classification (NCBI taxonomy): domain Bacteria; kingdom Bacillati; phylum Actinomycetota; class Actinomycetes; order Kitasatosporales; family Streptomycetaceae; genus Streptomyces; species Streptomyces sp. 7N604. Next base: position 110,043 of record NZ_JBQQBX010000016.1, on the reverse strand, counting down.
CCATGGCGACCGTCTGCGGATTGAGTCCCAGCACGCCGCACAGCTCGGCGGTGATGGTGTCGGCGTCGCTCGGGTAGTACGTGAGTGTCGTCTCCAGGGACTCCCGCAGCCGCGCGAACATCTCCGGGGTGGGGAAGTAGGGGTTGCACGGGATGCAGAAGTCGAGCCGCTCGAGCGGCTCCGGTTGGCCTGCGTGACCGGCGGGGCCGGCAGGGCCGGGCTGCCAGGACCGGCCGGCGCCGGAGTCCGGCGCCAGCCGGTTGAGCATGGCCCATGACGGGCTGTGCGCAGAGCTGCGCAGCAGCCCGGTATCAAGGGGCTGGGACACGGGACGGTCTCCTACGGAGCCAGGCTGCCGTCGGCAGCCTGCTCGCCACCGGCCTGCTCGCCACCACCGGCCTTGTCACCACCGGCCTGCTCGCCACCGGCAGCCTCGCCACCGGCCTGCTCGCCACCACCGGCCTGGTCACCACCAGCCTCCTCGCCACCGGCAGCCTCGCCACCGCCAGCCTGGTCGCCGCCCGCCTGGTCACCGCCGGCCTGGTCACCACCGGCCTGCCCGCCACCACCGGCGCCGATCTCGGCACCCGTGGCCTCCAGAGCCGCGGTCACCGGCTGGAAGAAGGTCTCCCCGCCCTGGGTGCAGTCGCCGCTGCCGCCCGAGGTGAGCCCGACGGCGGCGTCACCGGAGAACAGCGAGCCGCCGCTGTCACCGGGTTCCGCACACACGTCCGTCTGGATCAGGCCGTTGACGATGTCTCCGTTGCCGTAGTTCACGGTGGCGTCGAGGCCCGTGACGGTGCCCGAGAAGACCCCCGTCGTGCTGCCGCTGCGGGTCACCTCCATGCCCACGCTCGCCTCGGCGGCCTGGGTTATCTCCTGCTGCGTGCCGTCCTGCAGGTCGACCGAGCTGGGGGCCTCGGTGTTCGGGTCGTCGTAGGTCACGAGAGCGAAGTCGCTCTCCGGGAACTGCGAGTCCGCGACCGTGCCGAGGGGCTCGTTGCCCGCCTCGTCGCTGGTCCAGGTCTCCGAGGCGTTGCCGCAGTGTCCCGCGGTGAGGAAGCCGGGCGCGCCCTGCACGTCGACATTGAAACCGAGGGAGCACCGGGACCCGCCGCCGAAGATCGCGTCGCCGCCCTCCGCGAAGGGCTTGAACTCGCCGGCGGACCGCTTGACGCTCACCAGCCCGTCCATCTTGTCGGTCGCTTCGGTGAGGGTGTCCCACTTCGTACCGGTGACCGTTCTGTCGGCGGTCACGACGACCTTGTTGGTCCTGGGGTCGATCGACCATGCGGTGCCGGGCACCGAGGCGCCGTCGCTGAGCGTACTGGTGGCGCTCTTGAGCTCCGCCGTGCTGTTCTCCACGACCCTCGCGACGCCACCCTTCTCGCGTACGCTGTCCGCCGCCTCCTCGTTCAATACATTCATGACAAGGCGACTGCTGTCGCCGTCGAAGTACCAGCCGGCCGCGTCCTGTCCCAGGTCGTCTGCGAGGGCGGAGCCGAGCTGAGCGGCGGCGCGGGGAGCCAGCGCCTTTGGACTCGGCTCCTCGTCCGTGCTCGCGTTGGCGTTGGGCAGGATGATGGCCGCTGCCACGACCGCGATCGCACCGGCTCCGGCGATGGCACCGGTCCGCTTGTTCACACGTCGGTGGTTCAACTCACTGACCTCCAGTGGGGGGACGAGTCTGCCCCCACACATACGGACGCCGGTCGCCAGATCTTCAATGCGAACTGTTTTCCGATATTCGTGCCGTCGCGCAGGTAGGGTCATTCGGTTGATCCACGCTCCCGGGACCGCAGGCAGGGTCGCCCGCCCCGCGCAGCCGCGCCTTGTGGCATTCGCTGCCGCAAGAGAGGTAAATGGAGATGTGCGCCTCGGGTATGCCGCTCTGCGCGGGTCATGGCGGCCGGGTCATGCGCTGGTCATGATCCCGATCGCGCTGATTCTCGTCGTCGTGGTGGTGGACATCGCGGCCCCGCGGCACGTGCACCTCGGTCCGCTGCTGGTCGCCGCCCCCGCGATCACCGCCTCATTCGGCGGCCCCCGGCTCGTGGGCGCGATCGGCGCGCTGGCCGTGGCGGCGCAGATCGTGATCGGCGTCTTCCGGGGCGGGGTGGGCACGCTCAATCACGAGGTGCAGATCATCGCCCTCGTGCTGATCTCGGTCTCCATCGTGGCCTTCAGCTATGTACGGGAGCGCTCCGAGCGCGAGCTGTCGCAGGTGCGGTCGGTGGCCGAGGCCGCGCAGCAGGTCCTGCTGCGGCCCCTCCCCCGCAGAATCGGCCCGCTGCGCGTCGCCTCCGTCTATCTGGCCGCCGAGGCCGAGGCCCGGATCGGCGGCGACCTGTACGCGGCAGCGCGGACCGACGGCGCCACCCGGCTGATCATCGGTGACGTACGGGGCAAGGGCCTGACCGCGATCGGCGACGCGGCCGTACTCCTCGGCGCCTTCCGGGAGGCCGCCCACCAGCACACGTCGCTGCCCGAACTGGCCGCCCACCTGGAGCGGAGCGTCAGCCGCGAACTGACAGAACTCACCGACGGAGAACAGCACCCCGGCGAGGGCTTCGTCACCGCCGCCGTACTCGAAGTCCTCGACGACATCCCCGAGCTGCACATGATCAACCTCGGTCACCCGGCACCCCTGTTGCTGAGCGGCGGCCAGGTGACGGAGCTCGCCGTCTCTTCCCCCGCACCGCCCCTCGGCCTCGGCGCGCTCACCGGCGGCGCCTATCACGTGGGCACCACCCCGTTCGCTCCCGGCGACGTCCTGGTCCTCTACACCGACGGCGTGATCGAGGCCCGGAACGACGACGGCGCCTTCTATCCGCTCGCGGAGCGGCTGACGTCCTGGGGAGACGCCTCGCCCGACAGGCTCCTGCGCATCCTCCACGACGACCTCCTCGCCCACGCCGGGGGCAGCCTGGGCGACGACGCCGCGATGATCGCCATCGAGCGGGTCCCCGAGCACTCGGGCGTCCTGCACTGAGGCGTGCGGCGCTGAGCCGAGACCCTTCCCCGAAGGGTCGACGCTGCTGCTCTGCACGGACGGCCTCTCCTAAGCCCGGGACCGGGGCGGGACCCTTCTGCGACCCGGCGGCCGGGCTCGCCGGACAGCGCTTCGCCGGTCCCGACGCGCTCCTCGACGCCCTGCTCGCCGGAGTCGGCCGGCACACCGGCCGCCGCAGCACCGACGACATGGCGCTCCTCGCGATCTCCCGTGGCAGCGCGCGGGGCTGACACGCACTCAGGGAACCACCCGTTCGGGGCGCTTATCCGGTTTATGTCATGTTTAGTGCTGGAATATGCCTATGCGCCATGTGGTGCGAGGAGTAGGAGAGAACAAGATGTCCAAAGTCCTGAACATCCACAGCAGACGGCCGGCCGCGGGGCCGGGCGCCGTCGCGGCGGCCGTCGTTCTCGGCGGATCGCTGCTCGCCGCGGCACCCGCAGACGCCGCCCCCGCCCGGCCGTTCGGCACGGTGATCACCCCGTTCGGGGTCAACGAGCGCCAGTACCCCAGCACCGACTCCTCGGTGCGGGGCTTCCTCAAGTACCGGTCCCAGGTGGGCCTGAAGTGCAAGGTCCGCGCACAGAACATCGGAGGCAACCAGATCTGGTACCTGCTGCGCGACCAGCAGGTCTGGGTCTCCGCGAAGTACGTCGACAACACGGGGTCCGTGAAGTTCTGCAAGGACGTCCAGCGCAGCCCGCTCAACGACACCGAGCAGTCCAAGACCGCGATGGGTTGAGCGCGGCAGCCGGTCGGCCGGGCAGCCCGAACATCCGGTAGCCCTGACGGAGCGTCCTGCCGTCAGGGCTACGGGTTGTCGGCCGTACGGACGTACGGCCGCGGGTCAGCCGACGAGCTGCCAGCTGACCGTGTTGTCGGCCGACACGAGGACGGCCAGGAGGACCAGGTCGGCGACGCCGAGGCCGAGTCCGAGCAGTGCGCGGCCGCGCCTGCGGGTCCCCCGGGCGAGCGCGAGGCCGCCCAGGACGAGGGCGCAGGGGCCCAGGACCATGTTGAAGACCAGCAGGCCGAGCAGCCCCATGACGAAGGAGGCGACGGCCATGGCGTCGGCCTCCCGGCCGGGTGCGGCAGGGCGGCGCCCCGCGGAGAGGGACAGATGCACGATTCAGCTCCCTTGCTGGTGGTCAGCCATTCCGGTCAGGATCGCCTGCCCTGCACGATGCGCTCGCGGACGGCGAAGGCGAGCAGCCAGCCGCCGATGACGGATGCGGCGATCAGGGTGACCGGGAGGGGGAGGTGGGCTGCGGCGCCGACGAGGACTCCGAACACGAGGAGGGCTGCAACGATGAACAGCATGTTCCGGAGGACCTTTCTCTGCGAAGCCTCGAATTTCAGTGAACAGTCGGACCTACAGTTGTTCACTGACTACAGAGTACAGCGCCCGGCCGAGGGAACGGTTGTCTACTGAAAATTATGAGCCACACCGCCGGGGTCCGGCAGACCCAGAAGCAGAAGACCCGTCAGGCCCTGCTGGACGCAGGGCTGCACCTGCTGGAGGAGCAGAGCCTGAGCAGCCTCGGCCTGCGCGCGGTCACCCGGGCGGTCGGGGTCGCCCCCGCGGCCTTCTACCGGCACTTCCGGGACATCCCCGACCTCGGGGTCGCCCTCGTCGAGGAGTCGCTCGCCAGCCTGCATGCCGCGATCCGGGCGATACTGGCCGAGCAGGAGGAGACCGATGGCCGGATCGACCTGGCCGTAGAGGCCATCGTGCGGTACGTCCGGGACCATCCCTCGCACATGCGCTTCATCGCGCGCGAGCGCTACGGCGGCGTGCGGGCCGTACGCGAGGCGATCGCCGCCGAGCTGGCCCGGTTCGCCGACGAGGTCGCCACCGCCCTCTCCGCCCGCCCGGAGTATGAGGGCTGGAGCGCGGGCGACATGAGCATGCTGGCTCAGCTGCACGTGGACCACATGGTGACCACGGCCGCGGCGCTCCTCGAAGTGCCGCCCGGACGTCCCGGGGACGCGGAGCGCATCGCCGGCACCGCCCGCAGGCAGCTCCGGCTGATCAGCGTGGGCTGCCGCCACTGGCGGACCGGCTGACGCCTGCCGCGGGGTGGGTGCCTGGGCACCGGCCCGCATCCGCCGCGATCCGCCCAACACTCGTACGGGGAAGGTTGGTTGGAGATTCCCTGCCGCCCGGCGTCAGCTTCTAGGATGGTGTGGTCGCGGTCACACCTGGTGACCGCCGGAACGTCTGTGAGGGGTCTGATGGGCCAGGGCAGTAAACCGTTGTCCAGTGAGGTCGATGTCAACATCCCGAGCGTGGCGCGGATGTACGACTACTACCTGGGCGGGAAGGACAACTACGCCGTCGACCGCGAGGCCTCCGAGGAGCTGCTGAAGGTCGTTCCCAGCACGCAGGTGCTGGCGATCAACAACCGGCGGTTCCTCCAGCGGGTGGTGCGCGTCCTGGCGCAGGACTACGGGATCCGGCAGTTCCTCGACCACGGCTCAGGCCTGCCGACCCAGGACAACGTCCACCAGGTCGCGCAGCGGGTGGACGAGCAGTCGCGCGTGGTCTACGTCGACAACGACCCGATCGTTCTGGCGCACGGGCGGGCACTGCTCGAGGAGAACGACAACACCGCCGTCATCCAGGCCGACATGCGCGACACCGAAGGCATCTTCGGCCACTCCGAAGTGAAGCGCCTGATCAACCCGGACGAGCCCGTCGGCGTCCTGTTCGTCTCGGTGCTGCACTGCATCCCCGACAGCGACGACCCGGCGGGGCTGATCCGGCGGATCGCGGACCGGGTCGCTCCGGGCAGCATCTTCGTCATCTGCCAACTGGTCAGCGAGGACAAGGCGACGCGCGACTTCGTCACCAACTTCATGGACACCAGCACCCAGGGGAACTGGGGCCGGGTGCGGCAGGCGCACGAGGTGCGCGAGTACTTCACCGGTCTGGAGATCCTGGAGCCCGGCCTCGTGGAGGTCTCCACCTGGCGGCCGGACGCCGACCGCGGGCCGAGGCAGCTCACCGAGGAGTGGATCGAGTGGGGCGGCGTCGCCCTCAAGCCATGAGCCCCAACCGCTGGCCGCCCCTGAGCCCCGGTCCTCCGGGGCTCCTTTCCTTGCGCCTGCGCGCCTGCGCGCTTTTCCTGTGAGCCTGCGCGATCCGGTCCGGGTGCCTACGGTGTCTGCGCGACCCTTGCCGACGGACCCACCGGGAAGGCCCGCCAGAAGCGGTGCACGATCTCCCGGAACCCGGTGTGCGTAGGGCAGCCCGTCACATGACGGAGGGCCCACTCCCCCGCCGCCCCCGGATCCTCCGCGGGCCCCGAGGCGTGGCCGCAGGTCGTGCACTCCATCTCGAAGACCGCCGACGGGGCTTCGGGAGCCGGCTCCCGGGCCATCGACCAGTCACTGGGGCTGCCGTCGGTCGTATGCACGCTCACAGCGGCCTCCTCGGCGCTCCGCCCGTCCCGCGCCTCGCCGTCAGCGCCGCCCGGTGGTCGGTCGCTGGGAGCACGTCCTCGGGTGAGACCTCCCACTCGCGCCCGCCCTCCGGGCGACGGAGGTACACCCGGCCGCCCTGGGCATCCATGACGATCCCGACCCGGCCGCGCCTCGCGTCGAACGCGAGCTCGCCCACGGTCGGCGCTTCGCCTGGCTTGAGCATCCCGCTGACGGCTGTTCACTCCCCACGGCTGCAGGCGCAGTTGCGACAGCTTCCTGATCCAACACCACTATCCCCGTGTTGTGTCAGTCACTGCAAGCACATCTGCAAGAACACTTGCAATTGCACGCGGACCCCGCTTGAGTTCTCCCTGACAGATCGCCCGCCTGCCCCCAAGGACGAGTAACTGTGCACGAGTTCAAGAACGGAACCCCCGCGACGCAGATCGACGGCGCGGTGTGGGTGAAGAGCACGTACAGCAACCCCAACGGCGAGTGTGTGGAGCTCGCCCTGCTTCCAGGTGGCGACATCGCGCTCCGCAACTCGCGCGACCCCGGTGGCCCCGCGCTGATCTACACCCGCAACGAGATCGAGGTGTTCCTGCGTGGTGCGAAGGACGGCGAATTCGACGGCATGGTCGGCAACTGCTGACGACCGACCGGGAATTACGGGTGCCCTGCTGTACGCGACGGCTGGATCGGTGGAACACTGAGCTCTCAACCGTGCACTCAGGGGAGTCAGTATGACCGCCGCTCAGCCGGGCAGCGAGCGCCGTCCGATGCAGCGCTATCTCGAGCACCCGCGCGGAGGGCCCACGGCCCTGCGCATCGTGCTCGGCACGCAGCTCAGGAAGCTGCGCGAGGAGAGTGGCGTCAGCACGAAAGCGGCTGCTGACGCCATTCGCGGCTCGCATGCGAAGATCAGCCGGCTCGAGCTGGGCCGGGTGGGCTTCAAGGAGCGGGACGTGGCCGACCTGCTCACCCTGTACGGCATCACCGACCCGGACGAGCGCGCCGACTTCATCGACCTCGCGCGGCAGGCGAACGCGCCCGGCTGGTGGCACCAGTACTCGGACATCCTGGCGCCCTGGTTCGAGACCCACCTCGGCCTGGAGGACGCCGCCTCCGTCATCCGCACCTACCAGAACCAGTTCGTCCCCGGCCTCTTCCAGACCGAGGAATACGCCCGCGCGGTGACCCAGCTGGGGAACCCGCGGGCGTCCGCCGTGGAGGTCGAACGGCGTGTCCGGCTGCGCATCACCCGCCAGGGGATCCTGCACCGGGAGGACCCGCCCCGTATCTGGGTCGTGCTCGACGAGGCGGTGCTGCGCCGGCCGATCGGCGGCCCGGGGGTGATGCTGGCGCAGCTCCATCGCCTCATAGAGGTGGCGCAGATGCCCCATGTGACGCTGCAGATCGCGCCGTTCAGCCTGGGCGGCGTGGCCGCGGCGGGCGGTCCCCTCACGATCCTGCGCTTCCTGGAGCCGGACCTGCCCGACGTCGTCTACCTCGAGCAGCTCACCAGCGCGCTCTACCTCGACAAGCGCGAGGACGTGGACAACTACCTGTCGGTCATGGACCGGCTGTGCGCGGAGGCGGAACGGCCCGTGGCCACGCTTCCCTTCCTGGTGAAGATGCTCGACGAACTCGGCACCCAGGAGGGCTGAAAGCCTCCCGTAGCACGCGGCGTGAGCGGTCCGCGCCGCTTCTCGTTTCCCTGGAGTTCTCCGGGCTTTCCCCCAATTTCCCCGAAACGCACGTGCCGCGGTCACCGCTGGCGTAGAACTCGGTCATCCATGGCCACTTGGGGCCATTGAGCCATGCGGCGAGCAGTGGGGGGCACTGACGATGACGAGCAGCGGCGGGGACGGGAGCCGGAGACGCAGGACCAGACGCGTGCTGTTGGGGGCGCTGGGACTGCTGTGCGCGGGAGTTCTGATGGTCGCCGGCACGGGGTGGTGGGCGGTCGGGCACTACACGGGCAAGGTGCACCGCGTCCCGCACGCCTTCCCCACGGACGTCCCCAAGGACCAGCAGCCGGCACCCAGCAAGGACGGACAGACGTTTCTGCTCGTCGGCGTCGACGCGCGCTCCGAACTGCCCACCACGGGCACGGACGCCAAGGCCCCGCCGTGGAAGCCCGGCGCCCAGCGCAGCGACACGATGATGCTGGTGCATCTGCCGTCGGACCACTCCACGGCATACGTGGTGTCCCTGCCGCGGGACACCTGGGTGACCGTTCCCGGCCGGGGCGAGGCCAAGCTCAACGCGGCATTCTCCTGGGGCGGTCCGCCCCTGCTGATCGACACGGTCCAGCGCCTGACGGACGTACGAGTGGACCACCTCGCCGTGATCGACTGGAGCGGCTTCCGGAAGCTGACGGACGCGGTGGGCGGCGTCGATCTGTCCGTCGCCGGAGGCCCGGCCCGGCACATGAACGGCGCGCAGGCCCTGGAGTACGTCCGCGAGCGCCACGATCTGCCGCGCGGCGACCTGGACCGCACGCACCGGCAGCAGAACTACCTGCGCGCCGTGCTGTCCAAGGTGCTGTCGGGCGACAACGTCACGCACCCGGTCCGGACCAAGCGGCTGCTGGACCGGCTGGCCGAGAGCGTCAGCGTCGACGACCGGCTCTCCGACGACGAACTGCGGGACCTGATCTGGGACTCGCGGAGCCTGCGTCCCGCACAGATGGTCTTCATGAACGCCCCCGTGGCGCGGACGGGCACGATCCGGGGCCAGTCCGTCGTACTGCTCGGCAGCCGGGACGCCTCCGCCCTGTGGAAGGCGATGCGCGAGGGCGCCATGGACGACTACGTGGCCCGTCACCCCGTGGACCGGCTGAGGCCGGTGGTGCGGTGAGCCACGCGGTCGCCCGCGCCCGCTGCGGACGCGGGCGACCGCTCGGTCCGACCCCGGTCAGCCCGCGGGCTGTTCGGCCCTGTCGCCGCCCCAGAGCGTGTGGAAGCTGCCGTCGCGGTCGGTGCGCCGGTAGGTGTGGGCGCCGAAGAAGTCGCGCTGGCCCTGGGTCAGGGCGGCGGGCAGGCGCTCTGCGCGCAGCGCGTCGTAGTACGCGAGCGCGGCCGCGAAGCCGGGCGTCGGGATGCCGCGGACGGCTGCGGTGGAGACCACGGCACGCCAGGCCTCCTGCGCGTTGCCGATCTCCTCGGCGAACTCCTTGTCGGCGAGCAGGGTGGGCAGGTTCGGGTCGGCCGCGAAGGCGGAGCGGATGCGGTCGAGGAACGCGGCCCGGATGATGCAGCCGCCGCGCCAGATGGCGGCCACGGCGCCGAGGTCGATGTCCCAGCCGTACTCCTTCCCGGCCGCGCTGATCATGTTCCAGCCCTGGGCGTACGAGACGACCTTCGAGGCGTACAGCGCCTGCTCGACATGGGCCGCGAACACATCGCCGCCCTGCTCCCCCAGCGCGCTGCGGCCGGGCCCCGGCAGGGACCGGGCGGCCTCGCGCAGCTCCGCGTGGCCGGACAGGGAGCGGGCGAAGACCGCCTCGGCGATGCCGGAGACGGGGACGCCGAGGTCGAGGGCGGTCTGCACGGTCCAGCGGCCGGTGCCCTTCTGCTCGGCCTGGTCCTGGACCACGTCGACGAAGGGCTTGCCGGTGGCGGCGTCGGTGTGCGCCAGCACCTCTGCGGTGATCTCGATGAGGTAGGAGTCGAGCCGGCCGGTGTTCCAGGTGCGGAAGGTCTTGGCGATCTGCGCGGGCTCGTATCCCGCGACGTGCCGCAGCAGGTCGTACGCCTCGGCGATGAGCTGCATGTCGGCGTACTCGATGCCGTTGTGGACCATCTTCACGAAGTGGCCTGCGCCGTCGGGGCCGATGTGGGTGCAGCACGGGCTGCCGTCCTTGGCCTTCGCGGCGATGTCCTCCAACAGCGGGCCGAGCGACTCGTACGACTCCGCGGAGCCGCCGGGCATGATGCTGGGACCGTGGAGCGCGCCTTCCTCGCCGCCGGAGATGCCCGTGCCGACGAAGTGGATGCCGCGCTCGCGCAGCGCGGCTTCGCGGCGGCGGGTGTCCTCGAAGTGGGCGTTGCCGCCGTCGATGATCATGTCCCCGGGCTCGAGCAGCGGCGCGAACTCGTCGATGACGGCGTCGGTCGGGCCGTCCGCCTTCACCATGATGACCAGGCGCCGGGGCCGCTCCAGCGAGGCCACGAAGTCCTCGGGGCTCTCGGACGGCACGAAGGTGCCTTCGTGGCCGAACTCCTCGACGAGCGAACGGGTCCTGGAGGGGGTGCGGTTGTGGACGGCCACGGCATGGCCGTGCCGCGCGAAGTTCCGTGCCAGGTTGCGACCCATCACGGCCAGGCCGGTGACGCCGATGTGTGCCGACGCGTTGGTCATGTCTCAACTCCCGAGGTGGTGGCGCAGATGCGGGCCGCTGCTGTTCGGTCTCTTCATACGGAGACCTACAGTACGTCGCTCAATGACACGCGGTGGCCGGTCAGAACCACTCTTCGGGCGCCTCGGAGTCGACGACGTGCATCGCGGCCTCCTCGGCGGACGCCGCGGCGCCGTCGATGCCCATGTCGCTCGCGACGAGGTCGCTCTCCTCGTCGGGGTGGGCCCCCTCGTCCGGGGCCACGAGCCGGCCGGCGCGCCGCTCCCCGACTTCCTCGTCCCACAGTTCGCCGTCGCCGCCCGGAACGTCCCCGACCCCGTCCCCGTCGGGCAGGTCCTGGTCCGGCATCTCGCGGGCGAGCCGCACGTCGAGGGTCTCCCCCTCGTGCTGTTCCTCGGCCGTCGTGCCGTAGGTCTCCACCGCCCAGGGCCGTTCCGGAGGGGAGTAGCCCTCCTCGTAGACCTCGGCCGGGCCGCGCGTGTCGAGCGTGTCCTCGGGCTCGAGGAGACTGACGTCGTCCTGCTGTTCCGAGCCGTCCGGCTGGTAGACCTCGTCACCCATCATGCTCTCGCTCATCGTCGGCCTCGCTGACTGGTCTCCGCCCTCCGGATGGGTGCCGTCTTTCCCTCTCCAGCATGGCGCAGACCGGGTCACAGGGCCACAGATGGGAAAGGAAGTCGGGGGCGCTAGGAGCCCAGGACCTCTCTGAGGTCATAGCCGACCGGCTCCTCCAGCTGGGCGTACGTGCACGACTCCGGCTCGCGGTCCGGCCGCCAGCGGCGGAACTGGGCCGTGTGCCGGAACCGGTCGCCCTGCATGTGGTCGTACGCGACCTCGCAGACCCGCTCGGGCCGCAGCGGCACCCACGACAGGTCCTTCGTGCCGGTCCAGCGGCTTACCGCGCCGGGCATACGACTGGTCGCGTGCGCCTCCTCCCGGGCCCACTCCGCCCAGGGGTGGCCCTCGACGTCGGTCATCCGCAGCGGCTCCAGTTCGGTCATGAGCTCCTCCCTGCGCCGCATCGGGAAGGCGGCGCAGACGCCGACGTGCTGGAGGCGCCCCGCCGTGTCGTGGAGGCCGAGGAGGAGGGAGCCGACGACCGGGCCGCTCTTGTGGAGCCTGAGGCCGGCCACGACGCAGTCGGCGGTCCGCTCGTGCTTGACCTTGACCATGACCCGCTCGTCGGGGCGGTAGCCGAGGTCGGGGCGCTTGGCGATGACGCCGTCGAGGCCGGCGCCCTCGTACTGCTGGAACCACTGCTCGGCGACCGCGTGGTCGTCGGTCACCGGGGCGGTGAAGACCGGGTCCGCGGCGTCGCGCAGGGCCTCGGTCAGCGCGTCCCTGCGCTCGCGGAAGGGGGTGCCCATCAGGGAGGTGTCGCCGAGCGCGAGGAGGTCGAAGGCGACGAAGCCGGCGGGGGTGGTCCCGGCGAGGAGCCGGACCCGGGAGTCCGCGGGGTGGATGCGCTCCAGGAGGGCCTCGAACTCGAGGCGCCCTCCGCGGATGATGACGATCTCCCCGTCGACGACGCAGCGGGGCGGCAGGTTCGCGAGAAACGCGGCGACCAGTTCCGGGAAGTAGCGGGTGAGCGGCTTGCCGGTGCGGCTGCCGATCTCGACCTCGTCGCCGTCCCGGAAGACGATGGCCCGGAAGCCGTCCCACTTGGCCTCGTAGTGCATGCCGGACGGGATTCTGGCCGCCGACTTGGCCAGCATCGGCTTGACCGGGGGCATCACCGGAAGGTCCATGCTTCCTCATTCTGCTGCCGGGGCCCGGCACGCGCCTGCCGGAAGGCGGTGCCGCCCGCTGGAAACCGTCCCCGCCCGCCGGGTGCGGTGCGGCCCTCCCGGGCCTAGCGTGGCCCTATGCGAGAGACGGTTGAGCTCACGGTGGGCGGGCGGCCGGTGCGGCTGTCCAACCCCGGCAAGGTGTATTTCCCCGAGCGGGGGTTCACCAAGCTCGACCTGGCCCGCTACTACATGGCGGTCGGCGAGGGCATCCTGCGTGCGCTCCGTGACCGTCCGACGACACTGGAGCGCTACCCCGACGGCGTAGCGGGCGAGTCGTTCTTCCAGAAGCGGGCGCCGAAGAATCTCCCCGAGTGGATCCCCACCGGGCGGATCGCGTTCCCCAGCGGGCGGTACGCGGACGAGATCTGCCCCACCGAGACCGCGGCCGTCGTCTGGGCGGCGAATCTCGGCTGTCTGACCTTCCATCCCTGGCCGGTCCGGCGCGGGGACACCGAGCACCCGGACGAGCTGCGGATCGATCTCGACCCGCAGCCGGGGACGGGGTACGAGGACGCGCTGCGGGCCGCCGTCGAGCTGCGCGACGTGCTGGACGGTCTGGGGCTGCGGGGGTGGCCGAAGACCTCGGGCGGCCGGGGCATCCACGTCTTCGTACCCATCGAGCCCGCCTGGACGTTCACGCAGGTGCGGCGGGCCGCCATCGCCGTGGCGCGGGAGCTGGAGCGGCGCGCACCGGAGCGGGTCACGACCTCCTGGTGGAAGGAGGAGCGCGGCGCGAAGATCTTCGTGGACTACAACCAGACGGCCAGGGACCGGACGATCGCCAGCGCGTACTCGGTGCGCCCGCGGCCGCACGCCCCGGTGTCCGCGCCGCTGCGCTGGGACGAGCTGCCCGACGCGCGCCCCGAGGACTTCGATCTGGCGACCATGCCGGTGCGGTTCGCCGAAGCCGGCGATGTGCACGCGGACATGGATGAGCATGCCTTCCGCCTCGAGGCCGCGCTCGAGCTGGCCAGCAAGGACGAGCGGGAGCACGGTCTCGGCGACCTCCCCTACCCGCCTGAGCACCCGAAGATGAAGGGCGAGCCGAAGCGCGTGCAGCCCAGCCGCGCCAAGCAGTGAGCCGCGCGGGCGCCGCGTGACCTCATGGGCGGATGGGGCGGAAGAGACAGGAGTTGAGAGGCTCCCAAGGCGGCCCTAACGTGGCCATATGAGTGAAAGACGGGACCTGCGCTCTCCAGGGGTGAGGGTCCCGTCGGAGAAGATCGCGGTTCCCGGTACGGCCCCCTCGCCGATCGGAAGGGAGTGGCTGTACGACGCCCTCGACGCGGGAGCGGACCAGCCGGTCACCCTGCTCTGTGCGCCCGCCGGTTACGGCAAGACCATGCTGCTCACCGCATGGGTCCGCAGGACCACGTCTCCCGTGGCGTGGGTGCGCATCGACGGCGGCGACAACGATCCGCGGCACCTGTGGCCGGCGGTCCGGTCGGCGCTGCGGGCGACCGGAGCCGTACCGGACCAGGCGCTGTCGTGCCTGGCCGTACCGGACTCCGGCGGCCGCCAGGAATACCCGGAGCACCCTGCGGGCCCACGGGTCACCCTCGTACTCGACGGTCTCGAGGCCCTGACCGACCCGCTGGCGCTGCATGGCCTGGAGCTGCTGCTGCGCCACCAGCCCGGGTGGCTGCGGCTCGTCATGGCGGCGCGCCGCGAGCCGCCGCTGCCGCTGTACCGCCTCAGGCTGGCGGACCGGCTCCACGAGGTGCGCGAGGAGGCGCTGCGCTTCTCCGAAGGCGAGGCCGCCGAGCTGCTGCTCCAGCACGGCCTGGTCCTGGCCCCGCGCGAGCTGGCGGGGCTGATGCGGCTGACGGAGGGGTGGCCCGCCGCGCTGCGGCTCGCTGCCGCAAGGCTGCGGCAGGAACACGACCCGAGGGCCTTCCTCGCCGCGTTCACCGGCGACGAGCGGAGCGTCGCCGACTATCTGACCGGCGAGATCCTGTCCCGCAGCCCGCCCGCGGAGCGCGAGTTCCTGCTGCGTACGAGCGTCTGCGAGCGGCTGACCGCCGATCTCGCGGGCGCACTGACCGGCCGGGACGACGCGGCCGCGGTGCTCGACGGGCTGCACCGCGGCGACGTACTGATCAGCCGGTCCGGCTCCTCCTGGCATCGGTATCACCCCCTGCTCAGAAGCCACCTCTACGCGGAACTCCGGCGCCGCCGCGCCCGCCTGGTACCCGGGCTGCACCGCGCCGCGGCGGACTGGTTCGCCGCCCACGACCTGCCCGTCGAGGCCGTCCGGCAGGCCATCGCCGCGTCCGACCTCCCCCGCGCCTCGGCCCTGCTGGACCGGCACGGCACGGGCCTGGTGTTGTCGGGCCGCGGCGGGACCGTACGGCGGCTGCTCGGCGAACTGCCGGCGCCGGCGCTGGAGGCGGAACCCGGGCTGCTGCTGGCGGCCGCCCTGGCGGACCTCGACGCGGGCGACACCGTGGCCGGCAGCCGGCACCTCGCGCTGCACGCCCGCTCTTCCCCCCCGCCCCCACGACCCGCGGGTGCGGACCCTCCGCCAGATCGCGCACGTCGAACGAGCGCGGATGCACGGCAGCCTGCGGGAGGCGCTGCACATCGCCGAGCAGATCCCCCTGGCCGCACTGGACGGTGACGACCTGTCAGCCCTCGCAAGGGCGGACCGGGGCATGGTCCATGTGGAACTGGGCCATCTCACCCAGGGCAAGGCGGATTTGGAGTCGGCCCTCGCCATCGCCGTACGGCGCCGCCTCGATCACCTCACGGCTCAGTGCATGAGCTGCCTCGCCGCCGTCGCCGCCGCCGAGTGCGGCTTCGCCCGCGCCGCGCACCTCGGCGAGCAGGCCGCGCGGTTCGCCACGGCGCACGGCTGGGAGCGTACGGCCCTGTGCGCACCCGCCTACGAGGCCGCCGCCTGGGCCGAGTTGCAGCGGTCGGAGTCAGCGGCGGCGGAGCGCTACGCGAGGCTGGCCCGGCAGTCCGTACGCGGACAGGCCGATCCCAGCATGGAGTTCGGCGCCCGCCTGGTCGGCGCGGTGAGCGCGTACGAGCGGGGCCTGCAGTACGAGGGGTTGCTCGAACTGCGCCGGGCCTGGGCGGCCTGCGCGGGCCGTCCGCTCATGCCGGAGCTGGCCGCCTTCGCGGCCGTCGCGGAGGTCGAGATGGCGCTGGCCGCCGGCCGCAGGGCCTGGGCGGCCGAGGCGCTCGACCGCGCCCGCTTCAGGCTGGACGGCAGCGCGGAGACCGAAGTCCTCGAGGCGTCCGTGCTGGCGGCCAGGGGACACCACGAAGCGGCGCGCGCGGCGCTGCGGCACGCCCTCGACGGGTCCGTGGAACCGGTCGTCGTCAGCACGCTCATCGAGGCGTGGCTGCTGGAGGCCCGCCTGTGCGCGGCCCACGGAGAGCAGCCGCGCGCCGCGCACGCCCTGCGCGAGGCGGTGGACCTGGCCGGGCCCCGGCAGGCCCTGCGCCCCTTCCGCGTCTCCGCGCCCGGCCTGCGGCACCTGTTCATCCGCGCGCTGACGGGCGCCGGGCCGCTCGAACCCTTCGCGAGCGAGGTACTGCGTGTCATGCCGGACGGCACGGGACCCGCTCCGGCGGTGGTCCTCACGCCCCGGGAGACGGCGCTCCTCCAGCGGCTGCCCTCGCTCCATACGATGGACGAGCTCGCGGCGGACCTGTTCGTCTCGGTCAACACGCTCAAGACCCATCTGCGCAGCATCTACCGCAAGTTGCAGGTGGGCAGCAGGCGCGAGGCCGTCGTCGCCGCGCGCGAGCGGGGCCTGCTGTGAGCGGTGGCCTGCTGTTCGCGCCTCACGCCTCGGACTCGGGGAGCGGCTCGAGTTCACCGCGCGCGTCGAGCCGGTACAGCAGCACCAGGGCCGGTCCGACCAGGACCACCGCGACGACGGTGACGAGGACCAGCCAGCGCAGGGTCGTCGGTGCACCCGCGGCGTCGCCCACCGTCAGCGAGGTGGGTACGAGATACGGCCGCTGCGCCACGCCTCACGCCACGACCGCCAGCGCCACCGAGGCGACGGCGGTTCCCCTCGCCCACCCGGTCGCTCCCCTGACGAGCAGCGCCGCCGTGGCGACGGCGCAGGCGGCCGCGAGGACGACGGGCACGAGTCCGCTGCCGCTGGTGAGGCCGTGGTGGACGTAGCTCGCGTCGCTGCGGGTGACGCCGAGGCCGACGGCCGCCAGTGCGGCGAGGACGCCCAGGCTGCACAGGGCCCGCCGCCGGAAGTAGCCGACGAGGTCCGCCACTTCGCAGCGGCGGGCGTCGCCGGTGAGGAAGACGGCGCCGAGGAACGCGCTCGCGGTGAGGGTGAGGAGCCCGGCGATGACGGACGTGGGGTTCGCCCAGGCGTGGGCCGAGGCCTGGGTGCCCGGGGCGACCCGTCCGGTGGCGACGCCGCCGACCGCGGCGCCGAGGAAGTACGGCGTGAGCAGCGACGAGACGGCGAACGCCGCGCCGTATACGCGCCGCTGGGCCAGGCGCCGGGTCGGCTTCCGGAAGGCGAAGCCGGCGCCGCGCAGGACGAGGCCGACGGCTCGCCGGGACCGAGGTCGGCCCCGTCACCCTGGTCGCCGGGGTGAACCCGGCGAGGATCGAGTCGAGTTGCGGGATCTTGATGCCGCCGGACACGCTGCCGTCCGGGTGCATCCGGCCGAAGAGGTACGCTGGCGGGCCGGCAGCAGTTGTCCGGGGCCGTTCGCCAGCAGATACGCGGCGGCGCTCATGGGCTTGTCGTCAGCCGCCCGTCGCGAAGCCGGGGAAGAGGGTCATCCCGCCGTCCACGTAGAGCGTGGTCCCGACGACGTAGTCGAGGAGGTCCGAGGCCATCACGACGACGGCTTGGGCGATGTCCTCGGGCTCGCCGACCCTGCCGTAAGGGATCAGGTTCAGCAGGTCCTGCTCGGCGGCCTCGGTGTCCCAGGCGCTGCGGTTGATGGGGGTGCGGATGGCGCCGGGCGCGACGGCGTTCACCCTGATCCGCTCCGGGGCGAGCTCCTGGGCCAGCGTCGCCATCATCATCTGCACCCCGCCTTTGGACGAGGCGTAGTTGACGTGTCCCGCCCACGGGATGACCTGGTGGACCGAGCTCATGCAGACGATCTTTCCGGCGGACCGGGAGACCTCGGGGACCACACCGCGCCGCCGGAACTCCTTGACGGCTTCCCTGGCGCACAGGAACTGTCCGGTGAGGTTGACGTCCAGCACCTTCTGCCACGCGTCGAGCGACATCTCGCCGATGGGTGCGTCGCGCTGGAGGCCCGCGTTCGGCACCAGGATGTCGATCGTGCCGAGCTCCCCGACCATACGGGAGATCATGCCGGTGACCTGGTCCTCCCGGGACACGTCGGCCTCGTGCGCGTAGGCCCGTACGCCGAAGCTCTCGATCTCCTTGACGACGGCTTCGGCGGCCGGCCGGTCGGCGACGTAGTTGACGACGACATCGGCTCCCGCGCGCCCGAGTCCGATGGCGGTCGCCTTGCCGATCCCCGAGTTGGCGCCGGTCACCAGCGCCTTCTGTCCCTTGAGGAGGGGCGCGGAGACGGTCTGCCGGCCTTCGCGGTTGGCGGTGTTCACTGAGGTCTCTCCTCACCGGCGGCGGGCGGTGTGTCCCGGATGTCCACCGTGAAGAATCCATCACCCGCGACGGGTCGTACGGGGCACCGCGCCCGGTTGATCTGCTGGAGGGAGTATCTGAAGCCCTACGGGCTAACCGGAGGCCTGAAGAGGTGTCACCGCAGGCGCTCGGCGATGTGGTCGCCGACCCGCAGGGCGTTGGCGATGGCGGTGAGGGAGGGGTTCACGGCGCCGATGCTCGGGAAGAAGCTGGTGTCCACCACGTAGAGGTTGTCCAGGTCGTGGGCCTTGCAGTACGTGTCGAGGGCCGAGGTCCCGGGGTCGGTGCCGAAGCGTACGGTGCCCGCCTGGTGCGCGGTCGCGCCGATCGGCATCCCCTTGTGCAGATAGATGCTGTGCGGCAGCAGGTAGTGCGTGTGCATGCCGAGGTGTCCGAGCATCCGCTGCAGCTTGTGCCGGAGCCGCTGGACCCCGTTGATGTTGTTGCCCTCGTCCAGCGCCAGGTGGATACGGCCGTCGCCGTCCAGCGTGACGCGGTTGTCCGGCGCCGGGAGGTCCTCGCCGCACAGCCAGAAGTCGACCGCGTGGTGGGCGAGCACCTCGAAGGGCATGTCCGGGGAGAGGGCTCCCGCCCAGCGCGGGGCCTCGGCGTGGATCTGCTCGGCGTCGGACTTGCCGAGCATCTGGATGCCGCCCAGCGGGCAGTCCCAGTCGTCCGCTCCCAGATACCAATCGTTGAGCGCGAGCGTCTTCTGGAACAGGGTGTCGTTCGGCTCCTTGGACACCGCCATGAGGGCCAGGTTGTTGTGCCGCATGTAGTGGCGGCCCACCACGTCCGAGCTGTTGGCCAGGCCGCCCGGGTGCCGGTCGTTCGCCGAACGGAGCAGCAGAACCGCGGAGTTCACCGCTCCGCACGCCACCACCACGATATCCGCGCTGAAGGCGGTGGACTCCTCCGCCGCCGTGCCCTCGCCGACGGACGCCACGACCCTCGTCACGCTGCGCCCGGCCGGATCGGTCTCCAGACGCCGTACGTGAGCGCCGGTGACCAGGTGCACGTTGTCGTGTTCGAGGGCCGGGTCGACGCAGATCACCTGGGCGTCGGACTTGCCGGCGACCAGGCAGGGAAAGCCGTCGACACGGTCGCAGCGGATGCACACGCTGCTCCGGGTCGCCCGCCCGTGCGCGTCCTGGGTGAGGTTCACGCCGATGGGCAGGTGGAAGGGGTGCAGACCGTGCTTCTCCAGGTCGTCGCTGAGCTGCTGGATCCGCGGCTCGTGCCGGACCGGAGGGCGGGCGTACTGGGCGCCGGCGGGGCCTTCTGTCGGGTCCTCGCCGTGCTGCCCGTGGACGAGATAGAGGTGCTCGGCCTGGGTGTAATACGGCTCGAGGTCCTCGTAGCGGATGGGCCAGGCCGGGGAGATGCCGCCCTCGTGCCGCAGCTCCCCGAAGTCCTCGGGGCGCAGCCGGAACAGCGCGGCGCCGTAGAACTTGGTGTTCCCGCCGACGTAGTAGTTGACCTCCGGGGGGAACTCCCGGCCGTGCCGGTCGTACCAGAGCTCGGGGGCGCGGTACTTGGCGTTGACGAAGACGGCCGTCGAGTCCCAGTTGTCGCGCTCGCGCGGCAGGTAGCCGCCGCGTTCCAGCAGCAGGATCCGCTTCCCGGACGGCGCGAGCCGGTGGGCGAGGGTGCCGCCGCCCGCCCCGGTGCCGATGACGATGACGTCGTAGTGCCGGTCCTCTGCCACGGGAGCCTCCGGAGGGTCAGGTGGGCGGCCGCGGGAGTGCGGCGGGTGCCTCCCGCTCGGCCCGGGTGAGTGCGGCGTCGAGGGTGATGGCGGCGTCGATGAGCCCCAGGTGCGTGAAAGCCTGCGGGAAGTTGCCGAGTTGCTCGCCGGTGATGGCGACTTCCTCGGAGAACATCCCGAGGTGGTTGGCGTAGGTCAGCATCTTCTCGAAGGCGAGCCGCGCCTGGTCGAGGTGGCCGGCGCGGGCGAGCGCGTCGACGTAGGAGAAGGTGCAGAGCGAGAAGGTGCCCTCGGAGCCGCGCAGTCCGTCGGGCGAGGCCGACGGGTTGTACCGGTGGACCAGGCTGTCGGACACCAGCTCCTGGTCCATCGCCGCGAGCGTGGAGGTCCACATGGGGTCGTGCGGGGCCAGGAAGCCGACGGTGGCCATCCGCAGCAGCGCGGAGTCCAGTACGTCACTGCCGTAGTGCTGGACGAAGGCCTGCCGTTCGGGGTTCCAGCCGCGGTCCATGATCTGGGCGTAGATCCGGTCGCGCTCGTCGGTCCAGCGGGGCAGGGCCGCGGGCCGTCCGCGCCGGGTGGACAGCCGTACGGCGCGGTCCAGGGCGACCCAGGACATGAGCCGTCCGTAGGTGAAGTCCTGGCGGCCGCCCCGGGTCTCCCAGATGCCCTCGTCCGGCTGGTCCCAGTGCTCGGTGAGCCAGTCGATGAGGGTGCCGAGCGAGGTCCAGCCCTTGTGGTCGAGCTGGATGCCGCGCTCGTCCGCGAAGTAGATGCTGTCCAGCGCCTCGCCGTAGATGTCGAGCTGGAGCTGGCCGGCGGCTCCGTTGCCGATCCGTACGGGGCGGGAGCCGCGGTAGCCCTCCCAGTGGTCGAGCACCTCCTCGGTCAGGTCGGACGAGCCGTCGACCCGGTACATGATGTTGAGCGGGCCGCCCCCGTCGCCCGCCTGCTCCCGTACGCGGTCGCGCAGCCAGCCGATGAACGCGCCCGCCTCCTCGGTGAATCCGAGCCCGAGCAGCGCGTAGACGGAGAAGGACGCGTCGCGGATCCAGCTGTAGCGGTAGTCCCAGTTCCGCTCGCCGCCCACTTGCTCGGGCAGTCCGGCGGTCGGAGCGGCGACCAGCGCACCGCTCGGCGCGTACGTCATGAGCTTCAGGGTGATCGCCGACCGTTCCACGGCCTCCCGCCAGCGGCCGGTGTACTGCGAGCGGCGCAGCCAGGAGCGCCAGTAGCGGACGGTGTCGTCGAACAGCTGCTGGAACTCGGCCTGGTGTATCTCGCGCGGCGGCCCGTCGGCGAAGGACTCCAGGACGATCCCGCGCTGCTGGCCGGCCTTGAGGGGCAGCCAGACGTGGACGCCGCCCGCGCCCCCGTCGTCGATCCTCCTGACGCGCGCCGGGCGGGCGTCCTCCGGCTCGCGCACGGTGTGCACCGTGAGCTCCATGTCCTTGCCGGCGAAGACCGCGCCGTGCTCCGAGGCGTGGATCTCATGGGGCTGCCGGCCGTAGTCGAACCGCGGGACCAGGTCGACGCTGAACTCCATGTGGCCTCGCACGCAGCGCAGCATGCGCACGAGCCGATGGTTCCGGGTGGCGGCGGTCCCGGTCGCGACCGGCATGAAGTCCACCACCTCGCCCGCGCCCTCCTCGGTCATGAAGCGGGTGATGAGGATGGCGGTGTTCGGGTGGTAGAGCTGCTTGACGGAGTACGGCCCCTCGGCGGGCCTGGCCCGGAAGTGCCCGCCATGGCGCTGGTCGAGCAGGGCGCCGAAGACGCTCGGCGAGTCGAAGCGGGGGCAGCAGAACCAGTCGATGGTCCCGTCGGTCGCCACCAGCGCGGCCGTCTGCAGGTCCCCGATCAGGCCGTGGTCGGCGATCAGCGGGTAGTCGCTCATGCGCCCCACCGTCGCGATACGACCGGGGCCGGGCGTCACCCGGAGCGGGTGATATCCGCGGAGCCTCGATGACACCCGGCTCATGCAGCGCGGAAGATAGCAGATTGGGTAATTTACCCCTGAAAATGCTTGATATCCGGTTCTCGAAGAGGAGGCTCCGGGATGGGCGACGCCGGCTCCGCGCTGTGGCTGTCGGAAACGTTTGCGGCCATGGCGAAGGCCCTGCACGGGCAGCCCTCACGCGACCAGATCCTGCAGGAGATCACGGAACTCGCCGCGACCGCCGCGGACGGCGCCCAGTACGCCGGGGTGACGCTGCTGCGCCGCGGCAAGGCCCTGGAGAGCCCCGCCTACACGCACCCGCTGGTGCTGTGCGTGGACCGCGCCCAGTCCGAGACCGGCGAGGGGCCCTGTCTGCGGGATCCGGGGGACACGAGCGGCGAGCCGGTGGTCCGTATCGAGAACATGGCGGGCGAGCGGCGCTGGCCCCGCTTCGCGCGCGAGGCCGCGGGCCTGGGCGTCGGCTCGATGCTCAGCTGCCGTCTCAACGACGAGCGGGACGCCACCGGATGCCTCAACCTCCTCTCGGCCGAGCCGGGCGCCTTCAGCGTCGACACCGCCAAGACGGTGGCCGTGCTGGCGACCCATGCGGCGATCGCCCTCTCCGCCGCGTCCGCGGTGGAGAACCTCTCCCACGCCGTCGCCAGCCGCCAGGTCATCGGCGAGGCGACGGGCATCCTCATGGAGCGCTACCGGGTGACCTCGCGCGAGGCCTTCGGGATGCTGGTCAAGGCGTCGCAGAGCCTGAACGTCAAACTGCGCGAGATCGCCCTCCACACCGTCGCGACCGGCCAGAATCCGGCGGAGCTGCGTCCGGCGGACTTCGCGGCCGCTCGCTCGTAGGGGGCGCGGAGTGGAACCGGTGGCGGCACTCGACCGGATCGCGTTCCTCCTCGAGCGCGCCCAGGCCCCCACCTACCGCGTGCGCGCCTTCCGTACGGCCTCCGCCGTGCTGGCCGGGCTGACGGCCGAGGAGGTGGAGCGGCGGGCCGCGACCGGCACGCTCGAGTCCCTGAAGGGCCTGGGCCCGAAGACTTCGCAGGTCGTACGGGAGGCGCTCAGGGGTGAGGTGCCGGGCTACCTGGCGAAGCTGGAGGCCGAGACCGCGCCGGAGCCGCTCGACGAGGGTGCGGCGAAGCTGCGCGCCGCGCTGCGCGGCGACTGCCATACGCACTCGGACTGGTCGGACGGCGGCAGCCCGATCGACGTGATGGCCAGGACCGCCGCGGAGCTGGGCCACGACTGGGCAGCGCTGACGGACCACTCCCCGCGGCTGACGGTCGCCCGCGGACTCTCCGCGGACCGGCTGCGCGAGCAGTTGGAGGTGGTCGCAGAACTGAACGAGGAGCTGGCGCCGTTCCGGCTGCTGACCGGAATCGAGGTCGACATCCTGCCCGACGGCTCCCTGGACCAGGAGCCGGAGCTGCTGGACCGCCTCGACGTGGTGGTGGCCTCGGTCCACTCCAAGCTGCGGATGGAGCAGGTGTACATGACGCGGCGGATGGTCGCGGCGGTCCGCAGTCCGCTGGTCGATGTACTGGGCCACTGCACGGGACGCCTCATCGGGAGCCGCCCGGAGTCGCAGTTCGACGCGGCGGAGGTGTTCGGCGCGTGCGCGGAGTCGGGGACCGCGGTGGAGATCAACTGCCGCCCGGAGCGCCTCGATCCGCCGCGCCGGCTGCTGCGGCAGGCCGTGGACGCCGGGGTGTTCTTCGCGATCGACACCGACGCGCACGCCCCGGGCCAGCTCGACTGGCACGTCCACGGGTGCGCCCGGGCCGCGGAGTGCGGCGTTCCGGGGGAGCGGGTCATCAACACCTGGACGGCTCACGGGCTGCTGACGTGGACCCGTACGCGCGAGGCCCCGCGCCCGGGGTGAGGCCGCCCCGGCGGTGACGGAGGGCCCGGATCCCGTACGGACCGCCCCATCGCGATTCGTACACCTGGCTGCGGCCATCACCACGTCGGGCGAATCACCGGCGGGGTGTCATGTTGCGCCCCTGAGCGGGGAGGAGATGTGATCAGCTGGCGCAGCGGCGCAGAGACGCTGCTGCTGCCGCACGCCCGCTCCTGTCCCGGCCGGAGGAGCCGACCCCGCGGTCAAGGCGAGGGCCCTCCCGCTGCATCGCGGGACCGGCTCCAGGCGCCCCCCTGCTGCCCGCCCCGGCCGGGACAGGATCCTCAACCCCGGCCCGGCAGGTCCGGGTCCAGGATCGAGGCAAAGCCGTCCTCGCGGGCCAGGCGCTCGAGGTCGTCCAGGGCCTCGCGGGCCCGCCCCGCGGCGGCCGGGTCGCGCTCCGCGAGGCCGCTCTCCAGGAACTCGTCCTCGTCCAGGCGCAGGATCGTCCTGTGGTCCGCCGAGAGCCAGAGGTCGAGGTCCAGGTCCTCGACGACGAGCGTGCCGCGCTCAACGCGGGCGGGCCGGGTCACGTCGCAGTACCAGCCCTTCACCCGGCCGTCGGCGGCGCGCACCTCCTTCACCGAGTACCAGCGGTCGCGCCAGTAGTGCTCGGTGAACACATCGCCGTACTCGAAGCGCACGAAGCCGAAGTCCCGCTCGGCCGCGCCCGCCCAGGGCGCGCGCACCACCAGGTGCGTGCCGTCGTCGCCGGTCACGACCGCGGGGTACCGCACGTCGGGGCGGGGGTGCTTGACCAGCCGCACCGTGACATCGCTGCCCGGAGTCAGGGGCGCGGGGGTGTGCGTGTCGTTCATGGGGCTCAGCCTCGTCCACCGCGCCGTGGGGGACCACTCAATTTTCCCCGGCGCTTCAGTGCTCCGCTTCTCCGCGCTTCAGCGCTCCGCACCGCCGAACCACAGGGGCAGCTCGTCGAGCGGCTCGTCGGTGAAGAACCGCACCATGAGATCGGTGAAGTCGTCCGGGCGCTCCAGCGGGATCATGTGGCCCGCCGCCTCCATGACCGCGACCCGCGAGCCGGGCAGGTCGGCGGCCATCTCCCGGCCGTGGCCCGGGGAGGAGAAGCGATCGTGCTCACCGTGCACAAAGAGCGTCGCAACGGGCGGCGGCACCGGTTCCGGGTCGTAGAGCGGGTGCCGCAGCAGCCGCTCGGTGTTCAGCACGAACCGGTCGACCTGACCCGGCGTCATCTGCTGGAACTGGCGCTCCAGCAGCCGGTACACGGCTCCGCGCCTGCGGACGACCGTCCGGTCCGCCAGCGGGGCGAACAGCTCGGCGGCGCGCCTCGCGAATTCCGCCTGCTCCTTGCGGCGCAGCAGCTCGACGCCGAACCGGAAGGTCTCCCGCAGCGGCCCCGGCAGCGTACGGCGGGTGCCGACGAGGGCCAGCCGCGCCACGCGGTCCGGGTGGCGCTGGGCGAAGCGGAGGCTGATCACTCCGCCATAGCAGGCGCCCATGACGTTCGCGGTGCGGATGCCGTTCCGGTCGAGGGTGTGCAGGACGGCGTCGGCGAGGAAGTCCATCCCGTAGCGCGCGGGGAGGGCGTCGGCGCCGCCCCAGCCGGGCAGGTCCACGGTGAGGACGGTGGTGATCTCCGCGAGTCTCGGCTCGTGTCTGGCCCAGGCGTACTTGTCCTGCGCCGCCCCGCCCAGCAGCAGGATGGGCGCCGTCCTCGCGTCGCGCTGCCGCAGCACGCGGCAGTCGTAGCGGAAGCCGCGGAAGGAGAGCCTGCGCAGCTCCTCCTCCGCCTGCCCGGGCCGGCGCGGAGCCGCGAAGGACAGGCCGGGTACGGCGACGGCGGATGCGGAAGCTGGGCTGGCGGTCAAGAAGGGCTCCATGCCATGGGGACAACTCCGGCCATGGGTACCCCGATACGGCGCCGGGCGCGAGCAACGTCACTCGGATACCGGCGCGCCGTGCGCCCGAGCGGGCTCTCGTTCGTGCCAGGCCGCAACCTCGCCGCGGCGGACGCGTTGACCGTGCAGTACGCGCGTGAGCACCCCCACGCCGGCCCCGGCGCGGCACCGTCGGCCGGTGCTCCGAGCGGGCGGGGCGGAGGGCCGGAGCAGCCCCCGGCCTTCCGGCACCGCCCCCTGTGGCGCCCGTTCCTTCTTCCGGCGGGCGCCACAGGCCTTTGCATCCACCTGTCGCCCACCGACCCGGCCGGAGCCGCCCGCGCGGCTACGCCGTGGACGTGTAGGGCGACATCTCGAGCAGCCGGGTGCGGGCGGTCTGCAGCCGGTGGGCGAGGATCTCCGCGACCGTGCGCAGCACGACCACGCCGAGCGCCGGATCCTCATCGCACAGCGCGCGCACCTGCGCCCCGTCGAACGCGTACGTGCGGACCGGGCTCAGCGCCTCGGCTCCGAAATCCCACTCGTAGGGCGGGAACAGCCACGACCAGCCCAGCAGATCACCGGGGCCGAGAGTGGCGACCGTAGCGCGCCGCCGGTCCGCCACGCGCAGATCGAGGGTGACCGCGCCCGAGCGGATGATCCAGAAGCCGGTCGCCCTCCCCCCTTCCTCGAAGATCCGGGCGTCCTGGGGGAAGGACACCTCCTGGGCCAGCTCCATCAGACGGTCGCGGATGCCGGTCGGCAGGGACCGCAAGAATCGGGGCGCAGTAGTCATGGGCGCGAGCCTCCTCGCCTCCGACGCCACTGCCAGGCGCCGCCGGGTTCGACGTACACCTGGTCATACCCCCATTGGACCCACTTTCGCGCGCCGACGGCATCCCGAGTCGCGACGATCAGCTGCCCGCGTACGTCCCGAAGCTCCAGAAGACTCCCCCGGGGTCCCGGACAGTGAAGCCGCGGGAGCCGTAGTCGGTGTCCTCCAGGCCCCGGACGACCGTGGCCCCGGCGGCCGTGGCGCGGGCGAAGAGGGCATCGGGGTCGTCGGTGACCGCGTAGACGGAGCCCGTGCCGGACGGCAGGTCCGCGATGACGCTGTCCTGGCGGGTGCTGCCGAGCATGACGCCTCCGCCGCCCGGCGTGTGCAGCTCGGCGTGGACGACCTCGTCCGGTGTGTCCCCGGTGTACAGGGCGGCGACCTCGAAGCCGAAGGCGTCGGTGAGGAAGCGGATGGCGGCGCGGGCGTCCCGGTAGTGCATGGTCGGCCACACCGCGGTACGGGTGCGTTCGATGGTGTTGTCGCTCATGGGCCCATGCTGCGCGGCCCGGGGCGCGGTGGGCTTGGACGAATGGGAACCGGGCCGGTCAGCGGGCCGTCAGCGGGGGTCGGAGGCGGCGGCCTCGACCGGCGGCAGCTCCTCGGCGGCGAGCCATGCGGAGGGCGGCATGCCGACGAGGTCGCGCCACTCGCGGGCCAGGTGCGACTGGTCGTAGTAGCCGCAGGCGGCCGCCGTCTCCGCCAGGGATGGCCGTGCGGGCAGGCACAGCATGCGCTTGGCGCGCTCGAAGCGCACGACGCGGGCTGCGTCCTTCGGCGTGAGCCCGAACTCGGCCGCGAAGCGTGAGGTCAGGTGGCGGCGGCTCCAGCCGATGTCGGCCGCCAGCGCCCCGACGCGTACGGCGCCGCCCGACTGCCGGACGCGCCGCCAGGCGTACGCGACCTCCGGCGCCACGACCGCCGTATCCCGGGCCGCGGCGGCGCGCCCGAGCGCCTCGTCGAGTACAGCGAACCGCTCGGCCCAGGTCGAGCCCGCCGCCATGCGCTCGGGCAGGTCCCGGGCGACGGCGGGGCCGAGCAGCTCGGACAGGTCGACGACGGCGGCCGCGATCCCGGCGGCGGGCAGACCCAGCAGCGTGCGGCAGCCCAGCGGCGAGAGCTCGAGCTGTACGCCGTACTGGTCGCCGTCGTGCGCGATGCCGACGGGCGCGGTGTGCAGGCCGCCGGCGAGCGCGGGGTGCGCCGTGGTCCGCTCCCCCGGAGTCCGGGCGACGCGCGTGGGCTCGCCCAGACTCACGACGACGGTGACCCAGCCGGAGGGCAGGCCCAGGTGGGTGCCGGGCGGATAACCGAGGTAGCGGTAGCCGAGACAGCGCCGGACGTACGGGCGCAACGCGGGCGCGGGCAGCCCTGCCGCGGAGTCCGTGACCCGAGTGCGTACGGCCATGCGGCCAGCCTAGGACGTACCCGGCGGGTCTTTCCCCGCAGTGCACCAAAGCCTGGCTACCTCTGGCTACCTCTGGCCCCATCCCGTAAGCAGGGGCCTCCACCCCCGGACACCGGCCCCCGGCTTTGGGGCGGAGCCCGAGCCGCCGAGTGGATGAACCCTCCCTCCCGCCGCACCGCTGGGACTTCCGCGGCTGGGTACGGGTGGTAGGGAAGAGGGCCCATCGCCAGGACGCTGTCCGAGGAGCAGTCGGCATGGAGTGGTTCGCGGATTCCGGCTACTGGCTGAGCCGGCTGGTCTTCCAGCGGGCCCTGGCGGCGCTCTATCTGGTCGCCTTCCTTGCCGCGGCGAACCAGTTCCGCGCGCTGATCGGCGAGCGCGGGATGACGCCGGTGCCGTTCTTCGTCGGGCGGGTGCCGTTCCGGGAGGCCCCCAGCATCTTCCACTTCCACTACTCGGACCGGTTCTTCGCCGCCGTCGCGTGGACCGGCGCCGCGCTCTCCGCGGCCGTGGCCGGCGGGGCGGCCGACGCCGTGCCGCTCTGGGCGTCGATGCTGATGTGGGCCGCGCTCTGGGTGCTGTATCTGTCGATCGTCAACGTCGGCCAGACCTGGTACGGCTTCGGCTGGGAGTCCCTGCTGTTGGAGGCGGGGTTCCTCGCGGTGTTCCTCGGGAACGAGCGCACCGCGCCGCCCGTCCTCATCCTCTGGCTGCTGCGCTGGCTGGTGTTCCGGGTCGAGTTCGGCGCAGGGCTGATCAAGATGCGGGGCGACCGCTGCTGGCGGGATCTGACGTGCCTCCACTACCACCACGAGACCCAGCCCATGCCCGGCCCGCTGAGCTGGTACTTCCACCATCTGCCCGGGCCGCTGCACCGCGTCGAGGTGGCCGCCAACCACGTGGCCCAGCTCGTCGTCCCCGTAGCGCTGTTCACACCGCAGCCCGTGGCGAGCATCGCCGCGCTCGCGATCATCGTTACGCAGCTGTGGCTCGTGGTGTCCGGCAACTTCGCGTGGCTGAACTGGGTGACCATCGTGCTGGCCCTGCCCGCGGTCCACGGCGCGCTGGCCGCCGACCTGCTGCCGCTGCCCGAGCCGCCGGAGTTCGGCGGTACGCCGGTCTGGTTCGAGGTTCTGGTGATCGCCGCGACCGCGCTGGTCGTCGTGCTCAGCTACTGGCCTGCCCGCAATCTGCTCTCCCGCACTCAGCAGATGAACCGTTCCTTCAACGCGTTCCATCTGGTCAACACCTACGGGGCGTTCGGCACCATCAGCCGCACCCGCCGCGAAGTGGTCGTCGAGGGGACCGACGAGCCGGAGATCACGCGCGACACCGAGTGGCGGGAGTACGAGTTCAAGGGCAAGCCCGGCGATCCGGCGCGGCTGCCGCCCCAAGTCGCCCCCTACCACCTCCGGCTCGACTGGCTGATGTGGTTCGCCGCGCTGTCGCCCGCGTACTCGCAGTCATGGTTCCTGCCGTTCGCCGAGCGCCTGTTGGAGAACGACCGGGCGACGCTGAAGCTGCTGCGCTCCAACCCCTTCCCCGCCACCCCGCCCACCCATGTGCGCGCCCGCCTCTACCAGTACCGCTTCACCACATGGCG
The DNA here is from genome assembly GCF_052245475.1 of Streptomyces sp. 7N604. Classification (NCBI taxonomy): domain Bacteria; kingdom Bacillati; phylum Actinomycetota; class Actinomycetes; order Kitasatosporales; family Streptomycetaceae; genus Streptomyces; species Streptomyces sp. 7N604. Next base: position 80,569 of record NZ_JBQQBX010000016.1, on the reverse strand, counting down.
GGAGCGGCGCGCGACGGGGGCGTGGTGGCACCGCACCCTGGTGGGCGAGTTCCTCCCGCCGGTGGCACTCGGAGGGTACGGCCGGTCGGCTGAACAGCCGTGATGGAAAGCCCCAATCGGGGCACACGGGGAAGGCGCAGCAAGCACGCGGCACCCGTGCCCCGAGAAAGGCGGTTACGACATGGCAGAGTTCCTCACCGACATCCAGACCATCAGGGAGCGGGCCCGGCGGGAGATCGACAAGGGTCCGGTGACGGATGTGTACGGCGCCGACCTGGAGCGGGTGATCCAGGTGCTCAACGAGGCGCTGGCCACCGAGATCGTCTGCACACTGCGCTACAAGCGGCACTACTACACCGCCACCGGGCTGTACTCGGAGCCGGTCGCCGCCGAGTTCCTCGAGCACGCCCAGGAGGAGGAGCAGCACGCCGACATGCTGGCCCAGCGCATCGTCCAGCTCGGCGGCCAACCGGACTTCAACCCCGACACCCTGACGCACCGGGCGCATGCCGAGTACGACGCCAGCCGCGACCTGATCGAGATGATCAAGGAAGATCTGGTGGCGGAGCGGGTGGCGATCTCGGCGTACACCGAGATCACCCAGTGGATCGGCACAGGCGACCCGACCACGCGGCGCATCTTCGAGAACATCCTGGCGCAGGAGGAGGAGCACGCGGATGATATGCGGGCGCTGCTGGAGCGCATTCCGCGCGACAGGCCCGGAGTCTGAGCCGGGATGACGAACCGGGGCCGGAGTGCCCGGACCTGACGGACGGCCCGCGCCGGGCCCTCACGGCCCGGCGGGCCCGTCAGGACCGCCGGCGGATCCGGCGGCGCCGCAGGAGCAGCAGGGCGGTACCGCCCCCGATCAGCGCGCCCGCCCCTCCGGCCAGCCACACCACCCCCGTCCGCCCGTGCGGGACATGGGCCGCCACACGGCTCATGACACTGCCCTCCTCCTCGCGCGGCGGACGCAGGATATGCCGGGTGACCGAACTCGGCGGAGTCTGCAGCCGGCCGACGGCCGAGACCTGCCCGGCCGAGGCGAAACCCCAGTCGAGCAGTGAACGAGCCTCCTCGTACACCGCGTTGGGCATCCCTGACTGGGGATTCATGACCGTGGCGACCAGGGTTCGCCCGCCCCGCCTTGCGGCGACGACGAGGGTGTTGCCAGCGTGGCTGGTGTAGCCGTTCTTCACGCCGATGAGCCCACGGTACGGGTCGAGGCCGGGGGCGCCGGTCAGCAGCCGGTTGGTGTTCTGGATCTGGAAGAAGCCCTTCTGCTTGCCGTTCGCCGCCCTGCCCATCGGGAACTTGGCGACCCCGGTGGAGCTGTAGCGGACGAAGTCGGGGTTGGCCAGACCCGCCAGCGCGAACAGGGACAGGTCGTACGCGGAGGAAACCTGGCCGGGTGCGTCGTAGCCGTCCGCCGAGACGACACGCGTGTCGTAGGCCCCCAGCGCGCGGGCCTTGGCGCGCATCTGGGCGATCGTCTCGGCCATCGACCCGTTCATCGCGGCCAGCGCGCGTACGGCGTCGTTGCCCGAGCGGAGGAAGACCCCGCGCCACAAGTCGGCCACGGCGTACGACTTCCCGGGCTTGATGCCGACCTGGCTGCTGCCTGCTCCGATGCCGGCGAGGTCCGCTTCTGTCACCGTGTGGAGCGCGGACTGCGGCAGCCTCGGCAGCACGGTCACCGCGAAGAGGGTCTTGAGCGTGCTCGCCGGGGCGAGCCTGCGGTGTGCGTCCTTGGCCGCGAGCACCTGGCCCGTACGAGCGTCGGAAATCATCCAGGACAGAGCCGTGAGCCCCGGGGGGAGCTCCGGTGCGCCGCGCCTCGGCAGCACCTGCACTCCGGGGCGGCCGAGCAGGGGCCCACCGACCGCGGCCGGAACGACGTGGTGCTGTCCCTCGCCGTCCGCGTGACCCGGCGCCACCGGGCCGGCGACTGTCAGACACGCGGCGGCGACAGCCGCCGCGCCGGTCCGCGTCTTCAGTCCAGGCATCGTGTCCATATCCGCACGGTAGGAAGGGTTGGCGACGGCTGCCGCGAGTTCCTGCTCCATCCGGGGATTTCCCGACTTCCCGTCAGATTTCTTACGGCGCAAGGAAACTGACGATTAGCTGTCTCGCTGTCAGATGGGAGCGAGGAGCGGCTGCTGTCCCGAGGGCGTCGCGGAGTCGGCCACCCAGCGGACGGCTCCGTCGAGTACCGACGTCTCCGGGGAGTCGACGAGATGGACGGCCATGCCCACGGTCCGGCCCAGTTGCTCCGGCAGACCGCCGAGCAGCGCCCCTCCCCCGGTGAGCACGAGACCGCGGCCGACCACGTCGTCCGCCACGACGGCCGGGCACTGTCCGATGACGGCGGTCACGGTGGCGGCGATCCGCTTGATCTCTGGTGCGACCACCCGCATGAGCTCACCGGCCGACATGATCGCGGTCTTGGGCAGATCGCTGATTCGGTCCCTGCCGCGCACCTGCACACAGGTGTTCCTGCCGGTGGCTGCCGCCCGGCTGAGGCTGATCTTGACCTCCTCCGCGGCCTCGGCGCCCAGAGCGAGGGTGTGCTCCCGGTGCAGATAGCCGCGCAGCGCCTCACCGAAGGCGTCGCCCGCGGTCGTCGTGGACTGGGCCGCCACCAGATTGCCGAACGCGAAGGCCGCGACCTCGGTCGTACCGGCGCCGATGTCGACGACCATCGTGCCGGTCGCGTCCCACACCGGAACCCCCGCCCCGATGGCGGCCAGCGTCACCTTCGGCAGCAGGTGGACCGAGCGGGCACCGGCGAATTCGAAGGCCTCCTCGACCGCGCGCTGCTGTACCTCGGTGGCCTGCGCGGGTACGCCCGCCACGACCCGCGGCGGCAGCCAGGAGCGCAGCCGCCCGCGGCGCTGCTGCCCGATGGCGTGCCACAGCAGCCGGGTCGCCGCGTCGAAGTCCGTGATCACTCCGCGGCGGATGGGCGCGACGGTCTCGATGGCCGGCGGCGTACGGCCCGCCATGCGCTTGGCCGGGTCGCCGACCGCCACGATCTTGCCGGTGCGGGTGTCCACGGCCAGCATCGAGGCGCCGTGGAAGGAAGCGCCTCTGGGGCCGCGCATCCGGATGCAGGAGGTGCCGAGGTCGACGGCCAGATGGCTGGCGCCGAGAGCCTGAGGCAGAGGCATGGGGGATCCTTTCGCCACTGGCGACGAGTTGTGGCTCCAGACTCGGTCGGCGACGGGTGCCCACCCGTACACCACCCCCTGCCCTCCCTCGAAAGAGTGCGACGATCCGGTAGTCGTATCCGCCGTCCAGCCCTCTTCACCGGCAACCGCGTTCACGCGGCGCCCGGCGGGCGGTCACAACATCCTTCCAGCTGCCCCTGCCCTCTTGGCCCGGCCGCCCGCCTGCCCAACACTGTGCGCATGACGCAGCGCGCTCAGCTCACGGTGCTCCTGGACCGGCTGGCCATCGACGATCTGATCACGGGTTACGCGAGGGCGGTCGACGACGGCGACTGGCAGGCCTACCGAAGCCTCTTCACCCACGACGGGCGCGCCGACTACCGCTCATCCGGGGGGATCGAGGGGCCTGCCGCCGACGTCTCGACGTGGCTGGAGGAGGTGATGCGGCTCTTCCCCGTACGCCAGCACCTGATCGTCAACCGGCAGGTGCGGATCGAGAGCGTGGACGGGGCGCCCGGGGACACCGCGGTGCTCCACGCGGACTACGTCAATCCGATGCGGCTGGACGGACGCGACGGGCAGCACGTGACGATCCCGAACTACTCCTCCGGCGGCCGGTACACCTTCGGTCTGCGCCGCACGGAAGCCGGATGGCGCGTGCACGAGGTCGTCGTGCACGAGAAGTGGCGCCGGACCTCGGAGGGCCTCGTACCACAGCGCGGCTGACGGCGCAGCGGGCCGTTCTCCAGCGGTTGCGGGCTCCGGCCGGCTCGCCGATAGACGTCACATGAGCGTGAAGCACCGATGCCTGTCGATCGTGGCAGCCGCCGGCGTCGTCGGAGTGGCGCTCACCGCCGCCCAGTCGACGGGGGCCGGGGATACCGGCGGGGCCGGAGCCGGCCCCGTCCCCGGGCCCGAGAAGCGGCCCGCGCCCGCCCTGACCGCGAGGCCGCTGTCCTTCGACTACGGCCGCAGCACCCCGGCCCAGTCCATCGGCACCCCGCGCTCCGGCATCTGCTACCCGCTCGGCAGCGAGACCGCCGCCACCGCTTTCCGGAACAACACCGAGCTGCGCGCCCGGCTCCACTCCTCGCCCGGCTGCGGCGGGAAGCCCGGCCCCACGCCGGCACCCGGGCAGAGCCTCAGGAACGCCCCGCCCAGCGCGAGTGTGGTGTTCAGCGTGGGACGACGGCGCCCGGGTGGACCGCGGTGCAAGAGCTCCCCGGCCACCGGCTCGGACTCGGTCCACGGGATGACGAAGAGCGCGCGCTCGCCGGTCTCCGGGCTCGATGGCGTGTGCGAGGTGGCGCCGGTGCGGGTGAGTGCGGGGCGCGGGAAGTGACCGGAGTGCGCCGGAGAGCGTTGGTTGACCGTGACAACGATGCAGCTTCGACGGGCCACGGCACGGCGCAGGCCGCTGACCAGGCCACCAGAAGGCGAATCGGTTCCCCAGCCGACGGACGCGCCGATCTACTCGGCGATGGTCGAGCGCTGGACGTCGGCGGGCAAAGCCGTCCCGGGGCAGTACGATCGCGAGTGGATCAACCTGACGCGACGGCCGCCCTGGCCCGGCCACTGACCAGCGACCGTACGGGGCGCGGCCGTACCGCGCGTCGGGAACCCTTCGGTCGTGCCGAGGCGCACGACCGGGGTGACGAAATCCGTACACAGGAGGGATTCATCGTGGCCACGACGCGCACCGCGCACACGGTCTGGGACGGCAACCTGCTCGAGGGCAAGGGCACCGTCACCTTCGACTCCTCGGGGATCGGCGACTACCCGGTCTCCTGGCCCGCGCGCGCCGAACAGCCGGACGGGAAGACCAGCCCCGAGGAGCTGATCGCGGCCGCCCACTCCGCCTGCTTCTCGATGGCGCTGTCGAACGGCCTCGCCAAGGCCGGCACACCTCCGACGCAGCTGCGGACGCAGGCGGAGGTCACCTTCCAGCCGGGCACCGGCATCACGGGCATCCACATCACCGTGCAGGGCCAGGTGCCGGGTCTCGACGAGGCGGGCTTCACCTCCGCCGCCGAGGACGCGAAGGCCAACTGCCCGGTCAGCCAGGCCCTTTCCGGCACAACCATCACGCTCACCGCCAAGCTGGCCTGACCCGGGCCGCAGGGAACCCCAGGAAGGCGCCGCCGGCCGGATCTCCCGCCGGCGGCGCCTGTGCGGGCGCACCGCCTGCGCGCTCTCAGAGGCGGACGCCCTTCGATGCCAGATACGACACGGGGTTGATGTCCGAGCCGTACTTGGCCGTCTTGCGCACCTCGAAGTGAAGGTGCGGTCCGGTGGTCCTCCCGGTGTTGCCGGAGTAGCCGATCAGGGACCCGGTCGCCACCCGCTTCCCGGGCCGTACGAGCACCTTCGAGAGGTGCGCGAAGAGCGTGTAGCGCCCGTCGTCCATGCGTATCAGCACCATCAGGCCGTAGTCGCCGCCGCGGCCCGCCTTCGTGACGACGCCGGAGCCGACGGAGCGGACCGGGGTGCCGACCGGCACGGCGAGGTCGACGCCCGTGTGGTGTCCGGCGATCCAGTTGCCGGGGATCCCGTAGGCGGCCGACACCTTGCCGGAGCTGATCGGCTTGGTCCAGGAGCCCGGCGGGCCTTCGAGCGGCTCGCCCGACCCGGCGTCGGTCTCCTCGTCGGTCTCCTCATCGGTCTCCTCATCGTCCGAGTCCTCGTCCTCGGAGTCCTCCTCCGTGCCCCACCCGTCCCCGTACGGCAGGTCGAGGTCGGGGTAGTACGAGTCGGGGTCGTACTCGTCCACCTGGGGTTCCGGCTCCCAGGGCTCGTCGGAGTGCGCGTCCGAGGCCGCGGCACGGGAGCCCGGCCCGTAGGCCTCCCCGTCCGGCCCCTGCGGCTGCTGCGCCGCGGGCGGCTGCCCGCCCTGCGCCCAGGCGCTGCCCGCGGCGGGGACGACTCCGAGTGCCCCGACGAGGCCGCCGCATATGAGGCGCCGGACGGTGCGCCGACGGGGGCTGAGGTGCTTTCCGCGACGTATGTCTTCCGGGCTCACTGGGTGTCCTTTCGGTACGGGTCCGCGCCACGCACCCATGGCACCCCTACGCCCCGTCAAGCGCACCCGCCGCAATGGCGGAACGCGTCCCGCCAACGGAGCATCAGCGCGTCCCGCGAATGCCGCAACGGCGCAGGTGGCGCGGGCGGAGCGGCCGTCCGGAGCAACGACCTCGCGCAGCGCCGCCCATCGGGTGAACCGCTCCCCCCGTCCGGTGCGGCCGCGGGCCGGGGCGCGACCGCGCCGGCCGTACGGCCGCGGGTGCCATGCTGGAGGCGTGGACGGCACGTACGAGGAGTGGTTCTCGCGGCGCGCGGAGGCGGTGCTGTGGACGCGGACGGCGGGCCGGGCGCCGCACCGCGTCCTGCCCGACGGCTGCACCGACCTGATCTGGCTCGACGGGCAGCTGGTCGTGGCAGGTCCTGACACGCGGGCGCATGTGCCCGGAAGCTCGCCGGGCACGCGCTATGTGGGGCTGCGGTTCCCGCCGGGCCGCGGCCCCGACGTGCTGGGTGTGCCGGCGCACGAGCTGCGGGACCTGCGCGTACCGCTGGCAGCGCTCTGGCCGGGCGGGCGGGTGCGGCGGCTGGCCGAGCGCGTCTCCGGCGCGGCGGATCCCGCGGCGGCCCTGGAAGCGATCACCACCGACCGGCTGCGCGACTCTCCGCCGCCCGATCCGCTCCTGGCGGCGGTCGTGGCGGGCCTGCGCGCGGGCGAGACCGTGTCCGCGGTCGCGCGGGCGGCCGGTCTCGGCGAGCGGCAGCTGCACCGGCGCTGCCTGGCAGCCTTCGGGTACGGGCCGAAGACGCTGGCCCGGGTGCTGCGGATGAACCGCGGTCTGGCGCTGGCCCGCGCCGGCACCCCGTACGCCGAGGTCGCGGCGCTCGCGGGGTACGCCGACCAGGCCCACCTCGCCCGCGAGGTCAAGGCCCTGGCCGGGGTTCCGCTGGGCGAACTGGTGCCCTGAGGCCCGTCCGGATCTTCGTCGGGTGCTGCCGGTTCGGCACGGCCGGTCCACGCCAGGGGGCTCCTGCCGGGGGCAACCGGCAGTGCCGGGCGAGCACGACCCGCGCCTGTCCGACCGCCCCCAGCGGGAGCGTCACGGCAGTGGCGCGAAGAGATCGACGCCGTTGCCGTCCGGGTCGAGGACGGTGGCGTAGCGCATCCCCCAGAAGGCGTCCCAGGGCCCCAGGTGGCCCGTGTAGCCGGCGTCGAGGAGTGCGTCGTACGTCCGGTCCACGTCGGCGGGGTCGTCGCAGGCGAAGGCGAGCGCGAGCCGGTGACCGCCCTGCGGGGGCGTCCAGGACGGGTCGAAGGAGCGGACGGTCTCCTCGGTGTCCCAGGCGATGCGCAGTCCGCCGGGCAGCTGGGCCTCCACGTGCGGCTGCGTTTCGGCGTCGGCCGGGATGTCGAGGCCGAGCCTGCGGTAGAAGGCGAGCGAGGCGGCCATGTCGGAGACGACGAGGCCGATGAGATCGATTCGAGGTGCCATATCCGCAGCGTAGACAGCGGGCGGGCGCCGGTCTTGAACGAATCGGACAGCGAACCCGGCGCACCCCCCGGCAGCACCCGGCCCCGGTCACGCCGCGGGTTCGCCCCGGTACGGGGCCCGCACCGTAGCGGCCTGAGCCCTGCACGGCCGACACAATCTGACGGGCCATCATGAGACCCTGCTCGCATGACGGTTCGTCACCCCGCACTGCACGGCAAGGCCGCCATCGTCACCGGCGCCTCCCGCGGCATCGGCTTCGCGGTCGCGCAAGCCCTGGTCGCGGCCGGGGCCGGGGTATGCGTCACCGCACGGGATCCGGCCGGACTCCGTACGGCCGTTGAGCGGCTGCGCGCCTCCGGCGGCCGGGCCGTCGGCTGCGCCGGGTCCGTCGCGGTCCCCGAACACCTCGAGGCCTGCGTGGCGCTGGCGGTGGCGGAACTCGGCGGCGCGGACATCGTGGTGAACAACGCCGCCACCAACACCCCGTTCGGCCCGCTCATGGACATCGACCCGGCGGGCTGGCGTGACGCCTTCGCGGTCAATGTGGAAGCGCCGCTCCGCCTGGTCCAGTGCGCCTGGCGGGCCTGGCTGCGCGAGCACGGAGGCGCGGTGGTCAACATCGGCACCGAGGGCGCGCACGGCGTGGGCCCGCACGTCGGCGCGTACGGGACGAGCAAGGCGGCCCTGCTCCACCTCACCCGGCAACTCGCCGGGGAACTCGCCCCCGCCGTACGGGTCAACGCCGTCTCCCCCGGCCTGGTGCGCACGGAGATGGCGCGCTTCGTCTGGGAGCGGGCAGAGCCGGAGATCGCGGACGGGCTGCCGCTGGGGCGGATCGGGGAGCCGGACGACATCGCCCGGGCCGTGGTCTGGCTCGTCTCCGACGAGGCGGACTGGGTGACGGGCGCGGAGCTGGTGGTCGACGGCGGTACGCGCGTACGGGCCGCCCGGACCGGGGCCCCGGAGCCGTACGCGGTGCACGAGCGGCTCCGGGCGCACGGTGGTTGACGGTCACGGTTGACCGCCCGTGGAGCGCCGCGCGCGGCAGAGGTGAGCGGCAGCTGCTCAGCGGCTGCCGCTCGGGAAGGGCGGAGAGGTCGCGGGCGGGGTGGCCGGCCCCCTCCCGCCGGGGTCACGCTTCGCGAGGAGGCCTCATGCCCGCGCCCGCGGTGACGTCGCGTCCGGGCCCCATGGCCGCGCCCGCGGTGATCAGGCCGAGGAGGCACACGACAGCGCCCACGACAACGTTGTTCCAGATCATCCCGGCGTCGGGGAAGCGCGTGACCACCCACGGCGAAATGATCAGCCAAGCCCCCATCGGGGCCAAGGTCCAGCCCAGGCCTCCTATCCTCTCCGGCACGGCGGCGAGTCCGACGGCCATCAGCGCGATGGCGATTCCCAGAACGAGGTTGTTGAGAGTCAGCTCGGGGCGGGCACCCGAGAAGTGCACCGTCCACGGCGAGATGGCGCAGTACACGCCGGCGAGGAACCCCAGTCCCTCGATGGCGGGAGCACTCCGCCCTTCGAGCATGTGTGCGTACCGGTCCCGCATTTCATGTACGTCCGGGTGAGTCGCAATGTCACCTGGGCGATGCGAGAGATCGGCCATTCCTGCTCGCCTCCTTCGGTCCATACATCTCTGTTCGCACTGCCCGGCATCGGGCGAGCAGTACCATTGTGCGCTTTGGAACGGTTTATGGATAGATGCCTGCCTAAAATGCGCCGACCCCCGGACCAGGGGGCGACTCGTGGTCACGGTGGCGCAGCGCACGGCCGCTCCTGACCGGCCGCGCCCCGCCCGACCGAGCGGCCACACCTCCAGGCGCGGCCCATAACCCGCGGCGGGTGGGGGAAACTGAGCACATGTCTGCTCCGCGCCGCGCCTGCCCCGTCTGCCGCCGCCAGATCGCCGTGGTCGGCGGGCGGCTGGCCCGGCACGACCCTCCGGGCCGCCGTACGGTCCTCGGGCTCGTCTCGTGCCCCGGCTCGCGTCGGCTCACGTCCGCCGGCGACACCCAGCCGCCGCTCATCGATCTGGACGCCCCGCCGTTCCCGGGCCAACTCCCGCTGTTCTGACCCCTGCGGGTCACTCCGCGCCGAACAGCTTCAGCAGCTCGCCCTTGCCGAACATACGGGCCGTGTCCACGGCGGACGGCGTGCCCGCCTCCGGGTCGGCGCCGGCCGCGAGCAGTGCGCGAATCACCTCATCCTCACCCTTGAAGACCGCGCCGGCGAGCGGCGTCTGGCCGCGGTCGTTGGCCCGGTCCGGGTCGGCGCCGCGGCCCACCAGCGCCTCCACGGCGGCCGCGTGGCCGTGGTAAGCGGCGAGCATGACGAGCGAGTCACCCTTGTCGTTGGTGAGGTTCGCGGGAACGCCCGCATCGACGTACGCGGCCAGGGCGGCGGTGTCGCCGGACCGCGCGAGGTCGAAGATCCTCGACGCCAGCTCGACGACCTCCGGATCGACCTGATCCGCGCCGTCGCCGGCTTCCGGAGCACTCATCCGTTGATCCGCCTTCCAGGTTCCGCGCGCCCGTCCGAGTGATTCGCCAGCCTACTGCGGCGCCCGGGACATGCCCCGGACCGCCCGGGGCAATGATCGGCCCAGGAGCGGCCTTCCGCCCGCAGTGCGGCGATTCCGCTCAACCAACCGGGGGATTTCCATGACAATTCGCCCGTTTGCGGCTTTCTCCTCGTGGATACATGCTGCGATCCTGGATGAACTCATGGTGACGGCGATCGTCCCCCACCACTCAGGAGAACCTCATGATTCTGTCCATCTCGGGCGTCATGCTGCTCGCCATCATCGTCTTCCTGTTCCTCCGGAAGGACGGACTCAAGGCCTCCCACGCCGTGGTCTGCGCGCTCTTCGGTTTCTTCCTGGCGGGCACCGCCATCGCCCCCAGCATCAGGGCGGGCAGCGCGAGCCTGGCCAGCCTCCTGGGCGGAATCAAGTTCTAGCCGCGGCCGCGCACTCCGCGGCCGCGCACTCCCGCGACGACCGACACCGTCACCCGCGCCCCGCAACGGCCCCCGCACCCGCAGCACGTCTCAGCGTCAGGACATCAGGAGAACGAACGTGGCCCGGCGTCCACTGCCCCGCATCCTCAATCCCAGCGCGCCGATCGCCCGCAGCCGCGACTTCGCGCGCACGGCAGCCGACAGCGCCACCGACGTGCTCCATCCTCTTATCGTCATCAGCCGCGGCCTGCGCCGCCTGGCCGCCGCCGGGCGGCGCCGCTGGTCCGCGACACCGAGCGAGCGGCGCGGGCCCGCGCTTCTCACGGCGGCGGCCTGCGCGGTGGCGGTCGCCCTCATGCCGTACGGGCCGCTGGTCGCGCTGATCGCGCTCATGGGCGCGGCCGCGTGGGCGGGCCACGACCGCACCCCCGCCGCGACCGGCCCGGGCGAGGCCGAGCTCGGCCGACTGCGCGTCCTCTACGAGGCCCTGGTGCCGTACTTCTGCACCGCGGACGACCCGAGCCCGCTCTACGCGCACGGCGGCGACTGGCAACAGGCCTTCTCCGCCTACGAATTCGACGACGACGGGCGGCTCGCCCGGCTCCAGCTGCGCTACCCGCCGTACTTCACGGACGGCGATCCCCAGTCCCGCGACCGTATCGAGCAGTTGCTGCAGGCCAAGTGCGGCCGCGGCCGTGAGTACCTTTTCGAGTGGGACGAGGAGGCGAACGAGCTCGCCCTGACCGTGTTGCCGCCGCTGCCCACCGACATCTGCGCCCAGCGCTTCATCACCGCGCCCGGCGAGACGGTCCTCGGCTTCACGGACGCGGGCGGTGTGCAGCGCACCGTCCCCGTGACGGGTGCGGACGGCACGCGCGACGCCCCGCCGGTGATGTGGCGCACCGGGCCGCGCTCCACGGAGCCGCATCTGCTCGCGCTCGGCCACAGCGGAACCGGTGTCACGACCCTGGTGCGCTCGATCGCCCTCCAGGCACTGCACCAGGGCGATGTGCTGGTGGTGGACGGCAGCGGCACCGGCGAGTACGCGTGCCTGGTCGGGCGGCAGGGCGTACTGGCCGTGGAATGCGGTCTCGGGGGCGCCCTGGCGTCCCTGGAATGGGCCGCCAACGAAACCGAGCGCCGGCTGATCTCCGCCAACCGGGCCCGCCAGGCCGGGCGTCCGGCACCGCAGGACACGCGCAGACAGCTGTGGATCCTGCTCGACCGGCCGGCCGGGCTCAGCCTTCTCGCTGCCGCGGAGAGGCGGCGGGATCCGCAGGAGCTGCTGCAGGTTCCGCTGCGGCACGGCCGGACGGTCGGTGTCACGGTCGTCGTCGGCGACCAGCTCGACCACGCCGACGCGCTGTCCGAGACCGTACGGTCGCACACCCGGGCGCGGGTGGTCCTCGGCCCCGCCGACCCGCGGCAGGCGCACGCCGTGCTGGGCGTGCCGCCGCACACCACGCCGGTTCCCGGCATGCCACCGGGGCGCGGGTACGCGCGCGTGGGCACGGGCCCGGTACACCGGCTCCAGGTGCCGGCCACCCCCGACCCGTATGACGACACGGCGAGCGAGACGCACCGCCGGGCGGTCCTCGAGCTGCTCCCCGACCGGCTGGACGCCGTCCCTCCCGCGGCCCGTCGTCCGCCGGAGCACGCCGACACGTGACCCCCGAACGGCCGTACCCAGCGCGCGAAAGCGGCTCACCGAAGCACACGATGAGCCGGATGGAGGCCTTCACGGCGGCCCTCCAGACCGTGAGGAAGCGGGTATTCAATGGCTGAGAACACGGCACAGGCGCCAACCAAGAGAACAGAACTGATCGGCGAACTCTTCTCCGAGTTCGCCGGCACCATGGTCCTCATCCTCTTCGGCTGCGGCGTAGTGGCACAGTTCGCCGCAAGCATCTATTTGGCCGACGGGACACTCGGCGATCACGACAGCATCTCCTGGGCCTGGGGCATCGGCGTCACCCTGGGCATCTATGTCGCGGCACGGCTCAGTGGCGCCCACATCAACCCGGCGGTCACCCTCTCGCTGGCAGCCTTCAAGGGCTTCCCATGGCCCAAGGTGCTGCCCTACATGGTGGCTCAGACGGCCGGCGCGTTCGTCGCAGCGCTGCTGGTGCGCTGGAACTACACCGAAACGCTGGCCGCGGCCGACCCCGGCCACACCCTCAAGACTCAGTTTGTGTTCAACACCCTCCCCGGCAACGGGGCGCTGCCGGTGAGCGAGATGGGCGCGTTCCGGGACCAGATCATCGGCACCGCGATCCTGGTGATGCTGGTCTTCGCGGTCACCGACCTGCTCAACACCCCGCCGGGGGCCAATCTGGCTCCGTTCATCATCGGCCTCATCGTGGTCGGGATCGGCATGGCCTGGGGTACGGACGCCGGGTACGCCATCAACCCCGCCCGTGACTTCGGCCCCCGTCTCGCGAGCTTCATCACCGGCTACGACAGTGCCTGGCGAGATCAGTACGGGAATCTCTATTTCTGGGTTCCCATCCTGGGCCCGCTGATCGGCGGCCCGGTCGGTGCCGCCTTCTACAAGTTCTGCATCAGCCGCTTCCTGGAAGCGCGCCCGCCGCAGGAACCGGGGCGAGTTCCCACGCCCGAGGGCGAGACCCCCTGACATCTCCAGTCCAGGACATCCCGTACGACCCTACGAGAGGCGGCAGAGATGCCAGAGTTCGTCGGTGCGGTGGACCAGGGAACCACCAGCACCCGTTTCATGATCTTCGATCACGCGGGCAACGAGGTGGCGAGGGACCAGCTCGAGCACCGGCAGATCCTGCCGCGCTCGGGGTGGGTCGAGCACGACCCGGTGGAGATCTGGGAGCGCACCAACACCGTGATGCAGAACGCGCTGCGGAACGGCGGGCTGACGGCCGCCGACCTGGCCGCGATCGGCATCACCAACCAGCGAGAGACGACGGTGATCTGGGACCCTCGCACGGGCCGCCCGTACTACAACGCCGTCGTCTGGCAGGACACCCGTACGGACGCCATCGCCGCGGCCCTGGACCGCGACGGCCGCGGCGATGTCATCCGGCGCAGGGCCGGTCTTCCTCCGGCGACGTACTTCTCCGGCGGCAAGATCCAGTGGCTGCTGGAGCACGTCGACGGGCTGCGCGAGGCCGCGGAAGCGGGCAACGCGCTGTTCGGCACGACCGACAGCTGGGTGCTGTGGAACCTCACCGGCGGTCCCGACGGCGGCATTCACGCCACCGACGTGACCAACGCCAGCCGCACGATGCTGATGGACCTGGAGACGCTGGACTGGGACGACGAACTCCTGAGCTTCTTCGGCGTCCCGCGCGCCATGCTGCCGCGCATCAACCCCTCGGCCTCACCCGAGGGGTTCGGGCGGTCCCGTACCGGCCGGCCGCTGCGCGCGGCCATTCCGATCGCCGGGGTGCTGGGCGACCAGCAGGCCGCGACCGTGGGCCAGGTCTGTTTCGCGCCGGGCGAGGCCAAGAACACCTACGGCACCGGCAACTTCCTGCTGCTCAACACCGGTACGGAGCCGGTCCATTCGCAGTTCGGGCTGCTGACCACCGTGGCCTACCAGTTCGAGGGCAGCCCCGCGATCTACGCCCTCGAGGGTTCCATGGCCGTCACGGGCGCGGCGGTGCAGTGGCTGCGCGACCAGTTGAAGATCATCGCCAGTGCCGCCGAGAGCGAGCGGCTCGCCCTGACGGTCGAGGACAACGGCGGGGTCTACTTCGTACCGGCGTTCTCCGGCCTGTTCGCGCCGTACTGGAAGTCCGACGCCCGCGGCGCGATCGTGGGTCTGACTCGCTTCAACACCGGCGGCCACCTGGCGCGGGCCACCCTGGAAGCCATCTGCTACCAGAGCCGCGACGTGGCGGAGGCCATGGAGCGCGACTCCGGCGTCCATCTCGACGTGCTCAAGGTGGACGGCGGCGTGACCGCCAACGACCTGTGCATGCAGATCCAGGCCGACATTCTCGGCGTACCGGTCAGCCGCCCGGTCGTCGCCGAGACCACCGCACTCGGCGCCGCCTACGCGGCCGGACTCGCCACCGGGTTCTGGCGGGACACGGATGAACTGCGCACCCACTGGGCGGAGTCCAAGCGCTGGGACCCGCAGTGGAGCGAGGAACAGCGCGAGGAGGGCTACGAGGGCTGGAAGAAGGCCGTGGAGCGCAGCATGGGCTGGGCGAAGGTCGGCTAGGTGAGTTGGTGAGGTCGACTCGGTCGGCCGGCTGGACGAGTCGGCGGCGGCCCGTCAGGCCACCAGGCTGCGCGGGGTGTCGGCCGCGGCGGGTGCGCCGGTCTCGACGAGGTGGGCCGCGGCCGCCAGGCGGGTGGCCGCGGTGTCCGCGAGCGCGCCGCCGACCGTGAACGGCAGCCGTACGAAGCCCTCGAAGGCCCCGTCGACGCCGAACCGCGGCCCCGACGGCACCCGCACGCCGAGCCGCTCGCCCGCCTCCGCGATCCGCGAGCCGGACAGGCCGCCGGTGCGGACCCAGAGCGTGAGGCCGCCGCTGGGGACGGTGAACTCCCAGCCCGGCACGTGCCGCCCGAGGGCGGCGACCAGGTCGTCGCGGTTCTCACGCGCCTGGGTGCGGCGGATGTCGCCCGCCGCGTCCCAGCCGCCGTCGCCCAGCAGCCAGGTGACGGCGAGCTGTTCGACGACAGGAGAGCCGAGGTCGGTGTAGGCGCGGGCGGCGACGAGGCTGCGGATGACGTCGGGGGCCGCGCGGACCCATCCGATGCGCAGCCCGGCCCAGAAGGCCTTGCTTGCGGACCCGACCGTCACGACCGTGCTGCCCGAGGGGTCGAACGCCGAGACCGGGGACGGCAGTTCGGCCTCCGGGTCGTGGCGCAGCTCGGACATCGTCTCGTCGACGACCAGGACGGTGCCGGCGGCGCGCGCGGCCGCCACCATCGCCCGGCGCTGGTCCTCGCTCGCCAGAGCGCCGGTGGGGTTGTGGAAGTCGGCCATCACGTACGCCATGCGCGGCGCGGCGTCCCGCAGCACTTGCCGCCAGACCGGGATGTCCCAGCCCGTGAGCCCGTCGGCCATGGCGACCGGTACGAGCCGGGCCCCGGCGTCGCGCATCAGCTGCAGCACGTTGGCGTACGACGGCGACTCGACGGCGACGCGCTCACCGCGGGCCGCGAAGAGATGACAGATAGCGGCGACGGCGCCCATGGCGCCGGTGGTCACCATGATCTGCTCGGGCATGGTCGCGATTCCGCGGGCGGTGTAGCGGTCGGCGAGGGCCTGGCGCAGGTCGGGGAGGCCTGCCGGATAGTCGCCGTGGGTGTGGGCGTACGGCGGGAGTCCTTCGAGGGCGCCCTGGAAGGCCTTGGTGAGCCAGGGCTCGGGGGCGGGCAGCGCCGCGCAGCCGAGGTCGATCATCGAACCGGCCGCCTCGGGCGGGAGCGGGTCGAGGCCGCGGGTGGGCAGCGGGCTGCCCGCGGGAACGGCGGTCCAACTGCCCGCTCCGCGCCGCGATTCGAGGAACCCCTCTCCGCGCAGGGCCTCGTACGCGGATGCCACGGTCGTACGGCTGAGGGCGAGCGCGGCGGCGAGCTCGCGCTCGGCCGGGAGCCGGGCCGCCACCGGGACCCGGCCTTCGAGGACGAGCAGGCGCACCCCGTCGGCGAGCGCGCGGTAGGCGGGCAGCCTGCGGCCGGCTGCGGTCTCGCGCGCGGCCACGCTCTGGGACCGGAGCAGCCGGGCGAGCTGCGCGGCACCCACCGCCGAAGTCCACTGACCCATCTTTCCAGTCCACCTTCCCCGGATTGGCCATGGAAGCAGTCCATTCCCCTGCCACAGGGTGGCACGAGCCAGGCCACTTTCACCACCGGGGAGGGAACTTTGTCCGGATCAGGCGGATGGAGCGGATGGAGCGGATCACACGGAGAGGGAGGACCAGGCGAACGGGGAGGGTCGGGCAGGCGGGGACGACCGCACGAGCCGGGACGGTCGTCGCGCAGGCTCACCCGGCGCCTCGTCCAGCTGTACGCCGGTCTGGTGCTGTACGGCGCGAGCGCGGCGTTGCAGGTGCGCGCGGGCCTCGGTCTTGACCCCTGGGACGTGTTCCACCAGGGGGTTTCGGAGCACTCCGGGCTGTCGATCGGCGTGGTGTCGATCATCGTCGGCGCGGTCGTCCTGCTGCTGTGGGTCCCGCTGCGCCAGTGCCCCGGGCTCGGCACGGTGTCGAACGTCGTGGTGGTCGGCCTCGCGATGGACGCGACCCTGGCGGTCGTTCCGGCTCCGCACGGCCTGGGCCTGCAAGTCCCGCTGCTGGCCGCCTCGATCGTGCTGAACGGCATCGCGACCGGTCTTTACATCTCGGCGCGCTTCGGACCAGGGCCGCGCGACGGCCTGATGACCGGCCTGCACCGGCGAACAGGCCGCTCGATACGACTCGTACGGACCGGGATCGAGGTGTCGGTGCTCGCGACGGGCTTCGTCCTCGGCGGCTCCGTGGGGGTGGGCACCGTGGCGTACGCGCTGGCGATCGGGCCGCTCTCGCAGCTCTTCCTGCGGGTGTTCGCGATTTCGCTGCCGGATGGCCCGCGTTCACTTGTGGTGGCTCACGGCGGTCCCGCGGAGGACGCCATACTGCCGCGGTGACTCCACTGCACCCCTTCCTCGAGCATCCGGCCACGCTCGCCTTCGCCCACCGGGGCGGGGCCGCGGACGGCTTGGAGAACACCGCGGCCGCCTTCCGGCGCGCGATCGGCGCCGGCTACCGCTACCTGGAGACCGATGTGCACGCCACGTCGGACGGCACGCTGGTCGCCTTCCACGACCCGGTCCTGGACCGGGTCACCGACGCGAGCGGGCGGATCGCGGAGCTGCCGTGGTCGGAGGTGCGGCACGCGCGCGTGGCCGGGTCGGAACCCGTGCCGCTCTTCGAGGAACTGCTCGAGTGCTTCCCCGAGGCGCGCTGGAACGTGGACGTCAAGGCGGAGGCGGCCCTCGTACCCCTGGTGGAGCTGATCGGGCGGACCGGCGCGTGGGACAGGGTGTGCATCGGCTCGTTCTCGGAAGGCCGGGTGACCCGCGCTCTGAAGCTGGCCGGACCGCGGTTGGCGACCTCGTACGGCACCCGGGGCGTTGTCGGCCTGCGGCTGCGGTCGTACGGCCTCCCGGCCCGCGTGCGGCGCACCGCGGTCGCGGTGCAGGTGCCGGAGCGCCAGTCCGGGATACGGGTCGTGGACCGCGCGTTCGTTCGGGCCGCGCACGCGCGCGGGCTGCAGGTGCACGTGTGGACGGTGAACGACGCGGACCGGATGACCTCGCTCCTCGACCTCGGAGTGGATGGCATTATGACCGACCACATCGACACGCTGCGCACGGTGCTGACCGCCCGCGGGGCCTGGGCCTGACCATGCCCCTTCCCCCCGGCTCGTCGCCGGTGAGCCCTGGACCGCGGCGACGGGGACGACGAGGGGGCCCGCATGGGCATGGAAACCGCGAGCGGGCCGGCCGGGACCGCGGCCGAGGCCGCCGAGCGGCGGCGGGAACAGCGCGGCTGGTACGTCTACGACTGGGCGGTTTCGGTCTATTCGACGAGCGTGCTCACCGTCTTCGTGGGCCCGTATCTGACGGAGGTCGCCAAGGCGGCCGCGGACGCGGACGGATATGTGCACCCGCTGGGGCTGCCGGTGCGGGCGGGGTCCTTCTTCGCCTACGCGGTGTCGGCGTCGATCCTGCTGGCCGTGCTGGTCATGCCCCTGGTGGGGGCGGTCGCGGACCGTACGGGCCGCAAGAAGCCGCTGCTGGCGGCCGCCGCGTATCTGGGGGCGGGGGCGACGGCGGGGCTGTTCTTCCTCGAAGGGGAGCGCTATCTGCTGGGCGGGGCTCTGCTGATCGTGGCGAACGCCTCCCTCTCCGTGTCGATGGTGCTCTACAACGCGTTCCTGCCGCAGATCGCCGAGCCCGACGAGCGGGACACGGTCTCCTCGCGCGGCTGGGCGCTCGGATACGCCTCGGGCGCCCTGGTGTTGGTCGCCAACCTGCTCCTGTACTCGGGGCACGAGGGCTTCGGGGTGTCGGAGGGGACGGCGGTGCGGATCTGCCTGGCGACGGCCGGGCTGTGGTGGGGTGCGTTCGCGGTCGTGCCGCTGCGGAGGCTGCGGGACCGGGGAGTGCCGCGCGGCGCGGCCGGGGGCCCGGACGAAGACCCGAACGGGGCGGGCTCGCTGGGCGGCGGGTGGCGGCAACTCCGGGCGACCCTGCGGGACATGCGCCGCTACCCGCTGACGCTGATGTTCCTGCTCGCGTATCTCGTCTACAACGACGGGGTACAGACGGTGATTTCACAGGCGTCCGTATACGGCTCG
This sequence comes from Streptomyces sp. 7N604, assembly GCF_052245475.1. Taxonomy (NCBI): domain Bacteria; kingdom Bacillati; phylum Actinomycetota; class Actinomycetes; order Kitasatosporales; family Streptomycetaceae; genus Streptomyces; species Streptomyces sp. 7N604. Next base: position 61,593 of record NZ_JBQQBX010000016.1, on the reverse strand, counting down.
GAGGAGCTCGGGCTCGACCAGACGACGCTGATCACGGCGATCCTGCTGGTGCAGGTACTGGCCGTGGCGGGGGCGCTGGGCATGGGCCGGCTGGCGCGGCGCTACGGCGCGAAGCGCACCATCCTCGGTTCGCTGGCGGCGTGGACGCTGACGATCGGCACGGGCTACTTCCTGCCGGCGGGGGAGCCCGTATGGTTCTTCGTGCTCGCGGCGGCGATCGGGATGGTGCTGGGCGGCAGCCAGGCACTGTCGCGGTCGCTGTTCTCGCAGCTGGTGCCGCGCGGCAAGGAGGCGGAGTACTTCTCGGCGTACGAGCTGAGCGACCGCGGGACGAGCTGGCTCGGGCCGCTGGTGTTCGGCCTGACCTACCAGCTGACCGGCAGCTACCGGGACGCGATCATCTCGCTGGTGCTGTTCTTCGCGGTGGGATTCGGGCTGCTCGCGCGGGTGCCGGTGCGCCGGGCGGTGGCGGCCGCGGGCAATCCCGTACCGGAGCGGATCTAGGCGAGAGGCGGGCCGGACGCGGGCCGGACGCTGGGGCGGAGGAAGGCCGGTCCAGGCGGGAATTCCGGCCGGATTTCGGGTCCACGCCCGAAGGACGGTAGTGTACGCCCTTGACTCACCGGATGGACCGTTACTGCTCGCTAAAGAGGCGAAAACGCTGGGTGACATCTGCTGCCAGATGTGACAAACCGGGCGCTGGTGGGTACAACAAGGGGCGGCACGACGGGCGACGCATGACCCGCAACGGGAATCTTAACCGCCGACCGGACGTTGCACCGGATGACGACGACAGCGACACCTGTCCTGTGGGCGACAAGCCCGGGAGGCACGATTCATGAGTGAGCGAGCTCTCCGCGGCACGCGCCTCGTGGTGACCAGCTACGAGACCGACCGCGGCATCGATCTGGCCCCGCGCCAGGCGGTGGAGTACGCATGCCCGAACGGCCATCGATTCGAGATGCCGTTCTCGGTAGAGGCGGAAATCCCGCCGGAGTGGGAGTGCAGGGCGTGCGGCGCCCAGGCACTTCTGGTGGATGGCGAGGGCCCTGAGGAGAAGAAGGGCAAGCCCGCGCGTACGCACTGGGACATGCTCATGGAGCGGCGCACCCGCGAGGAGCTCGAGGAGGTGCTGGCCGAGAGGCTGGCGGTCCTGCGCTCCGGCGCCATGAACATCGCCGTGCATCCGCGGGACAACCGCAAGTCCGCGTAAGCGCTCGCGGCGCGCGCGGCCTTCTTCATGCTCGGGCCCACGGCGCCCATCAGCCCGTGAGCGGCGGGCGGGGCCCGTCGTCGCGGGGTGGCTCGCCGCCGGGCCCGTCCTCGTGGACGACCTCGCCCTGGACGACCTTCCCGTCGGGGTGGTGGATACGGGACTGGGCGGCCTGCTGGTAGGCGTGGCCGAACGGGCCGGACTCCGCCGCGAGCCGCATCCGGCGCTCCAGCGACTGCTCCAGGAGGCGGCGGAGCAGCGCCCGCGTCGGCGGGAAGATGCAGAGCAGCCCGGCCGCGTCCGAGATCAGCCCCGGCATCATCAGCAGCAGCCCGCCGATCATCGGCAGGGTATTGCCGCTGCTCTCGGCGCTCGCCGTCGTCTCGTCGAGCGGTCGCCCCGACGCCGCCGCGGCCTGCGCCGCCTGGACGTTCGCGGTCAGCCCGCGCCAGGCCCTGCGCCCGGCGCGCTTGATCACGTAACCGCCGAGCACCGCCCCGGCGACGAGCAGCACCAGGATGGTGAACCCGCCGAAGGCGCGGCCCACGACCGTCAGCAGCCAGATCTCCAGCACCAGCCAGGCGGCCACGCCCAGCGGGAGGAACATGCGGGCGCGCGAGCGCCGGGGGCGGGTGGGCGGTGGCTGGTTCGGCAGGCCGGTCGTCATGTCTCCCAGTGTGCATTGACCCGGGTCCCACGGGTACGCGGGTTGCGGACTTCGACCTGTGCGACCACGCGTAAGGAAACCAAGGCGCCCGCGCGCGGGCGCGGAAGGAGTGGCCCCCATGAACTGGCGTCAGAGCGCCGCCTGCCGTGACGAGGACCCGGAACTCTTCTTCCCCATCGGCGTCTCAGGCCCCGCCACGACTCAGCAGGCCGAGTCGGCGAAGGCCGTCTGCGGACGTTGCCGGGTGCGGAAGCACTGCCTGGAGTGGGCGCTGGAGCACCACCAGGACTCCGGCATCTGGGGCGGTCTCGACGAGAGCGAGCGGCGTTCGATGAGCCGCCGTACCGCCCGGGCGCGGCGCTGACCACCGGCGACCCGCAGCGCCTACGCTCCCGGCTCATGAGGGGTCTGTCGGAGATCTTGCTGTGGTGGGCCGGGCTGACCGGGCTCTGGCTGGTCCTGGTGTCGGCGGTCGACCCGCTCGAAGCGGCCGTGGGCGCGGCCGCGGCGCTCGTGGCCGCGGTCGCCGCACACGCCGCGCGCCGGGCGGCGGAGCGGCGATGAGCTCCTCCGACGGCTGGCTGGCAGCGGCGCTCGCGCCTCTCGCCGCCCTCGTACCCGCCCTGTGGCGGATCTCCCGTGGCTCACCGCGCGACCGGCTCGTCGCCCAGAACCTGACCTCGCTGCTGGGGGCGATGACTCTGCTCCTCGCCGCGCGCGGTTTCGGCCGCCCCGCGTATCTGGATCTCGCCCTGGTGCTGTCCGTCCTCGGACCCACGGGAACCCTGGTGTTCGCGCGCTTCCTCGGCGGCCTGCCCGGCTCACGGCCGGTGCGCTGGACGGCGGTGGCCGGGGTCCCCGCCACCGTCGTACCGCTGTGCGTGGCGGCCGGTCCCGGCAGGGAGATGGCGAAGCTGCTGGTGATCGGTGCCCTGCTGATCGCGGGCGGCCTGGTCACGAGCGCGGGGACCGGGGAACTGGGACCGGGGGCCGCGACGCCGGACGCGAGGGCCGCGCATGACTGACGTGCTCATCGCAGGGGCGCTGCTCCTGGTGGCCGCCGCGGCGACGGCCGCCGTCCTCAACCGCGACCCCGCCCGCCAGGCGCTGGTGCTGTCCTTCCTCGGCCTCTCCCTGGCCCTGCTCTTCACCTTCGTGCAGGCGCCGGACGTCGCGCTCTCCCAGCTGGCCGTCGGCTCCGCCCTGACCCCGCTGATGATCCTGCTCACCGTACGGAAAGTGAAGCGCGGCCCGAGGGGCGGCCCGCGGGGCGGGAACGGGGACCGGTGAGCCGGCGGGGCCGCATCGGACTCTTCGTCGCGTCCGCGGCCGTGGTCGCGGCGCTGTTCGTCCTCGCCTGCCTCGACCTGCCGCCGTTCGGTGGCGACGACCATCCGTACGGCGACCGGTCCGTGCGGGCGGCGCTGCGGCGGCACACCGCCAACACCGTGGCGTCCGTCAACTTCGACCAGCGGTCGCTGGACACGCTCGGCGAGCAGACGATCCTGTTCTCCGCCGTGCTGGGGACGTCGGTGCTGCTGCGGCGGACCGCGGGCGAGCGGCGCCGCACCGCGCCGGAGCCCGCTCAGGTGCCGGCGGGCATCCGCCGGTTCGGCCTGATGCTGCTGCCGGTCACGCTGCTCGTCGGGCTGTACATCGTCGCGCACGGCCCACTGAGCCCGGGCGGCGGCTTCCAGGGCGGCATCGTGGTGGCCACGGCGCTGCACCTGCTCTACATCGCCGACGACTACCGGGCCCTGGAGCGCATCCGCCCGGTCGGGCTGTACGAGGTGGGGGACGCGGCCGCCGAAGCCGCGTACGTGATCACGGGGCTGGCTGCGGTGCTGGCCGGATCGGCGTTCCTGGCGAACGTCCTGCCGCTCGGCACGTTCAACACGCTCTCCTCCGGCGGCACGGTGACCCTGCTGAACGCCGCCGTGGGCATGGAGGTGGCCTGCGGAGTGGTCGTCCTGCCCGCCCGCTTCCTCGACCAGGCCGTGGTGATCGCCGGCCCGGCGGACGCGGAGGAGCGCCCGGGAAAGGAGGACGCGTGAGCGTGCTGCCGTATCTGGTCGCCTGCTGGGTCTTCCTGGTCGGCGTGTACGGCCTGGTGACCAGCCGCGACCTGATTCACGCGGTGGGGTGCCTGGCCGTCACCCAGTCCTCGACCTATGTGCTGCTGCTGGCCGTGGGCTACCGCGACGGCGGCACGGCCCCGGTCTTCTCGGACGTCCCGCGGAACGCCCGGACCGTCGACCCGGTCGTGCAGGCGCTCACCCTCACCGATGTCGTCGTGGGCGCGACCGTGACCGCGCTGCTGCTGGCGCTGGTCGTCCAGCTCCGCAAGCGCCACGGGACCGTGGACCCCGACGAGTTGTCGGAACTGAAGGGGTGACCGGTTGACCGCCGCGACCCTCCTGCCGCTGACCGTGGCCGTGCCCCTGCTGGGCGCGGCCGTGCTGATCACCGTGGGCAGGCGGCTGCCGCGCATCGCCTCCGACGCGGTCGGCTGCGTGGTCGCGGTCGGCACAGCGGCCGTGGCCGTCACGGCGCTCGCCGAGGTCGCGGCAGGCGATCCGTACGCCGTCGACTGGGTGGGCGGCTGGCGCCCGGACGACGGCGGCTCCGGTGTCGGCATCGTCCTCGTCGGCGACCCGATGGGGCTCGGCCTCGCGGTGCTCATCTCGCTCCTCGTCGTTGCCGTACTCGTCTACTCCTGGCGGTACTTCGACGAGCCGCCGCGCGGCCACGCCGGTTCCTTCCCCGCGCTGATCCTGCTCTTCCAGGCCGGGATGTGCGGCTTCTGCCTCACCGGCGACCTGTTCAACGCCTTCGTCTTCTTCGAGCTGATGGGCGTCGTCGCCTACGCGCTGACCGGCTACCGCGTCGAGGAGCCCCGGCCGCTTCAGGGCGCGCTGGCCTTCGGCGTCGTCGGCTCCCTCGGTGGATACGCGATGCTGCTCGGCATCGGGATGCTGTACGCGCGGACGGGCGAGCTGGGGCTCGCCCAGATCGGCCGGCGGCTCGGCCCGGGCGATCCTGACGCCCTGGTGCTCGCGGCCTTCGTGCTGGTCACGGCCGGGATGCTGATCAAAGCGGCGGCGGTCCCGTTCCACTTCTGGCTCCCGGACGCACACGCGGAGGCGCCGACGCCGGTGTGCCTGCTGTTGTCGGGCGTGATGGTGGAGCTGGGCGTGTACGGCGCGGCGCGGGTGTACTGGACCGTCTTCGCCGGAACGGGCGGCATCCCGGCCGCCGCCGTCACCCGCACCCTGATCGCCGTCGGCGTCGCGACGGCACTGCTCGGTGCGGCGATGTGCTGGCAACAGCGGCATCTGAAGCGGCTGCTGGCCTTCTCCACGGTGGCGCACACCGGGCTCTTCCTGATCGGGGTGGGCGTGCTGTCGCCGGAGGGCGCGTCCGGGACGGCGCTGTACGTCCTGGGGCACGCGGGCGTGAAGGCCGCCCTGTTCGCCTGCACCGGGATCCTGCTGGACCGGTACGCCTCCGTGGACGAGCACGAGCTGTACGGCCGTGCTCGCGAACTGCGCCTGACCGGGGCCCTGTTCCTGCTCGGCGGCCTGGCCCTGGCCGGGCTGCCGCCCTTCGGCACCGCCCTGGGCAAGGCGGTTGCGGAGGAGGCCGCCGGGCACGAGGCGCACTGGCTCGTCGCCGTCTTCGTGCTGGTGTCCGCGGTGACCGGCGGCGCGGTCCTGCGCGCCGGTCTGCGGGTCTTCGGCGGCGCGGGGCTGCGGCCGGGCGAGGAGCCGGAGGGCGTCGAGGAGACGCCTGGCGATGAGGAGCCGGAGACCACCGCGCCCCTCGGCCGGATCCCCGACACCATGCTCGCGGTGCCCTCGGCGCTGCTGGCCGGAGCGCTCGCCGTGGGCCTCGTCCCCACTCTCGCGGCGGGCGCCGGGCGCGCCGGGGAGCTCTTCGCGGGCCACGAACCCTATGAACGGGCCGTGCTGGACGGCCTCACCGCACCTCCGGTGACCGTCACCGCCCCGCACTGGACGGCCGCCGGAGTGCTCCTCGGGCTGCTCTCGGTGCTGCTCGCCTGCGCCCTGTCCGTCCTGGGCGTGCGGCGGCCGTCCCCGGGACGCACGGCGGCGCTGCTCGCGCCCGTACGACGGCTGCAGTCCGGGCACATCGGCGACTACGTGGCCTGGGCGGTGGCCGGTCTTGCCCTGCTGGCGGTGCTCGCGGCGCCCGGGGTGATGGGATGAGCGTCCGCGGGTACCCGGCCGTTCACGCAGAATCCCCACGGGGAGTGAGGATGGAGGCATGAGCGAGCGTTCACCGGACTCCGGCGAGCACGGCCGCGGTGTCCCCCGGGATATGCCGGACCAGCAGGCGGGCGGGGCCAAGGCCCCCGACCAGTGGTATGCGGAGGAGGCGCAGGGCGAGAACGAGGACGAGGAGTTCCTGGAGGCGGAAGAGGGCGAGGAGCTGCCCGACACGGACGAGGCCGGTACGGGACCGCGGGGCTCGCCGCAGATGGAGGAGGCCGAACCGGGCCGCCCGCCGCCGGCCGAACCGACGGACTGACGACCCGGGATCCCGGCGCGGAGGCGGCGGGCTCAGCGCGAGGACTTGCGGCCCAGGAGGCGGTTCACCCGGGAGCCCACGCCCCAGGCGGTGACCCGCCACAGCGCCTCCGCCACGATGTCGCGGCTCATCTTGCTGTCGCCGAACTCGCGGTCGATGAAGGTGATGGGCACCTCGACGATGTGGAACCCGGCCTTGACCGCCCGCCAGGCCAGGTCGACCTGGAAGCAGTAGCCCTGGGAGGCGACCGCGTCCATGCCGAGGCCCTCGAGGGTCTCCTTGCGGAACGCCCGGAAGCCGCCCGTGACATCGCGGATCGGCACATCGAGCAGCAGGCGCGAGTACAGACTGCCGCCGCGGGAGATGAACTCGCGCGACTTGGGCCAGTTGACCACCCGGCCGCCGGGGACCCAGCGGGACCCGAGCACGAGGTCCGCGCCCTTGAGCGCGGTCAGCAGCCGCGGCAGCTCCTCGGGCTGGTGCGAGCCGTCGGCGTCCATCTCGACGAGTACGCCGTAGCCGTGCTGGATGCCCCAGCGGAAGCCCGCGAGATAGGCCGCGCCGAGGCCCTCCTTGCCCCTGCGGTGCAGTACGTGGACCTGGCCGTCCTCGGCCGCGAGCTCGTCGGCGAGCTTGCCGGTGCCGTCCGGGCTGTTGTCGTCGGCGACGAGGACGTGCGCCTCGGGCACGGCGGTCCGCACCCGGCCGACGATCGGCTTGATGTTCTCGGCCTCGTTGTAGGTCGGGATGATCACCAAGACGCTGCCGAGAGGACCGTACTGCCTCTGCCCGCCGTCGTTCACTGCTGCCCCTTCTCGTCCGTAACTCCCCGTTCCCGTCCCCGCCGGCCGAGCACGATCGCGGCGGCGCAGGACAGAAGGCCCACCATAGCGAGCGCCCACTCAGGGCCCGCGCCGACGCGGTCTGCGACGGTCGTGTCGTCACGCAATGGGAGGCGCGCGGTGAGCACGTCGCGGGTGAATTCCCCGGCGCGCTGCTCGATGGTGCCGTCGGGCGCCACGATGGCGCTGATCCCGCTGGTGGAGGCGGTGACGACGGCGCGGCCGTGCTCGACGGCGCGCAGCTTGGACATGGCCAGCTGCTGCTCGGGCTGCCCGGTGCGGCCGTAGGTGGCGTTGTTCGTCTGTACGACGAGGGCTCGGGCACGGTCGTTCACCGTGTCACGGACGATCTCGTCGTAGGCGATCTCGAAGCAGATGACGTCGCCGAGCCGGGCCGGGCCGGTCTGCAGCACGCCGCTGTGGTCGCCGGGGTAGAAGTCGCGGGGCACCCGCTGCAGCCGCGAGATCACCTTGCTCAGCTGGTCGCGGAAGGGCACGTACTCGCCGAAGGGCACCGGGTGCTGCTTGGTGTACGAGGCGCCCGGGCCGGACTTCGGGTCCCAGACGATGCCCTGGTTCTCGACGTAGCCCTCCTCGGTGGGGTGGTCCACGAGGGCACCGACGAGGACGGGCACGCCGATCGCCCTGACGGCCTCGTCGATCCGCGCATGCGCCTCCGGGGACTGGAACGGATCCAGGTCGGAGGCGTTCTCAGGCCAGATCACCAGCTCGGGCTTCTGCGCGCGGCCCGCCTTCACGTCCTCGGCGAGGTCGAGGGTCGCGTCGACGTGGTTGTTGAGGATCTTCATGGGGCGGCCCAGGAAGTCCATGCCGGCCTGCTGGACGTTGCCCTGGACGACGGCGATGTTCACATGGTCGTCGGCGGCGGTCGGGACCGGCACGGCGTATCCGGCCGCGCCGACTGCCACGGCGAGGGCTGCGGCCGTGGCGGCGGGGAGCGCGGCCCGTGCGGTCCGCTCGGTGCGGCGCAGCCGCCAGGCGGCGAGCGCGGCGGCGGCGAGCAGGGTGCCGCTCAGCGCGACGGCGAAGGTGACGAGCGGGGCGCCGCCGAGCGCGGCGAGCGGGGTGAAGGGCGAGCCGGTGTTGGCGAACGCCAGGCGCCCCCAGGGGAATCCGCCGAACGGAACGCGGTCGCGGGCCCACTCCTCGGCCACCCACAGGCTCGCGGCCCACAGCGGCCACAGCGGCAGCCGGGAGGTGAGCGCGAGGCCCGCGCCCAGCGCGGCGAGAAAGGCCCCCTCGGCGACGGAGAGGCCGAACACCGCGTCGTAGCCGACCACATGGAGCCAGCGGAGCAGCACGAAGAAGAAGGGCAGGCCGAGGGCGAACCCGGTCCAGGCTCCCTGGCGGGCCGTCCTGCCGTGGGTGAGCAGGCTCAGCGCGGCGACCGCGAGCAGGGACAGCGGCCAGACGTCGTACGGCGGGAAGGCGGCGGCGAGGGCGATGCCGGCCGCTGCAGCGAGGCCGGTACGGGGCGCCTCGCGGCGGGCGAGCCGGTACGCGCGCGTGGGGCGGCCCGGCCGCGCCACGGCACCCGCGCCGCCCCGCGCGGCCTCCGGCCCTGCGGGCTCGGAGGGCTCCGCGGCCTGGGAGTGCGCGGCCTGGGGGTGCGCGGCCTGGGCGTGCGCGGCCTTCTCGTCACCGTCGGCGGGGCGGCCCGCGAGGCTCGAGGTCTCTCGGGGCGCTCCAGGGAGATCCGCTTCGCGGTTGGCACGGGGTGCTTCCCCGGCGGGGTTCGCGGCGGTGGTGTGGGGGCCCGGTGACACGGTCGCGGCCTTCCTGCAGGTCGAGCGAAGTCGTGAAGCGACCGTACATCGCGAAGGCGGGGATATGGACCCCGGTCCTCACCAAGGCCGGCGGAGGCTCCGCTTCCATTTACCGGGCCCCGCGCCCCTGCGCTCCCCGCCCACCCGGCCCTTTGAGGATGGGGGAAGACTCCGTACGGACCGGGGGAAGTCCCCGCCCGTGCTCAGCCGGGGGGAGGCCGACGCAGGGTCGGCAGACGGGAGCGAAAGCAGGCGGGAGGGCAAGCAGCCCGGCAGCGAGAGACTGCCACCGCGCCTCGAAGATGGCCGACCGCGCCGGAGGCGATCGGCGGATCGGGGCCCGGCGCCCTTCGGGCCGACCTGGGACCCGCTGGCTGCGGGTCTACCGAAAGCCGTTGTCTACTGGACGTCCGGGCCCCACCCGGGTCACACCAGCCGGCCGGCCGGAACCTTCCTTCGCCCCCGTGGCGCGGGCGCTGGACCTGGCTCCCAGTGGTGGCGCACCGTGCGGCGCGCCACCCCATGGCCCAGCGGCGTTCGGCGACTGTGTGGAGATTCCCCGGTCGGACGTCCTGTGGTGGACTCGGCCGAACCTACCGGCCGCCGCCCGCGGTCTGTCAACAGCCGTTTGACCTGCGTAAATTTGACGATGCAGCAGGTCAGTGGGAAAGATCCGCAGGTGGCGCGACAGGCCCCGGGCGCGGCGTTCCGCGGTGCGCCACCCCGGTACGTCACTCGTTCGGCCGTGCGTAGACCGTGTGTCCGCCCACAACGGTGCGCAGGGCCCGCGGGAGGTCGCCGCCGGGGGTCAGGTCGGGCAGTCCCGGCGTGCCCGAGCGCGGGTCGGTCGACCAGCGGGCGACCCGCTCGTCCGGCGCCTGGACGACGAGTTCACCGGTCCGCCAGACCGCGTAGTCGGCCGGAGCGCCCGGCACGAGCGCACCCGCGTCGTCGCGGCCGACGGCCCGCCACCCGCCGCGCGTGTGGGCGGTGAAGGCGGCGCGCGCCGAGATGCGGTGGTCGAGGGTCCGGTGGAAGGCCGCGGCGCGCACCGTGCCCCACGGGTCGAGGGGTGTGACCGGGCTGTCCGAGCCGAGCGCGAGCGGCACGCCGGCGCGCAGCAGGGCCGCGTACGGGTTGAGGGTGCGGGCCCGCTCGGCGCCGAGCCGCCGGGCGTACATCCCCTCCTCGCCGCCCCACGCGGCGTCGAACGCGGGCTGCACGGACGCGGTGAGCCCGAGCTCGGCGAACCCTGCGACGGTCTCCGGCGTGAGCATCTCGGCGTGCTCGACGCGGTGGCGCGCGGCACGGATCCTGGCGAGCCCGAGCCGCTCGGCAGCCGCCCGTACGCCCTCGACGACGGTCGCGACGGCGGCGTCCCCGATGGCGTGGAAGCCCGCCTGGAGCCCGGCCTCGGTGCAGGCCGTGACGTGGGCCGCGACGGCGGCGGCGTCGAGGTAGGCGCTGCCGGTGTGGTCCGCGTCGGCGTACGGCTCGTGGAGGCAGGCGGTGTGGGAGCCGAGCGCGCCGTCGACGAAGAGGTCCCCGGCCGCGCCGATCGCGCCGAGGTCGCGGATGCGGTCGGCGTCCTTGGCCCCGGTGACCTGCTCGGCCCAGTAGCCGAAGACCCGGGGGCCCGGCTCCTCGGCGGCGAGGGCGAGCAGCGCGGTGAGGTCGTCCTCGCCCGAGATGTCGGGCCCCGCGCACTCGTGGACTGCGCCGATGCCGAGGGATGCGGCGTGCCGGAGGGCGGCGCGCTGGGCCTCGGCGCGCTGCTGCGGGGTGAGGGCGGCGTGGGCGGTACGGCGTACGGCGTGGTGGGCGTCGCCGGTGAGCGGCGCGTCGGGGTGTCCCGCGAGCCCGGGGACGAGCTCGAGGAGCGCACTGGTCACGACGGCCGAATGGACGTCCACGCGGGTGAGGTAGAGGGGCCGTCCGCCCGCGGCCTCGTCCAGCTCCGCCCGGGACGGGGGCCGCTGCTCGGGCCAGCGGGTGGCGTCCCAGCCATGGCCGAGCAGGACGCGGTCGCCGGGGCGGGCGGCGGCGTGGGCACGGACGCGGCCGAGGGCCTCGGGGAGCGTGCGGGCACCGGAGAGGTCCAGGCCGGTGAGGGCGAGGCCGGTCGCGGTGGTGTGGACGTGCGCGTCGGTGAAGGCGGGGGTGACGAGGGCACCGTCGAGCCGTACGACCTCGTCCACGCCGTCCGCGAAGGCGTCCGCGGCTCCTTCGGAGCCGACCCAGGCGACCTGGCCGCGCTCGACGACCATGGCGGTGGCGAAGGGATCGGCGGGGCTGTGGACGGTGCCTCCGCGCAGCAGCACGGTGCGGCCTTCGGCCTGGACTGGGGCGGAGTCATTCAGCATGATCTCAGTGTCGCCCGTCGGCGGAGCCGCCCCGCTCCTGGGGGCCGATGCTCACGGAGTCGTCCCGGGTGCCGATGCTCGCGGAGTCGTCCCGCGCCCGGGTCAGATGCGCGGCGGCCGGGCCTCGTACGGCGTGGACAGCACGACCGTCGTACGGGTGGACACCCCGGACTTGGAGCGGATCCGGGCCAGCAGGTTCTCCAGCTCGAGCGGTGTGGCGACGCGCACCTTGAGGATGTAGTTCTCGTCGCCCGCGACACTGTGGCACGCCTCGATCTCGGGCACGTCGGCCAGCCGGTCCGCGATGTCGTCGGGGGCGCTCGGGTCGAAGGGCTTGACCGAGATGAAGGCGGTGAGCGGCAGGCCGACGGCCTCGGGGTCGACGACGGCCGCGTAGCCGCGGATGATGCCGCGCTGCTCCAGGCGGCGGACGCGCTGATGCACTGCCGAGGTGGACAGGCCGGTGGCCTTGCCCAGATCGGTGTAGCTCATGCGCCCGTCCTTGACGAGCAGTTCCACGATTTGCCGGTCTAGTTCCTCCACAGCGCAAGAACCTACAGTGACCTGGGGCCCTTGGCACACCTGAGATGGGGGCCCGGCGGTCGCCACGGGCCGGCGGCGAGGCGGCGCTGGGTCAGGCCCCGACGGTCCCGTCGATTCCCTCGCGCAGGAAGTCGGCGTGCCCGTTGTGCCGGGCGTATTCGTGCATCAGGTGCAGCATCACCAGTCGCAGCGCCACGTCCTCGCCTCCCCTGGCTCGTAGCCGGTCACGTCGAGCGACTCCGCCTCCCGCTCGATACGGCGCGCGTGCTCGACCTCCGTCTGCCAGGCGTCGAGGACTCCGACCGCGTGGCCGCACTCGCGTCGTACGCCGCCTGGAAGTCGCGCTCGTCCGACCACACGAGCGGGATGTCCTCCCCGTTGATCACCCGGCGCAACCACGCGCGCTCCACCTCGGCCATGTGCCGCACCAGGGCCGGCCGGGAGCCGGGAGCCGAACTCGGCCGCAGATGTGACGAATTCACGGCTCACGGAGGGGCACCTGCAAGCGGCATGTGACGAACACCACACACTCCGGAACCTGTCCGCGGGAGTGCCGCGATTACCCGCGGGGCCGTCAGGGAAATGCTTGCTGTGGTCGAGGCCGCAGCGCCTTTGTCGGCCCACCCGGAGGGGGAGTTACTCCATGCGTAACCTGAAGCGCCCTGGTCACAGCGACCGCACCCAGCCCGTGCCGGAGAGCACGGTTCTCGAGCCGGCAGGCCTCGAGGCGGTGGCGGACGACGGCGACGAGGACAGTACCGACGAAACCTACGAGATGTTCCGGGTGATCTGCCCGGACTGCGCGCGGCCGATCGCGCTGCTGGCGGACGAGGACGTGCTGCCGGAGCACGCGCTGGTCCGTACACCGTGGAATCCCTTCGGCCTCACGGTCTGCCCCGGCACGGGGCGCGGAGTCGCCGAGACGACGCCCGCCGACGCTTCGTTCGACGCGCACGAGCGGGACGCCGGGCTGCTGCTCACCCTCCCGGAGGGCCTGGACTGGCGCACGCAGCCGTTCTCACACGTGGGCGGGCCGGGATCGCGGCCGATCCAAGTGCCCCAGTTTCAGCGCCGCGCGGCCTGATCACGCCGCCTGATCACGCCGCCTGATCACGCCGCCTGATCACGCCGCCTGACCGCGGCTCGTTCCGCCGAGCCCGGCCTCGCCTGAGCCCGGCTCCCTGCCTGAGCTCGCCGAGCGGCTCCCGCAACATCGTTCTCGTCGAGGAGAGCCCCTCGAGCCGTCCCCAGCCGCACACGGCCGACCGTACCGAGCCGTTCGTACGCGAAGCCGCCGTCGAGCCCGACCGGACGTCGACGCCGCGAGAGCCGTGAGCACCGTGCTCCGATCCCCCGATCAGAACTCCAGCACCGCCTGCACCGGCAGATGGTCGCTGGGGAACTGGCCGTGGGCGGAGAAGGTGTTGATGGCGGCGTAGGGGGTGCGGACGTCCGGCGAGGTGAGGATCCAGTCGATCCGGTCGCCGTCCGGGACCAGCGGCCGGTAGCCGTGGAAGGTCGCGTACTGCGGGCTGCGGCGCTCCGCCGTGTCCCAGGTGTCCACCAGGCTGCCGCCGCCGAGCATCGTGTCGTAGACGGGGTGGGCGTGGGCGGGGACGTTGAAGTCGCCGGTGACGATGCGGGGAAGGGCGGCGTCGAGCTGCCCGAGCCGCTCGGTGATCAGGGCCGCGGACCGCTCCCGCGCGTACTGGCCGCGGTGGTCGAAGTGCGTGTTGAGGGCGTAGAACTGGCCGCCCGTGCCCCGGTCCTCGAAGCGCACCCAGGTGACCATCCGCGTGATGGAGCCGCCCCAGTTGTTGGAAGCGATCACATACGGGGTGTCGGAGAGCCAGAAGTGGTCGTACTCGACCGGGGCGAGGCGGGCCCTGTCGTAGAAGACTGCCATGAACTCGCTGCGGCTTCCGCCCTCGCGGCCCGTGCCGATCCAGTCGTAGCGCGGGCCGAGGTCGGACACGATGTCCCGCAGCTGCCCGTAGAGACCTTCCTGGGTGCCCAGCAGGTGCGGCGCCTCGCGGTGCAGCAGCTCCCGCATCACGGGGCGGCGCTCGGCCCAGGAGTTGGGCCGAGTGTCGCCGGCGTAGCGGAGGTTGAAGGTCATGGTGCGCAACTGCCGGGCGCCGCCCCCGGACGTGGCCGCCGCGGACGCCGACGGCTTCTCGGACGCCGATGACCCCTCGGACACGTCCGGGCCCGCGGCCTGCGCCTGCGCCGCTGGTTCCGCGTGGGCGGCGATCGGGAGGGCGAGGGCCGCTGCCGCCGCGGCCCTGATGCCGTGGCGGCGGGTGAACGGGGTTGCGGTCATGGCTTCTCCAGGGGTCCGGTCTCGGCCAGGATCGGTCACAGGAGAGTCTCAGACGGTCCCGTATGGCGGAAGTGGCCTATAAGGGGAGGGAGTTGGAACGCCGGGCGGCGCAACGGCCCCGCCGTCTCCTGTGGCCTCCCGCGCGGTCCTACGGTACGGCCCGCGCCCCGTGACACATGAACGCAACACTCAGGGACTTCAACAAACTGTTCAAGCGGCCTACCGTGTCGGCACGCGATCCGCGCGTACCGCTTGTGTCGAGGAGTCCCCATGTCGACAACCTCTCACCGATTCCTGCCACCCGGCTCCGCCCACCCCGTGGACGAGCTCCCGCCCGCCGCCCGGCTCGGCGCGTTCGGCCTGCAGCACGTACTGGCCATGTACGCGGGCGCGGTGGCCGTACCGCTGATCGTGGGCGGCGCGATGAAGCTGCCGCCCGCGGATCTGGCGTATCTGATCAACGCGGATCTGCTGGTGTGCGGGATCGCCACGGTTCTGCAGTGCGTGGGGTGGTGGCGGTTCGGCGTGCGGCTGCCGATCATGCAGGGCTGTACGTTCGCGGCCGTGTCGCCCATGGTGCTGATCGGCACCGGGGACGGCGGGCTGCCCGCGATCTACGGGTCCGTCATCGTCGCCGGCCTGGCGATGATCCTGCTCGCACCGGTCTTCGGGCGGCTGCTGCGTTTCTTCCCGCCCCTGGTGACCGGCACCGTGATCCTGATCATCGGCCTCTCACTGCTGCCGGTCGCGGGCAACTGGGCGGCGGGCGGGTCCGGTTCGCCGGACCACGGCGCGCCGAAGAACCTCGCGCTCGCGGCCGGGGTGCTCCTGGCCGTCCTCGCCGTGCAGCGCTTCGCGCCGGGCTTCCTCGGCCGGGTCGCGGTGCTGGCCGGCATCATCGCGGGCACCGCCGTCGCGGTCCCGCTGGGCTACACCGGCTTCGACGGGGTCGGCAGCGCGGACTGGCTGGGCGTCAGCACGCCCTTCCACTTCGGCGCCCCGTCGTTCGAGGGCGCTGCGATCGTGTCGATGCTGGTGGTCGCGCTGGTCACCATGACCGAGACGACCGGCGACTTCATTGCGGTCGGCGAGATGACGGACCGCGGGGTCCAGCCGCGCCGGCTCGCGGACGGGCTGCGGGCGGACGGGCTCTCGACCATGCTCGGCGGCGTCTTCAACACCTTTCCGTACACGGCCTACGCCCAGAACGTCGGCCTCGTCGGCATGACCCGGGTGCGCAGCCGGTGGGTCGTCGCGGCCGCGGGCGGCATGCTCGTCCTGCTGGGGCTGCTGCCCAAGCTGGGCGCGGTGGTGGCGGCGATCCCGGCGCCGGTGCTCGGCGGCGCGGGTCTGGTGATGTTCGGAACGGTGGCGGCGAGCGGACTGCGGACGCTGGCGGGCGTCGACTTCCGGGACAACCACAACCTGACGGTGGTCGCGGTGTCGGTCGCCGTCGGACTGCTGCCGGTGGGAGTGCCGGACATCTATGCGCGGTTCCCCGACTGGTTCCAGACGGTGATGGACAGCGGGATCAGCGCGGGCTGCCTCACCGCGATCGCCCTGAACCTGCTCTTCAACCACCTCCCGGGCAGCCGGTCCGGAGCGCCCGGGGAGCGGACGGCCGAGACCTCGGCGGAGACGACCGGCGCCACGCCGCGCGGTTGAGGCCTGTCCCCTCCTCCCTCACCCTTACAGCGGTACGGCCTCCCACGGGCTCCGGCGCCCGGTGTCAGGTGGCTGGCGCCGGGTCACCGCTCGAAGGCCGGGTTCTCATGAGGGGCGCGATCGGCCAACTCCCCCTAGGGTCCCGAAATGAGGGGGAAAGCCATTTTTTGGGCTGAATGAAAGGGAAGACCCATGCCCCTATCCGTCCGGCGCACGCTTGCCGCCGTCGGCCTGGCCGTCGCAACCGCTGTCGTGCCGATGGCGGGTGCCGCCTACGCGACCCCGAGCCACTCCGTCACCGCCGCCGTCCACGGCGACCACGCCAAGCCGAAGCACGAGAACAAGAAGAAGTGCAAGCACAGCAAGGACAAGAAGGACAAGAAGGACAGCAAGCACAGCAAGTCCGGCTACAAGCACGAGAAGGCCGACTACAAGCACGACGACCGCGGCTACGGGAACGACTACGAGAAGAAGCACGTCCACGACCACGATGACTACGACCTGTACGGGTTCGGTCATCTGTTCAAGCTCTTCGACTACGACTGGCTGCGCTACATCTTCTAGACGCCTCTGACGTCGGAGATCTGCGACTGCGGTTCGCCATGACAGTGGCCGGGTCCCCTCGGGGACCCGGCCACCGCCCGTGCCGCGCTTCTACTGGCTCTCCGGGCCCGCCAGATGGCGGGCGACGACCATGCGCTGGATCTGGTTGGTCCCCTCCACGATCTGGAGCACCTTGGTCTCGCGCATATAGCGCTCCACCGGGAAGTCCGCGGTGTAGCCGTAGCCGCCGAGGAGTTGCACCGCGTCCGTCGTCACCCGCATGGCCGCGTCCGTGCAGAAGAGCTTGGCCATCGCCGCCTCCTTGGAGAAGGGCCGGCCCGCGTCCCGCAGCCGCGCCGCCGCGAGGTAGAGGGCGCGGCCCGCCGCGATCTGCGTCGCCATGTCGGCGAGCATGAAGCGCAGCCCCTGGAAGTCGGCGATCGGGCGGCCGAACTGCCGCCGCTCCCCCACGTACGCCAGCGCCTCGTCGAGGGCCGCCTGGGCCACGCCGACCGCGCAGGCGGCGATCCCGAGCCGGCCGGAGTCGAGCGCATCGAGAGCGATCGCGAAACCCTGGCCCTCGTCGCCGAGACGGCGCGCATCGGAGACCCGCACACCGTCGAAGTGCAGCTGCGCGGTGGGTGAGCCCTTCAGGCCCATCTTGCGCTCGGGCGCCGCAGCGGCCAGCCCGGGGGCGTCGCCGGGGACGAGGAACGCGGTGATGCCGCGGGCGCCCTCGCCACCCGTACGGGCGAGCACCGTGTAGAAGTCGGCGATGCCGCCGTGGGTGATCCAGGCCTTGGTGCCGTCGATAACCCAGTCGTCGCCGTCGCGCACCGCGCGCGTGCGCAGCGAGGCGGCGTCGGAGCCCGAAGCGGGCTCGGAGAGGCAGTACGCGCCGAGGAGCCCGCCGCCGAGCATGCCCGGCAGGTGCTCGGCCCGCTGCTCCTTGGTGCCGAAGGCGGCGAGGGCGTGGCAGGCGAGCGTGTGGACGCTGACGCCGAGGCCGACGGTGAGGCGGGCCGTTGCGAGCTCTTCGAGGACCTGGAGGTAGACCTCGTACGGCTGGTCTCCACCGCCGTACTCCTCGTCGTACGGGAGGGCGAGCAGCCCCGACTCGGACAGGAGCGAGAAGACCTCGCGGGGGAAGTGGCCCGCGTCCTCCTGCTCGGCGGCCTTCGGGGCGATCTCGCGCTGGGCGAGTTCGCGGACGAGGGCGAACAGGTCCCGGGCCTCCTCGGTGGGCAACTGGCGTTCCACCGGCTGTGGGGCGCGGTCGGGCATGGCGGCGCTCTCCTCCCTGTCGGGCGCTGCGGCGGTGCGCGCTCGGGGTGTGGCGGCGCCGCCGGGTGATCCTGCTCAGCCGATGCTGCCTTTCCGGGTCGCGGAACGGCCTGACCAGCGGCTGTGGCGCTGTGAGTATGCCCGATCGGCGGCCCTCCGTCACAGGCGACCCGGAACTCGTGATCCCGGACGGATTCCGGTGGCGGCCGCTCCAGGATTGGTCCGAACCATTGACGCAGTGGTCTAGTCCTTCTACGGTTTCCGGTCAACGGTCAGCGCGTGCATGCCAACCCAGCATGCAGGTCCGGCCCGTCCTCACCCCACACCGAGGAGATCCCCCCATGCTCAGACCGCACCGTCGTCCCCCCACCCGTACGCGAGCGCTCATCGCGGCGCTCGCCGCCGCGTGTGCCGCGGTGCTCGCCGCGACGCTGCTGGCGGGCGCCGCCACCGCCGGCGAAACGAAGGCCCC
Organism: Streptomyces sp. 7N604; assembly: GCF_052245475.1. Classification (NCBI taxonomy): domain Bacteria; kingdom Bacillati; phylum Actinomycetota; class Actinomycetes; order Kitasatosporales; family Streptomycetaceae; genus Streptomyces; species Streptomyces sp. 7N604. The sequence continues at coordinate 43,340 of NZ_JBQQBX010000016.1, read as the reverse complement.
CAAGAAGGCGGCCGCGGGCAACAAGGTGATCGGCTACTTCACCGAGTGGGGCGTCTACGACCGCAACTACCACGTCAAGAACGTCGAGACCTCGGGCTCCGCCGACAAGCTCACGCACATCAACTACGCCTTCGGCAACGTCCAGGGCGGCAAGTGCACGGTCGGCGAGTCCTTCCCCGCGTACGAGAAGTCGTACACCGCGGACCAGAGCATCGACGGCGTCGCCGACACCTGGGACCAGCCGGTGCGCGGCAACTTCAACCAGCTGCGCAAGCTGAAGAAACTGCACCCGAACCTCAAGGTGCTGTGGTCCTTCGGCGGCTGGACCTGGTCCAAGGGCTTCACGGAGGCCGCGCAGAACCCCACCGCCTTCGCCGAGTCCTGCTACCAGCTGGTCGAGGACCCGCGCTGGGCCGATGTCTTCGACGGCATCGACATCGACTGGGAGTATCCCAACGCCTGCGGCCTCAGCTGCGACACCAGCGGCAAGGACGCGTTCAAGAACCTGATGCAGGCCCTTCGGGCGAAGTTCGGCAACGACAACCTGGTCACCGCGGCGATCACCGCCGACGCCTCGTCCGGCGGCAAGATCGACGCGGCCGACTACGCGGGCGCGGCACAGTACGTCGACTGGTACAACCCGATGACGTACGACTTCTTCGGCGCCTGGGCGGCCCAGGGCCCGACCGCCCCGCACTCGCCGCTCACCTCGTACGACGGCATCCCGCAGGAGGGCTTCAACTCGGACGCCGCGATCAAGAAGCTCAAGGGGCTCGGCATCCCGTCGGAGAAGCTGCTGCTGGGCATCGGCTTCTACGGCCGCGGCTGGACCGGCGTGACGCAGAAGGAGCCCGGCGGCACCGCGAGCGGCCCCGCGCCCGGCAAGTACGAGCAGGGCATCGACGACTACAAGGAGCTCAAGACCAAGTGCCCGGCCAACGGTACGGTCGCGGGCACGGCGTACGCGCACTGCGGCAACCAGTGGTGGAGCTACGACACCCCGGAGACCATCGCCGGGAAGGTCGCCTACAAGAACGAGCAGAACCTCGGCGGCACGTTCTTCTGGGAGCTCAGCGGCGACACGAGCAACGGTGAGCTGATCAAGGCGCTCAGCTGACCGCTCCGAAAGCTCCGGCGGCTCCGAAAGCTCGGACCGCTCGGACGGCTCGGACGGCTCCGACCGCTCCGACCGCTCGATGAGGAATCCGCCCGGCCCGCACTCGGGGGCCGGGCGGATGCGATTCCGGCCCTGAGGATCGTGACGTCGTCGTCCGAGGGAGCAGACTGGTGGCGGACGGTATGCGCCACTCCGGCGCACGCCGTACGCCCGCATCCGCTCCGAACCGAGGAGTCACCCGCTCATGACCGTGCCTCCGGAACCCGCCGCCGTCCTCGACACCGCCTTCTTCCGGCGCTGGCTGGACGGTGCCACGCAGGTGATCACGCAGGAAGCCGACCACCTCACCCAGCTCGACTCCGCCATCGGGGACGCGGACCACGGCGTCAATCTGCGGCGCGGCTTCACCTCGGCCTCCGCCGCCGTGGCCGCCGCGCCGTCGGCCTCACCGGGCGCACTGCTCAAGGCCTTCGGGACCCATCTCACCCGGACTGTCGGCGGCGCCTCTGGGCCGCTGTACGGCACGGTTCTGCGGCGGGCGGGGCGGGCGCTCGGCGACGCGGAGACCGCGAACCCCGAAGCGCTCGGCGAGGCCCTGGCCGAGGCGGTCGCCGGGGTGCGGCGGCTCGGTGACTCCGGTCCCGGGGACAAGACCATGGTCGACGCACTGGCCCCGGCCGCCGAGGCGTACGCCGCCGAGCTGCGCGGCGGCGCGCAGGTGCGGGACGCCCTGGCGGCGGCTGCGCGAGCCGCGCGCGAGGGCGCGGAGGCGACGATCCCGATGCAGGCCCGCCGGGGCCGGGCCAGCTATCTCGGCGAGCGCAGCATCGGCCACAAGGACCCCGGGGCCGCGTCGTCGGCGCTGCTGATCACGGCGCTGTACGACGCGCTGGCCGGGGCGGAGCCGGAGCCGGCCGCGACTCCCGCTCGCACCCCGGCGGCGGAGGGGAAAGCGCCGGACAATCCCCGGGCGGGCGGGGGCCAGGCGCCGGACGCGGAGGCGCCGGATGCGGAGGCACGCGGGGCGGAGTCGGGTACGGGGGCGCCGGAGGCCGCTGGGCCGGTGACCGAGGAGGGCCCGGCCGAGGAGGCGGGGAACGGCGGGGATGAGGGGCCGCGCGTCGGAGTGGTCCTGGTCTCGCACAGCCGCGAAGTGGCCGACTCCACCGCCGAGATGGCCAAGGCCCTGGTCGGGACGGGCAATCCGTCCCCGATCGCCACGGCGGGCGGTGTCGAGGACGGCGGCATCGGCACCAGTGCCACGCTCGTCCGCGATGCGGTCAAGCGGGTGGACGGGGGCCGCGGCGTCGTGGTGCTCTGCGACATGGGCAGTGCCGTGCTGACGGTGAAGGCGCTGCTGGCGGAGACGGGGGAAGGGGCGCTGCCGGAGAACGTGCGGATCGCGGACGCGCCGTTCGTAGAAGGCGCGGTGGCGGCATTGGTGACCGCCTCGACCGGGGCGGACGCCGACACGGTCATCTCCTCCACCGACGACGCCCGCGGCTACCGCAAGCTCTGACCCGCCACACCCGGCAGGGCCGAACTCCCGCAGCCGCCCTCTTTCAACCGGCTGCCCCCACCGCGGCTTGGCGCCCAGGCCGCCGCCCCTGGCCAGGGCCGTGCGTCCGGGTCAACCGCGTCAGCGGTTGACCCGCAGACTGCGCAGCCGGTTGAGGGCAGCGGCGATCTCGTGGCGCCGCGGCACGGCGCAGTCGTCGTCGTAGACGGCCAGCAACTCCACTGCGCCGCCCGCCAGTTCACGGTCCAGCAGGTCCAGCGCCTCGGCGAGCGTCCGCTTGCCGTCGAGGTGCCCCCGCCGCACCAGCAGCTCCATCGCGAAACCGATCCCCGTCACGTACCCCCGGTCGGGGATCTGCTCCACGGCCCGTACGTCCACCTGCTCCTCCCCGAAGGCCAGCGCGTCGGTGCCGCGCGCCCGCACCCGGGAGCGGCCGCGGACCAGGGAATCGACGGAGGCGGGGGCGGGGCGGCGGTGGGTGACGGCCGGGAAGGCGTCCGCCTCGGCCTTGCGGCCGGTCGGTACACGGGCCAGCTCGCGCGCCCGCGCGGTGACGTCGGACGGCAGGTATGCGTCCATCATCAGGACGTGATCGGCGACGTCCATGTAGTCGCCGGAGCCGCCCATCACGAGGACCGTGGAGACGTCGTGGTCGCGGTGCAGGGAGCGGGCCAGGTCGACGAACGGGGTCAGCGGCTCGCGGTCCTTGGCCACCAGCGCCTGCATCCGCGCGTCACGGATCATCAGATTCGTGGCGGCGGTGTCCTCGTCGATCAGCAGGGTGCGGGCCCCCGCCTCGACCGCCTCCACCAGGGAGGCGGCCTGCGAGGTGGAACCCGAGGCGTTGTCGGTGGAGAAGTCCGCCGTGTCGGCCCCGCTGGGCAGGTGGCTGACGAAGGCGTGCACATCGACCCGCTCGATGCGGCGGCCGTCCTCGGCGCGGATCTTGACCGTGTCGGTGCGGGAGACCGTCAACTCCCGCCCGTCGTCCGGCACATGGTCCCAGACGCCCGCCTCCAGCGCCCGCAGCAGCGTGGACTTGCCGTGGAAGCCGCCACCGACGATCAGCGTCACGCCCTCGGGCACGCCCATGCCCGTAACCCGCCCCGCGTTGGGCAGGTCCACGGCCACCCGGAAGGCGTCCGGGGACGCGAACGGCACGACGCCGGGCCCGGTCAGCGGCCGCTCGTCCACGCCGCTGCGGCGCGGCAGCACCGCGCCGTCCGCGACGAACGCGACCAGGCCGAGCGGGTCGAGCGCCCGCCGCAGTGCATCGGCGTCCTCGACGGCGTCGACGAAGCGCCGCACCTCGACCGCGTCCAGCGACGCGTAGTGCAGGGCGCGCTCGACGAGCCGCGGCAGTAGCCGGCACAGGACGTCCTCCGCGGCGCGGCCGTCGATCCGCCGTCCCCGCCCGGGCAGTTCGACACCCATACGGACCGTCACCGCGCCCCGCTCCTCGCCGTCGCGGCCGTCGCCGATCCGGCAGGAGGCACGGTCGAGCACCTCCTGGCGGCCGCAGTCCACATGCAGCGGGGTGCGGGCCGCCGCGTCCGCGGCCTGCCGTGCGAGATATCCGGCGAGGGCGCGGCGGCGTACCGGACAGTTCCGCAACTCCCCCGGGAACCCGGCCCGTTCCGCGGGTACGTGTACGGCGACGCGGGCGGGCGGCGCGAAGGGATCGGCCTGGCCCCGCACCACTTCGAGGGTGAAGCCCGGCATCCGCCAGGTGCCGGTGAGGGACTTGTACCGGCCGTAGGAGGCACCGTCCAGGCGACGCAGTTCCTCCGCCAGTCCCGTACGCATGGGCCTCCCCGTTCCGTCGTCCTCGCCGTCCCCGGCGAGCTTACCGAGCGCGTTCCCCGCTGGTCGCGGTCCGGATCCTCAGTTCTCCGACCGGTCCTGGACGTTGAACTCGCACCACACGCTCTTGCCGCTGCCCCGCGCCTCCACGCCCCAGACGTCGGCCATCCGGTCCACCAGCAGCAGGCCGCGCCCCGACACCCCGGTCTCGCCCGGCTCCCTCCGGCGCGGCCACGTACTGGACCCGTCCTGCACCTCCACCCGCAGCCGCCGCTCGGCCCCACCGGGCATGCGCACGGTCACCACGGCACCGCCATCGGTGTGCAGCAGAGCGTTGGTGATGAGCTCGTCGGCGACCAGTTCCACCTCGTCCGCGCGGCCGCCCGCGCCCCAGTTCCGTACCGCCTCGCTGATCATGTGCCGGGCCAGGGCCAGGGCCTCCGGGTCGGCGGGGGCGACATGCTGGTGGACCCTGCGGCCGATCTCGGGGATGGGCTCGCCTTCCCGGCGCAGCAGCAGCATCGCCATGTCGTCGCCGCCGGTCCGCTCCCCCATCGCCGCGCCGATGTGGTCGGCGAGCTCCTCGACCTCGTGCGGGCCGCGGGTCACCGCGTCGGTCAGCACCCGCATCCCGTCGTCCAGGTCCTTCCCCGGGTGCTCGACGAGCCCGTCGGTGAACAGGATCAGCGTCTCCCCCGGGTCGAGGGCCGCCCGGGTCACCGGATAGTCCGTCTGCCCGAACATCGCCGAGAGCCCCAGCGGCAGTCCTCCGGCGGCCGGGAGCGGCCGGCAGGGGCCCTCGGGGTGCCGCACCAGCGGGTCGATGTGCCCGGCCCTGACCAGCTGCACCGTCCCGTCGGCGGGGTCCACCTCGGCGTACGAGCAGGTGGCGAAGCGGTCGGTGTCCAGCTCGTGCAGGAACACGGAGGCGCGGGCCATGACGGTGGCCGGCGAGTGGCCCTCGGAGGCGTACGCGCGCAGGGCGATCCGCAGCTGGCCCATGACGGCGGCCGCATGTGTGTCGTGGCCCTGCACGTCACCGATGACGGCGCCCACCCGGCCGCCCGGCACGGGGATCACGTCGTACCAGTCGCCGCCCACATCCCGGCCGAACCGGGCGGAGCGGTAGCGGACGGCGATGCGGGCGCCGGGAAAGGTGGGAACGGTGCGCGGCAGCATCGCCGTCTGCAGGCCCTCGGCGATGTCGTGCTCCTGGTCGAAGAGCATGGCGCGCTGCAGGCTCTGGGCGATGCTGCTGCTGAGGGCGACCAGGAGGTTGCGCTCCTCCGGGGTGAAGTTCCGCTTGCCCCGGTAGAGCAGACCGAGCGCGCCGAGCGGCCGGGCCTGCGCGATCAGCGGCAGGTAGGCGGCGGCGGAGACGTCCAGCGGCTCGATGTGCGGCCACAGCCGCGGGTAGCGGCGGGCGAACTCGCCGGGCGAGGTGATCAGGCGGGGGGTGAGGGTGCGCACCACCTCGCTCATGGGGTAGTCCTCGTCGACCCGCGTGTACTCGAGCTCGGGCACGTAACTCCCCGCCTGCCCCTCGGCCACGACATGGATCCGTCCGCCCTCCAGCAGCCCCATCAACAGGCTGACGGCGCCCAGCCGGCCAAGACCCTGGCTGTCGCTCAGCACGTCGATGACGTCCTGGACGGTGATGGCGTGGGCCAGGGCCGCGGTGGTCTCGTCGATCACGCTGGTCTGGCGCTTGCGCTCCTCGCTCAGCGCGGTGCGCTCGGTCACGTGGACGAGCTCCTGGGTGGCGTCCCGGATGATGCCGATGATGCGGTGCGGGCGGCCCTCGCCGTCCCGCTGGATGTGGCCCTGGGTGTGGGTCCAGCGCAGGGATCCGTCGCGGCGGCGGATGCGGAAGTACGCGCCGTACGTCGTACTGCCGTCCTTGAGCGCCTGCGAGACCTGGGCGTCGAGCCGCCTGGCCTCGCCGATGGGCACGCGGACGGCGAGGGTCACCGGGTCGCCGTCGTACTCGTCCGGGCTCAGCTCGAAGACCTCGAGAGCCGGATCGTCCATGTGCAGCCGACCGCCGTCGAGGTCCCAGTCGAAGCTGCCCATGCGGTTGAGGGCGAGGTTGGCCTCGGCGCGCATGGGCCAGTCGTCGGGCAGCGGGGCGGCGGCCGGGGGCGTTCCCCGATCAACCATGTCGCCCTCCCGGTGCGGAGGACCGCGCTGGGCGGTGTGCCGACGGTTCGTGCTGTCCCACTCAGCGCAACTCTGTCACTGTTCAGCCCATTTTTCGAAACGTGCGAGCGGCGGCACAGCACGCCGCAGGGGCCGGCAACCCGTGGGCTGCCGGCCCCTTCGCCCGCACTGCCGGTGGCAGCTGAAGGGCCGCCGGTTCCGCACTCCCGGCTACTTGGTGATCTTCTTGCCGTCCGGCGAGACGACGAACCAGGCGTCGCCCACACCCTGGCCATTGGTGTCCCCGGGCTTCTCGTCGCCGGTGTACGTGTACAGGAGCCAGCAGTCGATCGAGAGCTGCTCCGTGCCGTCGGGCCGGGTGAAGGTGGTGAGCAGCTTGGGATCGATGCCCTCGACGTCGGCCTTGTCGACCGGCTTGGCGGGCTTCCAGGTGTCCAGGCACTTGCCGGTGCAGTTGGTCTTCATCGGCCAGGCCGAGTCCTTGTCGAACCGGTAGAGGGTACGGCCCTCGCCGTCGCGGATGATCTCGCCGAGCTTCGGGTCGGTGAAGGTCGACAGCGCCGGCAGCTTCTGGTCCGCCGCGCCGCCGCCCTCACCGGCGCCCTCGCCGGCGCCGCCCTCACCACCGGCGCCCTCGCCCGCGCCGCCTTCGCCCGCGCCCTCGCCCGCACCGGCGCCGCCGTCATCGGCGCCGTCGCCCGAGGCCTTCTTGCCGTCGGGGGCCGAGGCGAACCAGGTGCCGCCCACGCCCTCGCCCTTGACCTGCCACGGCTTCTTGTCCTTGATGTACCGGTACATCGGCCAGCCGGCGACCGTCAGCTGCTGGGTGCCGTCGGCGCGGGTGACCTCGCCCAGCAGCGAGGGGTCGATGCCGGCGGCGGACGAGACGTCGGAGGCGGGGACCGGCGGCCAGGTGGTGGCGCAGTCGCCGTCGCAGTTGGACTTCGGGGGCTCGGGTGTGTCCTTGTCGAAGCGGTAGAGCGTGAAGCCCTCACTGTCGGTCAGGACCGAGCCGAGCTTCTTGTCGTCCGCGATCTGGAGTTGGCCCGCTGTCTTGGCCTCTTCCTTCTGGCCCTGGGGATTCGCGCCACCGTAACCCCCCTTGTCCTGGCCCCCGTACGCGGCGTCGGCCTGTCCGGCGGGCTGCGCCGCGGCCGTCTGCCCTTGGTTGGTCTCCGAGCCGCAACCCGCCGTCAGCATGATCGCCACCGCGGTCACCGCGATCGAGGCGCTCTGCCACTTCCTCATTTGGTCCAACTCCTGCAGTCGCTTCCCGTCCGGCGCGGGTGCGCGCCTCTTGACGGCGCTATGTACGGACGGTGCAGGCACCGCGTTTCAAAGGCAGAGCGAGAAATTTTCCCGTATCGGTACGCACCGTAACCGCGGCGAGGTCACGGCGGCGGCAGGGGTGCGCGGGGCCCCACACGTCGGGGCCCCGGGCTGACGGTTGGTCAGGGACTCATGAACGGCCGCCGGTCGGTGCCGCCTTGGGCTCTCGGGTGCTCCTCCGGCTCGCGCCCTCACGGCCTGTGCTCTCACGGCCTGTGCTCTCGCAGCCGGCCGCTCTCACGGCCGGCGGCCGAGGAAGGCGACCAACTGGTCCTGAACGGGTGCGGAGTCCGGCACCTTCACGGCGGGGCCGAAGATGCCCGCGCCCCGCCAGCTGTCGGCCTGGGGTTCGATGTACTCCCATACCGCCTGGGCGAGATCCTCGTCCAGCGTGTCATCGTCCCCGATGCCGCGGGCCAGATCCCAGGCGTGTACGGCGAGGTCGGAGGTCATCTGCCAGCCGTACTCTCTCGCGGGGGTGAGACCGCCGCTGGTGTGCACCTCGATGTCGAGCGCACCCGGCCGGTGGAAGGCCGACTTCGACTCCGCGACCGCCTGGTCCCACGCCTTGACGGGCTCGTCTCCGAGCACGTCGCCGTCGAACCGGTCGCCGACCTCCGCGATCGTCGCGCCGCGCAGCAGCCACGGCGCCCAGAGGTGCTCGCCGACGAGGTGGTTCACCAGGTCGCGCACCGACCACTCGGTGCACGGCGTACCGACCGTCCACTGGCCGGGCCCCACCTTGTGCACCCGGCGGCCGAACTCCTCGAGCCCGGCGTCGAACGCGTCGAGCAAATCCATGCGATCAGCCCCCTCCCCCGGGCGACGGAGCCGGTGCGGGCTGCGGGTCGGGCCCGGGTACGGGCTCGGGCGTGGTCGGCCCAGGCGGCACCGGAGGGATCGGATCGGGCTCCGGAATGGGCACGGGACCGGGTCCGGGGCCAGGGCCGGGTCCGGGACCTGGTCCGGGACCGGGCGGAGGCGTGGGCGTGGGTGGTACGGGGTCGGGGCGGGGAGTGGTCATCACAGCCTCCTGGGCATGTCGGAAGGGCGTACGACTCCCGCCGTACGCCCTGCCGTGTACCCCGCGACCGCGGCTTCAGACCCGGATCCCAGCCCCGGAACCCCCACCCGCAGCGAAAGGATCTCCACCGGTGGGCGGACGCGGCGGCTCCGCGTACTCCGGTTGTGGTACGCCCCGAGCCACCCTGGGAGACGACGACATCGGCCCCCGGCTCCGGGATCGTTGGGCCATGACGTTCCACGCCCCCTCGTGCCGGCGAGCCTGGCGATGAGCCCTCTCACGCTGTCGGTGCTGCTGTCCCTGGTGTCGGCGGTCTGCTACGCCGCGGCCGCCATCGTCCAGGAGCGGGTCGCCGCCACCGCGCCCCCGCGGCAGCTCGCACTGCTCCGGCGCGGTGCCTGGTGGTTCGCGGTCGCCCTGAACGGGGCCGGGGCGCTCCTGCACGTGCTGGCCCTGGGAGCGGGACCGCTGACGGTTGTCCAGCCGCTGGGCGTGCTGACCATCGTGTTCGTGCTGCCCATGGCCGCGCTGTGCGTGCGGCGCCGGGTGACGGCGGCCGCGTGGCGCGGCGCCCTCATGGCCGCGGCCGGACTCGCCGGAATCCTGCTGCTCACCGGCTCGGCACGGTCCCGTCCGCTGTCCGGCGCCGACCAGCTCGCGGTGGCGGTGACCACGGCGGGCGCGATCGGCGCCCTGGTCCTGGCGAGCTGGTGGCTGCGGCGGCCCGCGGCGCGCAGCGTGGCGCTGGCCACGGCAGCCGGGGTGTCCTACGGCGTCTCCTCGGTATTCGTGAAGACGGTGGCCGAGGAGTGGCCGGACGGGTGGCCCTCCTCGGTCGCGGACAGTCTGCCGGGGCTCGGCATGGTCGCGCTGCTCGCGGTGACGGGGCTCGCCGCGTCACAGGCCTCCTACCGCGGGGCCGGACTGACCGCGCCCCTGGCCACCGTGACAGTCGTCAACCCCGTGGTCGCCGCCGCCGTCGGCATCGTGCTGCTGGACGAGGGCATTCGCTTCGGCACGCCGGGGGGCCTGGCGACGCTGGCCGCCGGCGCGCTCACTGCCTGGGGTCTGGTGACGCTGACGGCCGAGAGCGCCGCGCGCGAGGGGACCGGTCCGTGCGGCCGGCCCCGGCCGCCCGCGGACGACGGCGACGAGCCGATGCTCCGTATCCCCCGCCCGGTCGGCCCTTCCGGCCCCTCCGGCCCCTCCGGCGCGATGCCGTTCCCGGGGCCGCAGACCCCCGTCATCCCCGGTCAGGCGCCGTGCCCGCCGGAGGGCGGGCCGCCTCTGCTCACCGCGCGCTGACACCCCATATCCCGCACCCTCACCACACACCACAACGGTCACAGTTGCGTGCGGCTTTGCGCGAAGGGCGGCCCGGAGCGGGCAGAAAACGGGCCTCCCCGCCCCCCGCCCCGGGCAGCGGCCGACCCCTTCGCAACCGCTTCCCCCGGTCCTGTGCAGCACCGATGTCGATCTGGAAACGGGCACAAACGGTCACGATCGTTGCTTCGACGAACCTGGTCACCAGCGATCCGGGCTTGTTAAATCAGCACACGAGCCCGAACGGGCACAGCTCAAGGCCCGGCAGTGAAGGAGTGCACCGTGGACGCCGAGGAACGCCGCAGGGGCATGCTCGAGCTGGCCCGACGCACGGGGTCCGTCGATGTCGCCAAGCTCGCCGCGGATTTCGGCATCTCCAAGGAGACCGTCCGCCGGGACCTCAGCGTCCTGGAGGAGCACGGCCTCGTACGACGTACGCACGGCGGCGCGTACCCCGTGGAGAGCGCCGGCTTCGAGACCACCCTGGCCTTCCGCACCACCATGCACGTCCCGGAGAAGTCCCGGATCGCCTCAGCCGCCGCGGAGTTGCTCGGCGGTGCGGAGACGGTCTTCGTCGACGAGGGCTTCACCCCGCAGCTCATCGCCGAGGCGCTGCCCCGGGACCGTCCGCTGACCGTGGTCACGGCCTCCCTCGCGGTGGCGAGCGGCCTCGCGACCAGCGAGAAGATCACCGTGCTGCTGCTGGGCGGCCGGGTCCGCGGCGGCACGATGGCCACCGTCGACCACTGGGCCGTCCAGATGCTCTCCGGCTTCGTCATCGACCTGGCGTACGTGGGAGCCAACGGCATATCCCGCACCTACGGCCTGACCACGCCGGACCCGGTCGTCAGCGAGGTGAAGGCGGCGGCGATGCGAGGGGCCCGGCGCCGGATATTCGTGGGGGTGCACACCAAGTTCGGGGCCGTCAGCTTCTGCCGGTTCGCCGAAGTGGCCGATGTCGAGGCGATCGTCACCGACACCGGCCTGCCATCGTCCGAGGCCCATCGCTACTCGCTCCTGGGCCCCCAGGTCATACGGGTGTGAGCCGCACCCCTGCCTGACCACAGCAACCCCGTCCACCGACCCACCCGCGCGGGCGGCTAGGTTCCGTACGCCCGGAAACAGCCCGATGCCTGCCCGAACCCACAGCTCGACACACCCCTAACCCGACACAGCGGTACGGAGATTCTCATGCCGATCCAGGGACGACACGGCATACGCGTGACCATCGCGGTCGCCGCAGCGGGGACACTCCTCGCGGCGTGCGCCGGAGCCGGCGGCAACGGCTCATCCGGCGACGACACCCTCAATGTGCTCATGGTGAACAACCCGCAGATGGTCGAGCTGCAGAAGCTCACCGCGGACCACTTCACGAAGAAGACGGGCATCAAGGTCCGCTTCACGGTGCTGCCGGAGAACGACGTCCGCGACAAGATCAGTCAGGACTTCTCCAACCAGGCCGGCCAGTACGACGTGGCCACCATCAGCAACTTCGAAGTCCCCTTCTACGCCAAGAACCAGTGGCTCCACCCCCTGGACGGCTACATCAAGGACGACAAGGCCTTCGACCAGGACGACATCCTGCCGCCCGTGCGGGAGTCGCTGACCGCTGACGACGGAAAGGTCTACGGCCAGCCCTTCTACGGCGAGTCGTCCTTCCTCATGTACCGCAAGGACGTTTTCGCGAAGAAGGGGCTGAAGGTGTCCGAGAAGCCCACCTGGCAGCAGGTGGCCGCTCTCGCGGCGAAGGCCGACGGCGCCGAGCCGGGGATGAAGGGCATCTGCCTGCGCGGCCAGCCCGGTTGGGGCGAGGTGATCGCACCGCTCACCACGGTCGTCAACACCTACGGCGGCACCTGGTTCACCAAGGACTGGCAGGCGAAGCTCACTTCGCCGGAGTTCACCAAGGCGACGAAGTTCTATGTCGACCTGGTGCGCAAGCACGGTGAGGCGGGCGCGGCCCAGGCCGGGTACGCCGAGTGCCTGAACAACCTCACCCAGGGCAAGGTCGCCATGTGGTACGACGCCACGGCCGCCGCCGGCTCCCTCGAAGCCGCGGACTCCCCGGTGAAGGGCAAGATCGGCTACGTCCAGGCCCCGGTGGAGAAGACCGACAGCTCCGGCTGGCTCTACACCTGGGCATGGGGCCTGCAGAAGGCGTCCAAGAACCCGGACAACGCCTGGAAGTTCATCTCCTGGGCCTCGAGCAAGGAGTACGAGTCCCTGGTCGGCAAGGAGATCGGCTGGGCCAACGTACCCGCGGGCAAGCGCGCCTCCACGTACGCCAACCCCGAGTACAAGAAGGCCGCAGGCGCCTTCGAGGCGGTCACCCAGCAGGCCATCTCCAGTGCCGACCCGCGCGACCCCGGCACCCAGCCCCGGCCGACCATCGGCATCCAGTTCGTCGACATTCCGGAGTTCACCGACCTCGGCACCAAGGTCTCCCAGGAGATCAGCGCGGCCATCGCGGGCCGCCAGTCCGTCGAGGATGCCCTGAAGAAGTCCCAGAAGCTGGCCGAGAAGGTCGGCGAGGAGTACCGGAACCGATGAGCACCACACTCCACGTCCGCAGGTCCGGCACCGGGCCGCCGGACCTGGCCGCCGCCGGCCGGCCGAAGTCCCGGAAGTTCCGGGCCTGGGCCACCCGGGCGCCGCTCCTCCCGGCCCTGGTGTTCCTGATCGCGGTCACCCAACTGCCCTTCGTGGCGACGCTGGTGATCTCGTTCTTCGACTGGAACTCCCTGGCCCCGGACGCCCGCCACTTCACGGGCCTGGCCAACTACACGACCGTGGCGACCGACCCGGATCTGCGGAACTCGGTCCTGACGACCGCTGCGCTCACCACCACCGTGGTCGTCGTGAGCGTGGTCCTCGGACTGCTCCTGGCCCTGCTGCTGGACCGTACGTTCTTCGGCAGGGGCGCGGTGCGCACGCTGCTCATCGCCCCCTTCCTGCTCGTGCCCGTCGCCGCCGCCCTGCTGTGGAAGCACGCGCTCTACAACCCCGAGTACGGGCTGCTGAACGGCGTCCTGAACTGGCTGGGTCTCGGTCAGAGGGACTGGATCTCGGAGATGCCGCTGCTCGCGGTGGAGGCGTCCCTGGTCTGGCAGTGGACGCCGTTCATGATGCTGATCCTGCTCGCCGGGCTGCAGAGCCGCCCGCAGGACATGGTGGAAGCGGCCCGCCTCGACGGCGCCGGCAACTGGCAGATCTTCCGCTATCTGACCCTGCCGCACCTGCGCCGCTACCTCGAACTCGGCGTGCTGCTCGGCTCGGTCTACATCGTGCAGAACTTCGACGCGGTCTTCACGATCACCTCCGGAGGCCTGGGCACCGCCAACCTCCCGTACACCATCTACCAGACCTTCTACCAGGCCCACGAGTACGGTCTGGCCTCCGCCGCCGGAGTCGTCGTCGTGATCGGCACGATCGTGATCGCGACCTTCGCGCTGCGAGTGGTCTCCTCCCTCTTCCGCGAGGAGGTGTCCCGCGCATGAGCTCGCTGACCGTAACCCGCCCCCGCCCCGCCGCCCTTCCCCTCGCGGCCCGGCGGGCCCGCCGCCGCTCCGCTGCGCTGGGCCTGCTGGCCTGGCTGGTCGGCATCGCGTTCTGCCTGCCGGTGCTGTGGATGGTGCTGACCTCGCTGCACTCGGAGGCCGACGCGGCGACTAACCCGCCGTCGCTGGCGGCCTCGCTCACCCTGGACGGCTACCGGGAGTTCTTCGGCGCGGGGGGCGGGGCGAGCCCCTGGCCCTCGCTGATCAACTCGGTCACGGCGAGCGTCTTCTCCACGCTGTTCGTGCTCCTGCTGGCCCTTCCCGCGGCGTACGCGCTGTCCATCCGTCGCGTACGCAAGTGGACGGACGTGCTGTTCTTCTTCCTGTCCACCAAGATGCTGCCGGTCGTGGCCGGACTGCTGCCGGTCTATCTGTTCGCCAAGAACACCGGCCTGCTCGACAACGTCTGGCTGCTCGTCATCCTCTACACCTCGATGAACCTCCCGATCGCGGTGTGGATGATGCAGTCCTTCCTCGCCGATGTGCCCGTCTCCATCATCGAGGCCGCCCAGATGGACGGGGCCCGGCTGCCCACCGTCCTCGCCCGGGTCGTCGCCCCCGTCGCCGGACCCGGCATCGCCGCCACCGCGCTGATCTGCTTCATCTTCAGCTGGAACGAGATGCTGTTCGCCCGGGTCCTCACCGGGGTCACCGCGCAGACCGCCCCGGTGTTCCTGACCAGCTTCGTCACCAGCCAGGGCCTGTTCCTCGCCCAGCTGTGCGCCGCGTCGGTCGCCATCTCCCTGCCGGTGCTCGCCGCCGGTTTCGCCGCCCAGGACAAACTGGTCCAGGGCCTGTCGCTAGGAGCCGTCAAATGAGGGCCGCGCTCATCGAAGCCCCCGGCAAAGTCACCGTCACCACCGTGCCCGACCCGGCACCCGGGCCGCGGGAGGTCGTCGTGGACGTCGCCGCCTGCGGGCTGTGCGGCACCGATCTGCACATTCTGCAGGGCGAGTTCGCCCCCACCCTGCCGGTCGTTCCCGGGCACGAGTTCGCCGGCGAGATCGTGGGCGTGGGCAGCGAGGTCACCGAGCTGTCGGTCGGCGACCGGGTCGCGGTGGACCCGTCCCTGTACTGCCACGAGTGCCGCTACTGCCGTACCGGGCACAACAACCTCTGCGACCGCTGGGCCGCGATCGGTGTGACCGTGGCGGGGGGCGCGGCGGAGTACGCGATCGCACCCGCGGCCAACTGCGTCCGGCTGCCCGACCATGTGGACGTACGGGACGCGGCGCTGATCGAGCCGCTGTCGTGCGCGGTCCGCGGCTACGACGTACTGGGCTCGCGGCTCGGCGCCGAGGTGCTGATCTACGGCTCAGGGACCATGGGCCTGATGATGCTGGAGCTGGCCAAGCGCACCGGCGCCACCGCGGTGGACGTCGTCGACATCAACCCCGAACGGCTCGCCACGGCACAGAAGCTGGGCTGCTCGCGGGTCGCCGCGTCGGCCGACGAGCTGGAACGGCCGCGCGGCTGGGACGTGGTCATCGACGCCACCGGCAACGCGGCGGCCATCCAGGACGGCCTCGGCCGGGTGGCCAAGGCGGGAACGTTCCTTCAGTTCGGCGTCTCGGACTACGCCACGAAAGCCACCATCGAGCCGTACAAGATCTACAACCAGGAGATCACCATCACCGGCTCCATGGCCGTCCTGCACAGCTACGAGCGCGCCGCCGAGCTGTTCGCGGCCGGAGTCCTCGACCCGCAGATCTTCATCAGCGACCGGCTGCCACTGGAGCAGTACCCGCAGGCGCTCGACCAGTTCAAGGCGGGCCAGGGACGCAAGATCGTGGTGCAGCCGTGACCGCTCCCGCCGCCCCCGTCCTGGTGATGGGCGAAGCCCTGGTGGACCTGGTCCCCGAGGACACGGCCGGCCGGACCGGCTACGTCGCGCATCCGGGCGGGGCACCGGCCAACCTGGCCGCCGGACTCGCCCGGCTCGGCGTACGGGTCGGCTTCGCCGGCGGTCTCGGCCGGGACGCCTTCGGGGCCGCGATCGAACGCCGGCTCACCGCCGCCGGAGTGGACCTCGGCCTGTGCTCACGCTCCGACCGGCCCACGGCCCTGGCGGTCGCCGGCCCTCCCCCCGGGGGTGCCTCCAGGGCCGTTAGTCCCAGGGGGACTACCGCAGGAGGTGCGCCCAGCGAGGACAGCACGGCGTACGACTTCCACTTCGCCGACACGGCCACCTTCCGGATCGCCCCGCAGACGCGCGGACTTGACGGCTTCGGGGCCGTCTGCGTCGGTGGCCTGTCGGCCGTGGTAGCCCCTGCGGCCGGTGCCGTCGCCGAGACGGCGGCGGCCGCCGCAAGCCGGACGCTGCTGGCCGTCGACCCCAACGTCCGCACCCTTCCGGCGCTCGACCAGCACGACTGCCGGGAACGGCTCACCGCCCTCTGCGAGCAGGCCCACATCGTCAAGGCCAGTGACGAGGACGTACGACAGCTGTGGCCGGGCGAGACCGCCGAGTTCACGTGCCGGAGGCTGGCGGCCGGGGGACGTCTCGTCGTCCTCACCCGCGGGGCGGCGGGCAGCACCGCCTTCACGCCGCGCGGCGACCGGATCGACGTACCGGCGACCCCGGTGCCGGTCGTCAACACGATCGGAGCGGGAGACGCCTTCACCGCGGGCGTCCTGACCTGGCTCGCCCGCGCCGGGCTGCTCCGCCCAGGCGGCCCCGCCGACATAACCGCAGATCAGGCGCGGGACATGCTGGCGCTGGGCGCGGAGGTGGCCGCTTCGGTGTGCGCACAGGCGGGCTCGGAACCGGCGGGGCTCGGGCTCGTCACCACCGGATCGGGCTAACGCGGGAGGCGGGGCACAACTTCCGTGCGGGCAGTGCGCAGATCCCCTGCACATCACACGCAGGGATCTTCCTTCCGCACGATAACTGCCCAATGAGGAAAGAGTTTCCCGCCATGCCGCGAATTGCCCAGGCCGCTGTGCTGACCATCGCCGCCGGTGCCGTCGTCTCCGGTGCCGCCGGAATCGCCGTCGCCGACTCCGGCGCGCAGGGCGCAGCTGCCCACTCCCCCGGCATCGCTTCGGGCAACGTCGTCCAGGCGCCGGTCCACGTGCCGGTCAACGTCTGCGGGAACACCATCAGCGTGGTCGGCCTGCTGAACCCGACGTTCGGCAAGCCCTGCACCAACGCGTGACGTCCCGTGTGAGCCCCGCGAGGCTCGAGCCGGGCCCCCAAGTACCGATCAGGTCCCGCCCGCGCTCAGGCCCGGCTCGCGTCCGGCAGGTCGGACGGGCGGATGCGGTACACGTTGAGCCGCATGTCGTAGTACTTCGACGTCTCCCCGACCCACTCCATGCCCATTCTGCGCGCCGTGGCCGCGGCCCTGTGGTTGTTCGGGCGGGCGACGGCGAAGAGTTCGTCGGCGCCCTGCCGGAACGCCCAGCGGGCGAGCGCGATCCCGGCCTCCGTCGCGTAGCCGTTCCCCCAGGCGTCGGGGCTGAGCTGCCAGCCGATCTCCAGGTCCTCCTCGTACGGCGGCAGCATCCGGATGACGAGACCGCCCACCACCCGGCCGTCCTCGAGCCGCTCGATGGCCCATCTGCCGGACGGGACAACCAGGTTGTGCTGGGACTCCTCCCACGCCTGGAGTACGGCCCGCATCGCATCGAGGTCCCCCACGCGGTGCATGGCGGGCGTCAGCCAGTGCGCCACTTCCTCGGCGCCGTAGATCCTTAGCGCCGCCTCGGCGTCGGAGACGGCCCAGTCGCGCACCAGAAGGCGTTCCGTACGCAGGGGCGATTGCATGCTCCTCACGCTAACGGGGCTCCGGCGGGGCGGCCTGTCGGCAGCGAGAAGAACCCGTCATGAGGGTCGGCCCCGCTCACTCCTGCGGTCGGTCCGCCGCTCGCTCCGGGGAGTCCTTATGGGGCGAGGTCACCGTGAAGAGCCCGCCGTGCGGGTCGCGCAGGGTCGCCGCGCGCCCGACTCGGGAGTCGCTCGGCTGCCCCGCGACCGTGCCGCCGGCCTTGACCGCCGCGTCGGCCGCCGCGTCGACGTCGTCCACGACGAAGAAGACGTGCCAGCGGGGCCGTACCTGCGGGTCGGGGTCCGCTTCGACGGCGCCGCCGCGCAGATGCGCCACCGTGTGGCCGCCGACCCGGACCATCACCGCGTCGTGCTCGTACTCGACCTCGGGGGCGCCCGGCTTGTCCGAGGCCCAGTCGAAGACCTGGCCGTAGAAGATGGCCGCCGCGAAGGCGTCGCGGGTGCGGAGTTCCAGCCAGGCCGGGGCCGCGCCGCGGCCGACCTGCCAGCCCGGGACGCCCCAGCCCTCCCAGAAGCCGAAGACCGCACCGGCCGGGTCGGCGGCCAGGGCCGCCCGGCCCTTCCCTATGCTGATCGGCCCGACCGCGACCGTGGCGCCGCGCTCCCGGATCCGGGCGGCCGTGACGTCAGCGCTCTCGACGGCGAAGTACGCGGTCCAGGAGACCGGGACGCCCATGGTGTGCGCGAGCGCTCCCATGCCCGCGACGGGCGCCTCGTCGGCGAGCGCCACTGAGAAGTCCGGTCCCAGGGACGTGGCCCGGAACGTCCACCCGAGCACCGCGCCATAGAAGGTCTGCGCGGCCTCCAGGTCGCGCGTCATCAAACTCACCCAGCACGGCGCGCCGTGCACCGGTGGCATTGAGGCCGGCATGTTCGCCACTGTGCCACCCCCGGCACGGCTCCGCCCGCCGACGGACCACCGGATGCCCCGGCCGCGGTGTTCCTCCCGCTTCCACATGGGATACATGGGAACTGTGCCAGGAGTCGCGCAGTATGCCGCCGACCGCGCCCGGCGGGGCTGGGAGCGCAGGGACGACCCGATCGTCGTCCAGACGGTGCGCTGCACCGTGGGCGCGACTCTCGCCTACGCGGCCGCGGACTGGCTCATCAGCGGCGGCCCGCCGCCCCTGCTGGCGCCGCTGACCGCGCTGCTGGTCGTCCAGGTCAGCCTGTACGCGACGCTGACCACCGGATTCCGGCGGGTCAACAGCGTGGTGGCGGGCGTGCTGGTCGCCTCGGCCTTCAGCGCCGTGGTGGGGCTGAGCTGGTGGAGCCTGGGGCTGCTGATCTTCTCCTCGCTGGTCATCGGCCACATCGTGCGCGTCGACGAGTTCGTGCCCGAGGTGGCGATCAGCGCCATGCTCGTGCTGGGCGTCAGCCACGTGGCGGCCATGGCGTGGAGCAGGGTGGCCGAGACGCTGATCGGCGCGGCGGCCGGCATTCTGCTGAACGCGCTGGTCGCTCCGCCCGTGTACGTGGAGCCAGCGGGCCAGGCCATCGCCGACCTGGCCCGGCGGATGCGGGCGCTGCTGATGCGGATGAGCCGGGAGCTGGAACTGGGCGCGAGCCGGGACGACGCGGTGCGCTGGCTCCACGAGGCGCGCCACCTCGACAACCAGATCACCGGCGTCGACGCCGAGCTGAACCGCGCCGACGAGAGCATGCGCTTCAACCCGCGGGTGCGCGAAGGCCTGCTCACCCGGCTCGTCCTGCGCAGCGGACTCGACACGCTGGAGATCTGCGCCGTAGTGCTGCGTACCCTCTCCAGGTCGCTCGCCGACCTGTCCCACCAGCGGCGTTCCGATCCGGTCTACGAGGGCGAGGTGGCCGGGGCCCTGAGCGAGCTGTTCACGCACATCGCCGACGCCGTGGACAGCTTCGGCCGCCTGATCACCGCCCAGGTCAGCTCCAACGCCGAGGTGGCCGAGGAGCAGCTGGCCCAGGCGCTGGCCGACGGGCGGGCCGACCGGCAAAGGATCGCGGATCTGCTGCGGCTGGAGACCGAGCGGCAGCCCGACCGGTGGGAGCTGCACGGGGCGCTGCTGGCCAACGTCGACCGGCTCCTGAACGAGCTGGACGTCGAGCGGCGCTCCCAGTGGCTGGCCGAGGAGCTGGACCGCCACCGGCAGGAGCCGGGAAGGCCCTCCCCGGTGTACCGGCTGCGCCGCGCGGCCCGCCGGGCGCGCCGGAGAGTGCGGCGCGGCCGCTCGGCGGCTGATCACCCCTACGGCAGCCGCAGCGCGTAGGACTCGCCGGGCGCGACGGTGAGCGACCGGCCGGCCAGCACCACGCGGATGGGCGGCTCCGAGGAGGGCGGGACCTTGATCCGCAGGCGGCCGTGGCGCAGCCGCAGGTCCACGCCCCAGTGCCCGCGGTAGCGCAGCGAGAATCCGTACTCGGACAGCTCGGGGAGCGGCACCGGGTCGAGCCAGAGCGCGTCGTCGCGGGTCTCGAGGCCGGTCAGGCCGCGCTGCACCAGGTCGAGGGTGCCTGCCATGGCGCCGAGGTGGATGCCCTCTCCGGTGGTGCCGCCCTGCAGGTCGGCGACGTCCCCTTCGAGGGCCTCCCGGCAGAAGCTCCACGCTTCGGCGCGCCGGACCCGGGCGAGCACCCAGCCGTGGACGAGGCCGCTGAGAGTGGAGCCGTGGCAGGTGCGGTGCAGGTAGTAGTCGACGGTCCGGTGCCAGAGCTCGTCGCTGAACTCGTAGCCGAGCCGCCGGAACAGGTCCGAGAGCTCGGCGGGCGAGAACAGGTAGCCGAGCATGAGGACGTCGGCCTGCTTGGATGCCTGGTAGCGGTTGACCGTGTCGTCCTCGGCCTCCAGGATCCGGTCGAGCCGGCGGATGTCTCCGTACCGCTGGCGGTAGCCCTCCCAGTCGAGTTCCTCCAGGTCGCCGAAGCCCTCGAACTGGCTGATGACGCCGCGGTGGAAGGGCACGCGCAGCCGCCGCGAGACGTCCTCCCAGCGCTCGGGCTCGCCTTCGGCCACCCCGATGTGCTCGAACAGCTCCCTGCGCCGCGGCTCGGGCAGATCGCGTACGAGGTCGATGGCGCGGCCGAGCACCCAGGCGGCGGTGACGTTGGTGTACGCGTTGTCGTCCAGGCCGGGCTGTTCGGCGTCCGGGTAGCCGTCGTGGTACTCGTCAGGGCCGACGACGCCGCGGATCCGGTAGCGGTCGAGCCCGGGGTCGTAGGCGGCGCTGTCGGCCCAGAAGCGGGCGATCTGCAGCAGCATCTCCGCGCCGTTGGTCTGCAGGAACTCGGTGTCGCCCGTGGCCTCGCAGTACCGCCACACGTTGTAGGCGATCGCCGAACCGACGTGATACTGCAGCCGGGAGTAGTCCGGCAGCCAGCGGCCGGAGCGGGGGTTGAGGTGCAGCTGCTGGGTCTCCTCGCGGCCGTCGCTGCCGCTCTGCCACGGATACATCGCCCCGGCCCTGTCCACCTCGGCGGCCATCCGGCAGGCCTGCGGAAGCCGGCGGTGCCGGTAGTTCAGCAGCGCGCGGGAGACGCCGGGGAAGTGCAGGTTCAGATACGGCAGCACGAACAGCTCGTCCCAGAAGACATGGCCGCGGTACGACTCGCCGTGCAGCCCGCGCGCCGGAACGCCCACATCCAGGTCCGCGGTGTGCGGCGAGAGCGTCTGCAGTACGTGGAAAAGATGCAGCCGCAGGATGGTGCCCGCCTCACCCGGCACGTCCAACTCCGCACGCCTCCACAGCTGTTCCCACACGGAGCGCTGGGAGTCGAGGAGGCCGGCGAAGCCGGGGGCGGTCACGACGTCGCCCACGGCGGCGTCGAGCGGGTCGCTGATCGCCGGGTCATGGGAGGTGTGCAGGGCGACGATCTTGTCGACGGTGGCCGGGGCGCCGGGCGAGACCGGTACGTGCAGCAGATGGGCGACCCGCAGCTGGGCGATGTGCAGGCGGGAGACCGCGGGGGCCGCTCCGGTGACGGTGGTGCGCGCGGCCATGCCGATCCTGATGTCGGAGGTGGTGGTGCGGCAGCGCAGCCAGACCGTGTCGGGCTCCATCGCCCCGGCGTGTACGTGCGTCAGATGGTTTCCGGCCAGGTCCTGGTAGCGGTGCACGCCCGCGTTGGTCACCTCGGCGTCGATGGCCGACTCCAGCTCGATCTCGCCCGACCATCCCTCGGGGGTGAACTCGGTGCGCAGCGCCGCCAGGTGCGGATCGCCCATGTGGACGAGGCGGCACTGGTCGACGCGCAGCCGGCGGCCGTCGGCGTCCTCGTACCGGATGCGGCGGGTGAGGTTGCCGCCCTGTATGTCGAGGATCAGCCGGTGGTCGAGGAGCTCGTCGGCGTCCGGCGAGAACCAGGCGCCGGAGCCGTCGGTGCGGACGCGGAAGCGCAGCGGCAGCCAGTTCGGCAGGTTGACCATGTCCTCGTTCTCGACCTGCCGCCCCGCCACCATGGAGACCAGGCGGTTGTAGCAGCCCGCGGCGTACGTCCCGGGGTAGTGCACGTCGTCGGCGATGCTCTCCGGGGCGGCGCCGCGGGTGGCGAAGTAGCCGTTCCCGAGGGTCAGCAGGGACTCCCGCAGACGCTCCTCAGCGGGAACGTATCCGGTGTACTCCCAGGTCCACTCGGGCATCGTCCCTCCCGCGGAGCAGCTTCGCGGAGCCTCTCCCCTCCACTGCACCACGGGAGGGCGGCACCGGGCCACCGGCGGCGAGGTGGCGCGTTGTGGTGGCAGCGTTTCGGTGGCGCGGGATCGTCTCCAGGCCCTGTCGGGAGCGCAGAGCAGCCTGCGCGCGTTGTCGCCCAGCGCCGCGAGGCCGGCTCCCGCGCCCGCCGCTCCACGGCGACGAACAGTGCCAGCAGCGCCGGCAGCGTTACCCCCGCGAGGAGCGGGCCGAGGACCTCCGCCGATGTCCAGCCCGAGGTGCTGTCCCGGTCGGTGGCGAGCATGATGCACGTCAGCCGGGCGGCGACGGTGACGATGCCGGGGACGTCCACGCCCTGCCTTGCCGGCCGCAGCGATGCCCCCGCAGCCGGCGCGGGAAGGCGGACGGGGAGTGGGCTCCCGGAAGGGGGGCCTGCCCCGAGCGGCTGCGTCGCGCCGGGATCGCGCGACCTTGGAAATGCGGGCGGGTGGGAAGTCCCGGCCGGAGGGCGGGAAGTGGGCCGCGGAGGCGGGAGGTTGAAGCAACTCGGGTCGGGCCGCAGGGTTTTCGGGGCACGGGGGTTGTTCTTGGGTGGGTGGGATGGTTCAGTGGCTCAGCCACTGGGCCACTGAACCGACAGGAGGGGGCGAGTCGTGGAAACGCTGCCGCGCGAGACGATCGTCGACGTACTGGAGAGCCGGCTGCGCGAGGACATCCTCTCCGGGCGCCATCCCACCGGCAGCTATCTGCCGCCCGAGCGGCAGCTGGCCGAGGGGTACGGGGTCACCCGTACCACCCTCAAGCACGCCTTCGGCCGCCTCGTGCAGGCCGGGCTGCTCGAAACCCGGCACGGCGTCGGCACGCGCGTGCGCGACTTCGCACGGCTCGGCGGCGCCGATCTGCTGCCGATGCTCGTGCGGCACAGCCCCGACTGGCTCGGCGAGATCTTCGAAGTGCGGCGCAGCATCGGCGCGTTGATCGCCGAGCGAGCCGCGCTGAAGGCCACCCGCAAGCAGCGCGCCGAGCTGCGCGAACTGCTGGCGGCCGTCGGGGACGCCGAGGGCGTGGACGCGGTGCAGCTCGCCGACGTCGAGGTGCACCGCGCGCTGGCCCGCGCGACCGGCAACCGGGTCTACAGCCTGCTGACGAACACGCTGTTCAACGCGTATCTGCCGCTGCGTTCGCACCTCGTAGGACCGTTCCTGGACGCCGCCGCGGCCCACGCCCGCCTCGAGCCGGTCGTCGCGGCGGTCTCCGCGGGCGACGGCCCGGCCGCCCGGGCGGCGGCGGACGCATACCTCGCCGCGACCGAGCGGATCATGCTCAAGGGTCTGGGGATCGCCTGATGGCCCGCCGCGGGACCGCGTTCGCGGAGACGATGCTGGGCTCGGTGCGGTTCACCGGGGAGGGCGAACGGCGGGCGGTACGGCTGGATCTGGCCGTGCGGGCGGACGAGGTGCTGCGCCCGATGCGTACGACCGAGGGGCGGCTGACCGGGCGAATACGGGTCGCCGGCTGGGCCGATGATCCATGCGCCGAGGGCGAGTTGGAGATCTCGCCGCTCGCCAGGCGCCGGATCCGCTACCGGCTGCGCTTCACCGCGGACGGCCGCCGGTACGCCCTCGACGGCTGGAAGTCCGTGTCCGCGCGGCGGCCTCTGACATCCATGACCGTGCTGCCCTTCACGCTGCTCGAGGACGGCGCCCCGGCCGGGCACGGCACCCTCCGCTTTCCGCTCGCCACCGGGCTGCTGCCGTTCCTTGCGAGCTTCCGCTTCCCCCGGCATGACAGCGCGGACCGTCACCTGGCCCCGCGCTGGGACGGCAGGCCGGGCCGTACCGAGGTCTGGTACACCACCCTCACCGACCCCGCGACCGGCACCGGCCTGTGGCTGCACCACGAACTGACCGCGCCCAGCGACGGATCGGCGGCGTACGCGCACGGCTGGGTGGCGCTCTTCCCGCCCGGTGGGCCGGTGCGGCACGCCCGCTTCGGGCCCGCGCCCTGGCGGCCGGGGCCGTCCGGCTTCGCCGCCGACGGGATCGAGGCCGGGCCGGGACGGCTGCGCGGCGAGGCGGGAAAGTTCCGCTGGGATCTCGCCGAACAGCCCGAGGACCGGCCGCTGTACACCTTCCCGCGCTGGTCCTGGCGGCGCGAGCTGCTGCCCGCCGCGCAGATCGTGCCCGCGCCCCGTGCTTCGTACGCAGGCACCGTCGCGTACGAGGGCGGCGAACTGCGCCTCGCGGGCGCGCCGGGGGCGACCGCGCGGATCTACGGGCACGGCAACGCGCGCCGCTGGACCTGGCTGCACGCCGACCTCGGCGGCGGCGACGTCCTCGAAATCGTCACGGCCGTCTCGATGCGCCGGGGGCTCGACAGGCTGCCGCCGCTCGTCTTCCTGCGGCTGCGCAAGGACGGCCGCACCTGGCCGCGCCGTGCGGAGCGCAGCGCGGTCGGCTGGGCGGGAATCGGGCGATTCCGGGCGCGCATCGGACTGCCCGTCTGGACCGTCACCGGGCTGGCCGGGCTGCGCCGCATCCGCGTCACGGTCACCCAGCCCGCGGACCGCACCCTCGCCCTGGACTACACCGACCCGGACGGGAGCACCGCCGTGTGCCGCAACAGCGAGACCGCCGACGCGCACATCCTGCTGGAACGGTGGTGGGGCCGCTGGCGCACGGAAGCGGAGTGGACGCTGGACGGCACCGCTCACGCGGAGGTGGGAGACCGGTGAGCCGGGGGCTGGGCGGCCTGGTCGCCGCGCTGCTCGGCGACGACGGCGGCGCCCCGTGGGTGGGCGCGGTTCCCGGCCGCCTCGACGGGCTGCTCGCGTCGATGGCCTGGCCCGCCCGCGCCGGGGTGCGCGGCGCGGCGGCGGCCGTTGACGCGTACGCCGCCGTGCGCACCGGGCGGCGGCTGCACGGCCTCACACCGGACGAGCGCGAGACCGTACTGGCCTCGCTCGCCGCCAGGCCCGCGCTGCTGCCGCTGCTCGACGCCGTGAAGGTGCCGGTGATGCTCGCCGCGGGGACCGAGCGGATGCTCCATGAGGAGCCGGGAACTCCGCCCCGGCCCACGCGCGCGGTGGACGATCCCCCGCTGGACTGTGTGCCGTCGGCGGAGTGGCCGGACCGGTCGGTCGCCGACGCCGTCGTCATCGGCTCGGGCGCGGGTGGCGCCATGGCGGCCCGTACGCTCGCCCGGTCGGGGATGCGCGTCGTCGTCCTGGAGGAGGGGCGCAGGCACACCACGGCGGACTTCGGGCGGCGGGCGCCGCTGGACCGGTTCGCGGAGCTGTACCGCGACGGCGGCGCGACCGTGGCGCTCGGCAACCCTCCGGTGGTCCTGCCGGTGGGCCGGGCGGTCGGCGGCACGACGGTGGTCAACTCCGGTACGTGCTACCGCACTCCGGACCGCGTCCTGGCCCGCTGGCGCGACGCGTACGGACTCGCCCTCGCCGGCGCGGAGGCCTTCGGGGCCCGCCTGGACGAGGTCGAGCGCACCCTCCGGGTCGCCACCCAGCCGCTCGACGTCCTCGGCCGCAACGGGCGCCTGGCCCTGCGCGGGGCGGAGCGCCTCGGCTGGCAGGCGGGCCCGCTGCGCCGCAACGCGCCCGGCTGCAGGGGCTCGTGCCAGTGCGTCGTCGGGTGCCCCACCGGCGCAAAGCAGAGCGTTCAGCTGTCCGTGCTGCCCGGCGCGTGCGCCGATGGAACCCGGATCGTCACCACCGCGTACGTCCTGCGCATCCTGACGGAACCGGACCGCCCGGGCGGTGCGCGCGCGTGCGGAGTCGCCGTCCGGCGGCCGGACGGCACGGAGTTCGAGATCCTGAGCCCGCTGGTCGTCGTGGCGGCCGGAGCCCTCCAGTCGCCGCCGCTGCTGCGCCGCTCCGGCCTCGGCGGCCATCCGCGGCTCGGCCGCAACCTCGCCGTCCATCCGGCGTGCAGCGTCGCCGGGCGCTTCCCGGAGCCCGTCACGGCGTGGCGCGGAGTGCTGCAGAGCGTCGGCGTGGAGAAGCTGCACGGGGACGGCATCCTCATCGAGGCGACGGCCGGGCCACCGGGCATGGGCTCCTTCGTACTGCCCGGGGTGGGCCGGGCGCTGCGCACGGAGCTGGAGGGCGCGGGCTCCCTCGCCACGCTGGGCGCGATGATCGCCGACCGGCCCTCGGGCCGGGTCCTGGGCACCCGGCGCGGCCTGCCGCGCTACGACCTGGACCGGGGCGACGGGCACCGGCTGCTGCGCGCGATCGGCGCGATGGGCAGGATTCTCTTCGCAGCCGGTGCAGAAGAGGTCCTGACCGGGATTCCGGCAGCTCCACGGGCCCGGTCGGAGACCGAACTCACCGAGCTGCTGAGCGGAGTGACGGCCCGGCAGCTGCACTTGTCCGCGTTCCACCCGACGGGGACGGTCGCCATGGGCGCCGATCCGCAGGCCGCTCCCGCGGGCCCGGACGGCCGGCTGCGCGGCGTGCGCGGCGTCCTGATCGCGGACGGTTCGGCGCTGCCCAGCTGCCCGGAGGTGAACCCGCAGCTCACCATCATGGCCATGGCCCTGTCGGTCTCCGAAGCCGCGGTGCTCCATGGGCCCGGCGACCCGGGCCGTGTCCGGCGGCCTCTTCCCCGCAGTGCCCCATAGGGGCTCCGCCCGCGATCGCCTTTCGGGCTGAGGACGATATGCGGCCCCGCCGCATGGGGCTTCGCCCCTGGCCCCGGGACGGGGGTCTGGGGCGGAGCCCCGGTTCGGGAGGGGAGGGGTCAGGCGGTGGGGAGGCCGTAGACGGCGGTCGCCGTGGCCGAGAAGACGGCCGACCGCTCCGTAGGGCTGAGCCCGGCCGTCAACGCGTCGGCGGCGCCGACGACTCCACGCCGGGGTGCGGTCAGGTTGGTCCAGCCGACGACCCGGGCCACGAGTTCGCTGCCCGCGGCCCGCGCGAGCAACTCGGGTGTCTCCTCCGGCACCGTGACCGTCTGGGGGACGAGGACCGTGCCGGTGACCCCGACGGCACGGGCCTCCGGTTCGAGGTCCGCGAGGGTGAAGTCCCGGCGGAGGGGCGCGAGCGCGTCGCCGCTGATCCAGGGCTGGTCACGGACCGACAGGTCCGCCGCTGCCCGCAGAGCGGGCAGGCACGCCTGGGTGTTCAAGGTGCACTGGCACGGCTGACCCCGCCGCTGAACCGGATGCGCGCCTCCGGCGTGCTGCCGGGACGGAGTACGACCCTCCTTCGGAGGTACTCGGCTCGGGCGACCGGCTCACCCATGCGGCGGGCTGCAGCGAAACCCTTGCCACAGCCGGCCCATACGACGGCCAACCTGCGCAGAGGCGTCCGCCGCGGCGGGCTCCGGTGCTCCATCGGGGTGACATGTGCCCCGGCCCAGCCGTCGCGGCAGCCCGGATTTCCATGCTTAATCCAGTTGCGCCGGAATTACCCCGAAGCGGCTTGGCAAGGCGGGCCGCGCCGGCGCAGGAGATCCGATATGCAAGCTGGACGAATATTCGCGGTGGCCCTCGTAACCGGTGCGACCCTCGGCCTTGCGGCTCCGGCGGCTCTCGCCGAGCCCGACCCGGGGGACCACACGTCGAAGCCCACCTCCCGCCCGACCCACCGCCCGACCCACAGCCCGACCGCAAGGCCGACGGTAAGGCCGACGTCGCCGACGGCACGGCCCACCACGCCCAGCAAGGGCACGGAGGGCGGCCTCGGCGGCAGCATCGACCAGACGACCTCCGCGCAGATCGCCGGCGGCACCGCGCTGCTGGTCCTGGCGGGCACCGGCGCCGTGATCACGCTGCGCCGCCGCCGCGCGGACCGATAGTCCGGAACCGCGGCCATCCCGTACGGCTGACGCGGGCGCACCGTCGCACGCGTCAGCCGTACGCACGTCAGCGCACCCTTGCGCACGTCAGCGCACCTTCGGTGCCGCGCTCCCCTCAGTGCCCCTCAGTGCCCCGCAGTGCCCCGCAGTGCCCCTCACCCCGACGGACCGGGGCACTGCGGTTGTGGACGCCTTGATCAGGATCGATTCTGTAGGTACTGAATCCGGGCTGGGTTGATGCCATGAGCACGTGGAACGCGGCGGACGGCGCCGACTTCCTTGGTCCCCTCGATGTGACCAGGGCGGCCACGGCAGTGCTGGACGCCCGGGGCGTGATCATCGGGTGGAGCCCGGCGGCCGAGGAACTGCTCGGCTATCCCGCGCACGAGATCATCGGGCATCGGCTGGACACGCTGCTGGTGGGCCGGCCGACTCCCGAGCCCGAATTCCCCGGTTTCGTCGAGGGCCACACCGGTCCGATGACCCACAGCGAGCCCCGTATCGCACGCCACCGGGACGGCCATGTGCTGCAGGTGGCGACGACCGTGTGCGAGCTGGAGGACGGCGGTACGGGAGCGGCACGCGTCCTGGTCACGGCCGACCTGGAGGGGCTGCGCCGCTGGGAGTCCCACCAGGCGATGTACCAGGGTCTGGCCACCCAGTCGCCGATCGCCCTGGCCATCTACGACCGGGATCTGCGCGTGGCGTGGGCCAACGCCAAGTACGAGGAGGAGATCGGCCTTCCGCTCGAGGGGTTCCTCGGCCTGTACGTGGAGGAGCTGTACCCCGGAGGCGAGTTCCTCTCCGCGAACTACCCGTCCACGCTCCCGGAGGTCATGCGGTACGTGCTCGCGACGGGCGAGCCGGTGGTCGATCTGCACTTCCGCGGCCGCCCGCCCGCGGACCCGGAGAATGACCACTTCTGGTCCTGCTCGTACTACCGGCTGCAGGACGCGCGCGGCCATGTGCTGGGCGTGTGCGAGGACGCGTTCGACATCACCGACCGCTACCGGGCCCAGCAGCGTCTCGAGCTGCTGGTCCGGGCAGGCGGCAGCATCGGCACGACGCTGGACATGGCGCTGATCGCGCGCGAGATCACCGAGGTGGTCGTCCCGCAGTTCGCCGACACGGTGACGGTCGACCTGGTGGAGGACGTGCTGGAGGGCGAGGAGCCGGACTCCGCGCAGGAACTCCCGGGCCCGCTCGTGCGGATGGCGCGGCGCTCGCATCCGCAGGACGCGGCGGAGGGGGCGGAAGCCGAGGGGGCCAAGGGGGCCGAGGGCGCCGAGGGGGCCGGGGCGGTGCGGGAGCCGTATCGCATCGGCTATCCGGCGGCCTCGCCGCAGGACCGCGGCCTCTCCTCGGGCAGGGCCGTCCTGGAGGGCGGCACCCTGGTCGTACCGCTGCGCGCCCGCGGTTCGACGATGGGGCTCGTCACCTTCCTGCGCACCCGCAACCCCGCGCCCTTCGACACCGGGGAGCTGTCGCTGGCCGACGAGCTGGTGGCCCGCACCGCCGTGAGCCTCGACAACGCCCGCCGCTACACCCGCGAGCGCACCGCGGCCCTCACCCTGCAGCGCAACCTGCTCCCGCAGCACCTGCCGCCGCAGTCCGCGGTCGACGTGTCCTACCGCTATCTGCCCACGGACAGCCGGGCGGGCGTCGGCGGCGACTGGTTCGACGTCATCGCCCTCTCGGGGACCAGAGTCGGACTCGTCGTCGGAGACGTCGTGGGCCACGGCCTCAACGCGGCGGCCACCATGGGGCGGCTGCGCACGACCGTACGCGCCCTGGCGCGCCTCGACCTCGCCCCCGACGAGCTGCTCTTCCGCCTGGACGACCTGGTGGGGCAGTCCGCGGAGGAGCGGGCGTCCTCGAAGGCCCCGGGCGGTCTCGGCCCCGAGGACGACGTGGCCACCGGGGTGACCTGCCTGTACGCGGTGTACGACCCGGTGTCCCGGCTGTGCACCATGGCCCGGGCCGGCCACCTGCCCCCGGCGATCGTCGGGCCTGGTGGAGCCCTGTCCTTCCCCGAACTCCCGCCGGGTCCGCCGCTGGGCCTCGGGGGCCTGCCGTTCGAGTCCATGGAGATCGAGCTGCCCGAGGGCAGCCTCATCGCGCTCTTCACGGACGGCCTGGTCGAGTCCCGCCACCGCGACGTCGACGCCGGGCTCGAGACGCTGAGCGGCGTCCTCAGCGAGCCCCGGGACTCGCTGGACGACCTGTGCGACCTGGCGCTCGCCGAGCTGCTGCCGAGCGGCCCGGAAGCCGACGACGCGGCCCTGCTCCTCGTCCGTACCCGGGAGCTTGGCGCGCAGCGGGTCGCGGTCTGGGAGCTGCCTGCGGAGCCCGCGGGCGTGGCGAAGGCCCGTGAGCTGGCGACCAGCAGACTGTGCGCATGGGGCCTGGACGAGCTGGCGTTCACGACCGAGCTGGTCGTCAGCGAGCTGGTGACGAATGCGATCCGGCACGCCGCACCACCCGTACAGCTCCGGCTCATCCGCGACCGCACGCTGCTGTGCGAGGTCTCGGACGGCGGCCACACCTCGCCCCACCTGCGGCACAGCGCCAGTGACGACGAGGGCGGGCGCGGGCTGTTCATCGTCGCCCAGGTGGTGCAGCGGTGGGGGACGCGGTACACGCCGTCCGGGAAGACCATCTGGACGGAACAGGCCTTCCCGGACACGGACGCGCCCCTCCCCCACGCGCTCCGCTGACCGCCTGCCCCGCGGCGACAACCCCCGCGCCGGACGTCGGCGCCGAGAGCCGGATGAGGCCGGTCGCGCGACGTCCGTCAGGCGGACCGGTGCGATTCGATCACCATGACGCTCCTGGCGGATGCCGTCCCCATCGCGGCCAGCGCCGCCGGCGCCTCGTGGAAGCCGATCACCGAGCCGTACGCGGTCAGTTCCGGGTCCGGCACCGTCCTGACCTCGGGCTCCTCGCCGAACTTCTCGAACATCGCGGCACGCATCGGACCGAACGCTCCTTCGCTCGGGCCCCGCAGGCTATCCGCGGTGCGAGACGCGGCTGGACTCCCTGACCACCAGTTCCGGCTGGAGCACGATGCGCTGGTGTTCGTGCTCCTCCGCGCCCCCGCCCGTCTCCTCGATCAGGAGGTCGGCGGCCGCGCGGCCCATGCGGAAGGCGGGCTGGCGCACGGAGGTGAGCGGAACGGCGGCCGCGGCCGCGAACTCGATGTCGTCGTAGCCCACCAGGGCCACGTCCTCCGGAATGCGCACCCCGGCCCCGTACAGCGTCTGCAGCACGCCGAGGGCGAGCAGGTCGTTCGCGCAGAAGACGGCCGTCGGGCGCGGGGACAGGGCGAGCAGCCGCGCCCCCGCATCCCGGCCCGCGGGCACATCCAGCCGCTCCACCTCGATGTGCCGGAGCGCGCTGTCCGGCAGCCCCGCCTCCGCCAGCGCGTTCAGCGCACCCGTCCGGCGGTCCTGGTACTGCGCCAGGTGCATGGGCCCGCTGATGTACGTGATACCGCGGTGGCCGTATTCGAGGAGGTGGCGTACGGCGAGCGTGCCGCCGGTGACGTCGTCGACCGACACCGAGCACGCCTCGGCGCGGGGCACGTCGCGGTCGACGTAGACGAGCGGGATGCCGTGCCGCCGGAAGTTCTCCAGGCTGCGGCCCGTGGGGTCCGCGGGCGTGATCAGCACGCCGCGCACCCGGTGCTCGGCGAAGAGCGAGAGGTAGTCGGCCTCTTCGGTCGGGCTCTGCGCGCTGTTGCACAGCATCACACCGAGACCGGTCGCGCGCGCCGCGCGCTCGGCTCCGGAGGCCACCTCCGCGAAGAACGGGTTCGCCATGTCGAGGACCAGCAGCGCGATGATCCGGCTCCGGCCCGCCCGCAGCTGCCGCGCCGACTCGCTGCGCACGTACCCGAGCCGGTCGATCACGGCGAGCACCCGCTCGCGGGTCTCCTCCGCGACCATCTCGGGCCGGTTGATGACATTCGAGACCGTGCCGACCGACACCTTCGCCTGCCGTGCGACGTCCTTGATGCCCACCATGCGTGCTGCCACGACCCCCGACCGTCCGCCTTCCCGCGCTCCCCGCGGCCCGTCCCTCACGGCCGCGGCATCATGCTACGCAGGAGCGCGCCCGCGCACCCCGGCTCAGCCGGGTTCGCCGGACGAGCTGCGCTCCCTGCTGTGCAACGCCCGGACCCTGCGGCACGATGAGCCCATGGGTGATCACGTGCCACGGCAGCGGGCGGAGGCCCGGATTGCGGACGGCCCCGAGGAGCGGGAGGAGCAGCCGTGCGGGTAGCGCTCTTCGTCACCTGCGTCAACGACACGCTCTATCCGCGCACCGGGCAGGCGGTCGTGACGCTGCTGGAACGGCTCGGCGTGCGGGTGGACTTCCCCGCTGCCCAGACCTGCTGCGGGCAGCCCCAGTTCAACACGGGCTACCGCCACGAGACCGAGCCGCTGGTGCGCCGCTACGCCGCCGCCTTCCGCGACTACGACTACGTGGTCACCCCGTCCGGCTCGTGCGCGGCGATGGTGCGGGACGGCTACCCGCGGATCGGCGCCAGGGCGGCCGCGGAGGGGCGGGGCGGCGAACTGGCCGCGGCCGCGGCGAGCGCGGTCCCGAAGACGTACGAGCTGACGGAGTTCCTCGTCGATGTACTGAAAGTGACGGACGTCGGGGCGTACTACCCGCACACCGTCACGTATCACCCCACCTGCCACGGGCTGCGGCTGCTGGGGCTCGGCGACCGGCCGCGGCGGCTGCTCGAGCACGTCAAGGGGCTTGAGCTGCGCGAGCTGCCGGACGCCGAGGAGTGCTGCGGATTCGGCGGCACCTTCGCGGTCAAGAACGCCGCCGTGTCCGCCGCGATGGGCGCGGACAAGGCGCGCAACATCGCCGCCACCGGGGCCGAGGCCGTGTGTGCGGTCGACAACTCCTGCCAGATGCACATCGGCGGCACGCTCGCCCGCCTCGGCTCCCCGGTGCGCCCCGTCCACATCGCCGAGATCCTCGCGAGCACGGAAGGGGATGAGCGATGAGCGGCACGTTCCTGGGCATGCCCGCCTTCCCGCAAGCCGCGGCCGAGTCCACGCGGAACGTCACGCTGCGCGCCAATCTGCGCCACGCCACCCAGACCATCCGCGCCAAGCGGGCGGAGGCGGTCGACGAGCTGGAGGACTGGGCGCAGCTGCGCGCCGCGGGGGCCGCGATCAAGGATCGTACGCTGCGCCATCTCGACCACTACCTGGAGCAGGTGGAGGAGGCGGTGACAGCGGCCGGGGGCCAGGTCCACTGGGCGGTGGACGCGGCCGAGGCCAACCGGATCGTCACCGGGCTCGTACGGGCCACCGGCGAGACGGAGGTCGTGAAGGTCAAGTCGATGGCGACCCAGGAGATCGGCCTCAACGGAGCACTCGCCGAAGCCGGGATCACGGCCAGCGAGACCGATCTCGCCGAGCTCATCGTGCAGCTCGGCGACGACCTGCCCTCGCACATCCTGGTCCCCGCGATCCACCGCAACCGCTCCGAGATCCGCGACATCTTCCGGGAGAAGATGGCGCATTGGGGCCGCCCCGCGCCCGACGGCCTGACGGACGCACCCGCGGATCTCGCGGAGGCGGCCCGGCTGCACCTGCGGGAGAAGTTCCTGCGCGCCAGGGTCGCGGTCTCCGGCGCGAACTTCATCGTGGCCGAGACCGGCACCCTGGTCGTCGTGGAGTCCGAGGGCAACGGCCGGATGTGCCTGACCCTCCCCGAGACCCTCATCTCGGTCGTCGGCATCGAGAAGGTGGTGCCCACATGGCGGGACCTCGAGGTCTACCTGCAGCTCCTGCCCCGCTCCTCGACGGCCGAGCGGATGAACCCGTACACCTCGATGTGGACCGGGACTTCGGACGGCGACGGGCCGCGGACCTTCCATCTCGTGCTGCTCGACAACGGCCGCACCGACGCCCTGGCCGACACGGTGGGGCGGCAGGCGCTGCGCTGCATCCGCTGCTCGGCGTGCCTGAACGTGTGCCCGGTGTACGAGCGAGCGGGCGGGCACGCGTACGGGTCCCCGTACCCGGGTCCGATCGGCGCCATTCTGACGCCCCAACTGCGCGGTACGGGCAGTGAGCTGGACGCGTCGCTGCCGTACGCGTCGTCGCTGTGCGGGGCCTGTTACGAGGTCTGCCCGGTCGCCATCGACATCCCCGAGGTGCTGGTGCACCTGCGGGAACGGGTCGTCGAGGGCGGCGAGGTGACGCGGCGCGGCACCAAGGTCACCCTCAAGCCCGCGAAGGGGCACGCGGCCGAGCGGGCGGCGATGCGCGCGGCCCGCTGGACGCTGGACCACCCCGGCGCGCTCCGTGCCGGTCAGCGCGTCGCGTCGCGCACGCGCAGGCTGCACCCGAAGCGCCTGCCGGGCCCGGGCCGGGCGTGGTCCGACACCAGGGAACTGCCGGAGATGCCCGCCGAGTCGTTCCGCGACTGGTGGCGGCGCACCCGGGGCGAGGGGAGCGCGAAGTGAGCAGCAGGGAGCGCGTGCTGGCGCGGGTACGCCGGGCGCTGGCGGACGTCCCGGAGGGCGAGCGACCTGAGGACTTTCCGGTCGCCCGCGACTATCTCCGGGTCCACGGCGAGCGGACCCCGGCCGGGACCGCGGACCTGCTCGCCGAGAACCTGGCGGACTACCGGGCCGTCGTGCACCGCTGCTCCGGCGCGGAGCTGCCGGGCCTGATCGCCCGGCTGCTCGCGGGCCGGGCCCGTACGGCTCTGGTGCCGGGCGGGCTGCCGGAGGAATGGCTCGCGGCAGCCGAGGCCGAGGGCATCGAACTCGTAGCGGACGCTGCGGAGTCGACGGCCGGTGAACTCGCCGCGGTCGACAGCGTCGTCACCGGCTGCGCGGTCGCCATCGCCGAAACGGGCACGGTCGTCCTCGACGGCGGTCCCGGCCAGGGCCGCCGTCGGATCACGCTGGTGCCCGACCACCACATCTGCGTGGTCCGCGTCCCCGAACAGCTCGTGGACTCCGTACCCCAGGCCCTGGAACGGCTCGACCCGGTCCGCCCGCTGACCTGGATCAGCGGCCCGTCGGCGACGAGCGACATCGAACTCGACCGCGTGGAAGGCGTCCACGGCCCGCGCACGCTCGAGGTGATCCTGCTGGAGGGCTGATCTCGGCGCGTGCTCCATCGCGCGGCGCCGAGGCGACCAACCAACGGCAGCCGACCCGCTCCGGGAAACAGCCCCCGAGGAACAGCCGCCACAGGGGGCCTCTTCTCCCCCAACTGCTCGCGCTGGGTGAAGCGGTGGGGGGTGCTTGCGTCCTCATGTCGCGTCTGTTTTGCGCCCTCTTGCGCCGCTGCGGCGGGGGGCTGCTTCTGCTCAAATGTAATTGAGGCTGGAACCGTTGAACCGATATGCGCATCCCGGGCCGGAGGGCCCGGGCACATTCGCCAGATGCTCTACCACGTCGTTGAGGAGCTCTGTCATGTCGGCCACCGCGATTGTCCCGTATGAGCCCGGGGTGCTGCCCGTGACCGTGCACTCGGCCTGCCTGGAACGCGGTCCTTCCCGCTTCTTCGAAAACGCACGGCACCCACGCGGGCCGCTCTCAACAACGAGCTAGGTCACACGGCGCCCGGGTTCCCGTGCGTCTCTTCCCGGAACGTCAGCTTGCCACCATCCGTCGCGGGCGCCTGAGCACCTGCCTGACAACCCTTCTCGAGAGGCCCGACCGTGAGCAGTGGAAGGATATCCGTTTTCTCGGAAGAGGGCCTGTGGGAGGTGATGTCACCTGTTTGTCATGAGGGAGAGAATGAGCATGAGTGATGTGGCGTTCGATACGCAGGACCCGATGCTCGTTGGTCTGCGCACCTGTCTGGCCCGGCTGGTCGATGCCCAGGGCCGGGTGCACTGCCGGTGCCGAAGCCGGGTGCTGGAGTCGTCGTTGGCGCTGCGTTTACTGGAGGCCGAGGGCGGGTGGGCGGAGCAAGCGGCCCGTCTCCGGGCGTATCTGGGAACAGCCGCCGTGCGGGCGGACGCCACGGAGCTGGACCGCGTGCTGGGACTCGCGGCGCTCGGCAGAGGATCGGCAGATACCTGCGCGGCGGATGTGCTGACCGGGTTCGAGCACCATTCGGCCCACCGCAAGCGGGTGCTGCTGGACACCATCCTCTACCTGGTAGGTGCGATGAAGGCGCTCCCACAGCGTGAGGAGTCCGCGTTCGCTCTGCGGGGGCTGCACCGGTGGAAACAACCGGAGATGGTGGCGTGCCGGGTTGTGCACGCCCACGAGGGAGAGCGGTGGGAGGCAGTCGAGGAGTCCGATCTGGCCCTCCTGCGCAAGGTGGTGTCCGGCGGCAGCATCTACGAGGGGAACAACCTGACTCACCTGCTGTGCTTATCGGCCTTACAGCTCCTGCCGGGACACGGCCCTCTGATGGATGCCGGGGTGGCACGGCTGCTCGCGACGCTGACCGAGGACGGAGGGTTGTCCCTTGCCGTGGACATGGACACCTGGACCACATCGGTAGTGGGCCTGGCCCTGGCCGAGGCAGGGGCCAGACGGGAGCTGACGGACCGAATATGCGCCTGGCTCGGGCGTCGTCAGCTGTGCGACGGCAGCTGGAGCTTCACTGACGGTGTGAGCCAGACCGACGTCGACACCGCCTACACAGGTCTCGGTCTCTTGCATCGCCAGGACCCGATGCGGTACGCGCCTTCCTTGGATCGCGGCCATGACTACTTGGAACGCATGCAGAACGCGGACGGCGGCTGGCCGGTATACCGGCACGGCAATCCTTCGGAGGCGGCGATGACCGGGGGTGCGCTCACGGTCCTGACAACGAGGGCGGCGCGGCACGGCAACCGGCTCGCGGCCGGCGCGGCGTGGCTGGTGAGCGCGCAGAAACCGGACGGCACATTCGAACGTGGCTGGAGCCTGGCAGAAGGAAACGCGATCGTCCGGGCTGTCGACGGTCTGAACGACGCAGTGGAACACGCGACCCTGCCTCGTACGCTCGCTCAGGCGGCGCGGCGGGCGGTGGGCCGTTCCATCGCCTACCTGACCGCGAGCCAGAACCCCGACGGAGGCTGGGGACACCGGACCGGCTCACCCAGCGACCCGGCCAGCACCGGCTTCGCCCTGGCCGCCCTCAGCCGTGCGGCCGACCGCAAGGCAGTGCCCTCCGCGCTTGCGTACCTGCGCGGCGTCCAGCGTCCAGACGGTGGTTTCGACTGTCTCGCGGACACCGCAGCGCCGCGCCCTCTCGTCGTCGATATCCCCGCGCTCGGGCTCGCTTATGTCCTGCGCGGGCTGGCCAGGTCAGCGTCAGCCGCCGGTCGCTAGAGGAGGAGAGATCGCCATGGCCGACCCGCACCTCGCCCCCTACCGGCCGCTCATGCTCAGCGAACGGCAATGGATTCTGACTACGCAGGCGTTTGCCTGGTCGATGTACCACTGTGCGTGCACACGCGGTCCCGCATGGCACGCTCAGAAGGCGTTTCTTGCCGCAGCCTTCGAGGTCCACTGCGCCCCACCGGACAGCCACCTGCCCACGCGACTTCAGTGCGCGAAGTACGCCGTCCTTTTCATGCTCCTCGACGACTGCCCTCCGCCTGAACGGCACCACTTCACCGACCAGCTCCGGAGGCGGCGCACCCCTACCGACCACGAATTGGGCAGCCACTACCATTCGCTGCTGCAAGAACTGCGCTCCACCGGTCTACCGACCGCGGAGTTCGAGACCCGGGTCGAAGACCTCTGCGCAGGCATGCGAGAGGAGGATCAGATCGCCCCGGAGACCCTGACCTGGGAGGAGTTCCACGCGCTGAGGCTGCGTACCATAGCTGTCCTCCCGTACATCAGCTGCCTGCGGATCGCACACCGTCTGACCTTTGCCCTTGAGGCTCAAGAAGCCCTGCGCTCCTCCGGTATTGCCGAGCTGGCAGCCGAACTCACCTACCTGGCGAACGACTTGGCATCCATCGTGCGCGAGAGGCACCCACCCGGCGTAGGCGGACATCCAGCCGAACCGAATTTCACCCTGCTTCTTATGCACCGGTCCCACGATCAAGAAGCTGCGGTCCGGGCTACCGCTGACTTATACAACCAGAAGGCTGACGAGTTCTGGCACCGGGGGTATTTGATCGCCGAAGCCGCGCGAGCGCTCAGTGAGCCCAATATGATCCGGTACGTGGAGCTTGTGCGCCACATGGTGAACGGGAATGTGTATGGCAACAGCTATCTCGCCCCGCACCACTACCCGGGAGCGCCGACGCGCATGAGGCTGCTCGACGACATCCCATCGCTCCAAGCCTGACGGCGCGCCACCGCTGATCAATGTCTCAGCAGCACGCGGAGATCGGCTCTGCTCAGTGACGCGCGGGGCGAGGCTGAGTCCTGAACGGCCAGGGAAGTCCTCGCCCCCGTGCGTACGCCGACCCGACGACCTGGTGGACCTCGAAGATGGGCTACCGCCGACGCAGCCACCTCTTCAAGGACTTCCACCAGGACGGCCGGGCCCCGGATTCGCTGACCGGCGCCGTAGACGCGGAAGCCGTCGACATGTCCTGGGGCACTGAGCCCTCGGCCGCCGGACGGGGCGAAGGCCGTTGTGAGGGTCCGGCCGAGGTGAGGGGCTCAGGCCGTCGCGGCTCGAATTTCACAGGCAGGGCCCGCAGGTACCGGATCCAGGTAGTGGTACGCCAGCTCAGTTTGCTCTCGGGAACGGCAAGCTGAAGATCGGGCAGCCGCATGAGCAAGGTGTCAACGGCGGTGTCGGCAATGGCTCGCGCGATTTCCCGGCCCGGACACTCGTGCGGGCCACCGCCGAACGAGAGGTGGGAACCATTCCCGTGCATGGGGACCTCGAGATCGGGACGGATCTCCGAGTCGACGTTGCCGGCAGCCAGGCCGGGCAAGAGCATGTCCCCGGCCTTGATGGACTGGCCAGCGAGCTCCGTGTCACCGGTGGCCCACCGGGCTGGAAGCACAATCGTCGGGGGCTTGTCCCACAGAACCTGCTCGACGGCGTCGGGAAGGGTCATGTAACCGCCGGCCAGGGATGCACGGAAGCGCGGATCCGTCAGCACCATGCGCAGAGTGCTCGCCATCAGGCTCGTGGTGTTCTCATTCGCCGCGATGAGGACGAGCCACAAGTGGTTGAGGATCTCGTCATCGCTGAGCCCGGCGTCGTGGCTGATCAGCCACGACGCGAGGTCGGCACCAGGCGCGGCGCGCTTGTGAGCCACGAGTTCTCCGAGCACGTCTCTGATGTACTCATTGCTGGCGATGGCCTTCTCCGACCCCTTCACGAGCTCCGTGGTGGCCTCCACCATGCGCGGAGCGGC
Organism: Streptomyces sp. 7N604; assembly: GCF_052245475.1. Classification (NCBI taxonomy): domain Bacteria; kingdom Bacillati; phylum Actinomycetota; class Actinomycetes; order Kitasatosporales; family Streptomycetaceae; genus Streptomyces; species Streptomyces sp. 7N604. The sequence continues at coordinate 3,952 of NZ_JBQQBX010000016.1, read as the reverse complement.
CTCCTCGGGCATCCCGAAGAGCTGGGTCAGAACGAACATGGGCAGTTGCTCTGCGTACTGGGCCAGCAGCTCGGCATGCCCGTCGGCGGCGAAGTCGTCGATCAGCTGGTTGGCGAAGCGGGTGACGTAGCGCCGGATCCCGCGCCGGTCGAAGCGCCCCAGGCTCTCGATGATCGCGTCGCGCAGTCTCCGGTGCTCCTCCCCGTCGGCGGACAGGCAGTCGGGCCGCCAGCCGATCACCGGCAGGATCGGAGAGTCGGGAGGGACCTTGCCCTCCTTCAGCTGGTGCCAGAGACGGGAGTCGTGGGAGAACCGGCCGGGTGTCCGCAGGACATCCAGGTTCTCGCGGTAGCCGAGCACCAACCACGCCGGCAGATCCCCGGTCAGCAGGACGGGCGCCACCGCACCGTGCTTGGCGCGCAGCTCCTCGAACACACGCATCGGGTCGGCTTCGTACTCGGGCCCGAACAGCCGCACCAGCCCGCCGGAACCCATGTGGACGTGGGCTGGACACTCCGGGGGCGGCGCAGTGGCGGACTCGGTGCGGGTCTGATCAGAGGAAGAGGCAGTCACTGTGACTCCGGAGTCGCGGTAGTGAGGGTGTACAGGTAGCGCATGAGCGTCAGCAGGGCATCGCGGCAGGACCCACGGTCGCGGGCATCGCAGTTGACCATGGGGACGTAGTCGGGGAGGTCCATGGCCGCGCGAAGTTCGGCCACGGAATGCACCGGTGCGTCGGGGAAGGCGTTGATGGCGACCACGAAGGGCACGCCCCGGTCCTCCAGGCGGCCGATCACATCGAAACTGACCTCCAGCCGCCGGGTGTCGACCAGGACCACCGCGCCCAGCGCGCCTTCGAACAGCCCGTTCCACAGGAACCAGAAGCGCTCCTGGCCGGGCGTGCCGAACAGGTAGAGCACCAGCTGCTCGTTCAGGCTGATCCGGCCGAAGTCCATGGCCACGGTGGTCGCGGTCTTTCGCTCCACCCCGGCGATGTCGTCGACGCCGACACCGGCCTGGGTCATGGTCTCCTCGGTGGTCAGCGGGCGGATCTCACTCACAGAGCCGACCAGCGTGGTCTTTCCGACTCCGAATCCGCCGACGATCACCACCTTGACCGCTGAAGCGGCCGAGGCGGGAAGAGCGTCCTCGCTCCGGGGCCCCACAAAGGCCTCAGAGGTTGTGCAGTCCATGCATCACCGCCTCTAGAAGTTCTACGTCGGGTAACGCGGCAGCCGGGATCGGTGCGCGTGCCTCTATGTGGCCGTCGGCGAGGAGATCCGCAAGGAGCACCGTGACCGTGCTGACGGGCAGGTGGATATATGCGGAGATCTCGGCGACGGACAGCGGGTAGTCGCACATGCGAATGATCGCTGCGTGCTCGGGCTGCATGCCGGCCCCGGGCGCGCTCCGGGTCACGATCAGCGTGACCAGGTCGATGGGGGTCCGCTGGGCAGGGCGGCTACGGCCGGACGTGACGACGTAGAGCCGCTCCGGTCCGCCCTCCTCCCAGTCCTGTTGGCGTGCCTGTTCCGGTCCTCCACTCGTCTCTTCGGGGCCGTCGCTCACGTGACCTGCCCGTCGGCCCGCGGTGGGCTGGTGAGGTGCTCGCCGATCCGGGCGACCAGGTCCCGCATGCGCTGACCCATGAGTCCGGCGTCCACCCCTTCGTCGGCGAGCACCGCGAGATACGCCCCGGCGCCGGCCGCCATCAGGTAGAAGAAGCCGCCGCCGACTTCGATGACCACGAGCCGCATGTACCCGTCGCCGTCCGGGAATTCGGCCGCGACAGCCGCCGACAGGCTCTGCAGTCCGGCACAGGCCGCGGCCAGGCGATCGGCGGTATCGATATCCGTGCCGTACTGGGCCATGCACAGGCCGTCCGAGGACAGCACCACGACGTGGCGGGTCTGCGGAACACCGGACGCCAGATCCTTGAGCATCCAGTCCATGTTGAGCCGCTGCTGTGTCACTGACTTACTCTTCCTTGTCCAAGGACTCATCGCTGTCCGGCCGGTCGGCGCCGTCCGGCGATGGTGTCTCTCCGGAAACACCGCTCTGGAAGGCGGCCAGCCACACCCCGGGCTGTACGGGCGGATCGGCGGGTGCCTGCTGCGGCTTGGGAACCGTGGCGGAGGCCGCGGGCGCGGAACTCGCTCGCGGGGCGGCGGCCGGGGTGCGGCGACGGCGCTGGGGCAGGCCGTTGGCGTTCCGCGGCGGCGCGAGTGCCGACTCCTCGACGGCGGCTTCGGCCGGCTGCGCCGGAAGCGGCCTGACCCTGGGCCTGGGCGGCGGCAGGGTGGCGGCTCGGGCAACCTGCCCGCCGGGCGACGGAGTTGCGGCCGTCAGTTCCTGAGGGACAATCAGGACGGCCCGTACGCCGCCGTACGCGGACGGGCGCAGGGAGACCGTGAAGCGGTTGGTCTGGGAGAGCCTGCCGACGACGGCCAGGCCGAGCCGCGGTGTCTCGCCGAGGTCGTCGAGGTCCAGGCCTGCCGAGGCCTGCTCCAGCACCCGCTCGGCGCGGCTGCGGGCCTCCTCGGTGAGGCCGACCCCGGCGTCCTCGATCTCGACGGCCACACCGGACTGGACCTCGATCGCGGTCAGATGGACGCGCGTTTGCGGGGGCGAATAGCGCGTGGCGTTGTCCAGGAGTTCGGCCAGCGCATGGATCAGCGGCTCGACCGCGGGCCCCACGATCGCGACCTCGGCCACCGAGTGCAGATCGACTCGCCGGTAGTCGAGGATGCGGGACATGGCGCCGCGGAGCACATTGAACAGCGGCACCTTCTGCTGCCACTGGCGGCCGGGCCGGGCTCCGCCGAGTACGGCGATGCTGTCCGCAAGGCGCCCGATGAGCGCTGTGCCGTGGTCAAGGTGCAGCAGGTCGCCGAAGACGTCCGGGTCCTTGCCGTGCTTCTCCTCCATCTCCCGCAGGTCCTGCGCCTGCTGGTGGACGATGGCCTGCACGCGTCGCGCGATGTTGACGAAGGCCCGCTGCGCGGAGTCCCGGAGGCCCTCCTCCGCCTCCACCGCTTCGACCACGGACCGCAGCAGCGCCTGGTGGGCGGCCTCGAACTCCGGGTTGAGCCTGGACTCGAGGACGATGTCCTGCAGCACCTCTTCGCCCAGCGCGCCCGTCTGGAGCCGCGCCATCGCGGCGGGCAGCAGCTCCTTGGCGAGCCGGACCGTCTCGGCCTCCTGGTCGGCCAGGCGCCGGTGCAGAAACGCCTCCTGCTCGGCGGACCGCTGTCGCAGCCGGGCGATCGTACGTCCCCGGCGCACCGCCTCCAGGGCCGCGACGGCCACGGCCACGGTCGCCGCCACACCGCACCAGACGACCGGCGCGCGGGCTCCGGGAGGGGCGAGCGAGACGGCTACCGCAGCGCATACGGCCACCAGGATGGGAGGCAGTAACCACATAGGGGTCGAGGCGGGCCCCCAGTCATCGGGTGACGAGCCAGCACGGACCATCGGCATCCTCAACAAAGCTCATGGAAGGAAAGGTGAAGGAACGAGGAAACACGTGGGGGAGGTTGGGCACCGGCGAGCGGGCTACCTGAACAAGCGCGACGAGCAATCGTCACGCTCACCGGCACTTGGCCGCGGCGCGCTCACGATGGTGATCCCTGCACGAAGAAGCCGGTCCCAGGACGCCCGAACCCTCATGCGGTCAGCGGCGCGCAGCAGTCGGCACGACAGCTTGTAGTCGCCACAACGCGCTGCGCAACAGGGAGCATAGCCGCTCGGGGGCCGCTTGGCGGCTCCGGCTGCATATACCACAGGAATGTACGCACGTACGAAAAACATAAGCGGAGGTTCGCCTCAACTCCCTTATTTCGCCGGGGACTTGGCGCAATGCGGCGTCGTACCACTTACCGGGCGCGCCCCGGATGGGGGCCCCGGACGAAGCCTCGTACAGAACGCGAAGCGGCCTGCGGCGGGCGGCATT